>JBBSIF010000008.1:0-37222 GCA_038232255.1 Propionibacteriales bacterium
CGACGTCGACGCATGGGATGCGGAGCCCGAACATCCCCGGCTGGTCGGTGGTCTGGTTCGCGCCCGTGCCACGCATGCTTGCCGGGCGGTCGGCCGACAATACGACGAGACGGGCACCGACGTGGCAGGCCTCCAGCATCGCCGGGTGCAGGTTGGCGACCGCGGTCCCGGAGGTGGTCACGACGGCGACCGGCCGGTGACTTCCCTTCGCCAGCCCGAGAGCCAGGAACGCCGCGGTTCGCTCGTCGATCCGCACGTGCAGCCGAAGCAGTCCCGCGGCGTCGGCCTGGTGCAGCACGACGGCGAGCGCGGCCGATCGCGACCCGGGCGCGAGCACCACGTCGGTGACTCCTGCCCAGCGCAGCGCCTGGACGACCGCTACGGCCGTGCGCGTCGACGCGTTCACCGGATCCCGCTCCGCAGGGCATCCTCGCAGGCGGTCAGGCGCTCTCGCCAGCGTCCGGCGGTCTCCGGGTCGGCCCGCGCTGCGTCGACGTGGGCCGGGTCGGGCGCCACCCGTCGTACGACGATCGAGCCGCCGGTCGGCGCCATCGGCGCGGCGGTGAGGTCCTTCGCCAGCAGAGCCGTCGTGGCCAGGCCGCAGGCGTAGGGGAGGTCGGGCAGCGCTGCCGCCAGCGCCACACCAGCCGCGATGCCTACCGAGGACTCCAACGCGCTCGAGACGACCACGGGGATGCCGATCTGCTCCGCCAGGCGCAGGCAGGCCCGCACTCCGCCGAGCGGCTGCACCTTAAGGACAGCGATGTCTGCGGCGCCCAGGCGCACAACCCGCAGCGGGTCGGCTGCGCGACGGATGGACTCGTCGGCAGCGACAGGTACGTCGACGGAGCGTCGGACCTCGGCCATCTCCTCCACGGTGGCGGTCGGCTGCTCGACGTACTCGAGTCCGAGCCGGCTGAGCTCGCGGACCGCGACCACTGCCTCGTCGACTGTCCAGCCGCCGTTGGCGTCGACGCGGATGCGCGCTTGCGGTCCCATCGCGTCGCGGACGGCGCCGACCCGGGCGATATCGTCCTCCAGGGACTGGCCCGGCTCGGCGACCTTGACCTTGGCGGTCGTGCAGCCGTGCGGTCCGGTCACGATCCCCACTGCTTCGTCGGGAGGGACCGCCGGCACCGTGCAGTTGACCGGGACCTCGTCGCGGACCGCCGGCGGGAAGCCGACGTCGGCCGCTTCCAGCGCGGCGGCCAGCCAGCTCGCCGACTCCGCCACGCCGTAGTCCCAGAACGGGCTGAACTCGCCGACACCGGCCGGCCCGTGCAGCAGCATCCCCTCGCGGTGCGCCACCCGCCGGAACGAGACGTTCATGGGCAGGGAGAAGACGTCGGCCCGACGTCGCGCGCAGAGCTCAGACACGCAGTCTCGCGAGCTCGCGCTGCAGCAACAGCCCGTCGACCTTGCCCGACTCGAGCGCCGGCAGGACGTCGGTGTACACCACCTGCCGCGGCGCCCAGGTGCGGGGGTGCACCGCGCTGACGAAGTCCCGCAGCTCATCGAGACGGGGTTGCTCGACGCCGGCCTCGGGGACCAGCACGGCGACCACCCGAGCCCCCCACTCGGCGTCTGGTACGCCGACCACGGCCGCCTGGTTCACCGCCGGGTGGTCGAGCAGCCGGGCGTGGACGGCTGCCAGCGGCACGTTCACGCCGCCGGACACCGCCATGTCGTCGACCCGGCCGAGGATCTCCAGTCGACCGTCCGCGTCGAGCCGGCCCAGGTCGGGCGTGTGCAGCCACCCGTCACGCAACACCTGCGCGGTGAGCGCCGGCTGATCGACGTACCTGTCGAAGAGCACCGGACCCGAGAGCAGGACGCGTCCGGCGTCGTCGACCTGCAGGCTGACCCCGTCGAGCGGCACGCCGTCGTACACGCAGCCGCCGCAGGTCTCGCTCATCCCGTACGTCGTCACCACCTCGACAGCCTGGCGGCGGGCACGCTCCAGGAGCTCGGGCCGGACAGCCCCACCGCCCACGAGCACAGCGTCGAAGCCGGTCAGCGCCCTGGTGTCCGTCGGGCTGGCCAGCATCCGGTGCAGCTGGATCGGCACCAACGCCAGATAACGGCGGGAATGCGTCAGAGCAGCGGTAGCGGCGGCCACGCCACCGCGTTCGGTGAGCACCACGGGGCTGGTGCCGGCGAGAACCGATCGGACGACGACCTGCAGCCCCGCGACGTACTGCGGCCGCAGGGCCAGCACCCACTGACCGGGTCCACCGAGACGTTCCAGGGTCGCGGCGGCGGAGGCCGTGACGGCGCGCCGCGACAGGGCCACGTCCTTGGGAACGCCGCTCGAGCCGGAGGTGCGCACCGTGAGGGCCGGCGGGTCGTCGGCCGCGAGCCAGCCGGCGACGAGCCGCTCGACCTCGGCGGGGGCGCCCGCCACGGGTCGAAGCGTCGGCGCACTGTCCACCCCGCCAGCCTATGGGCCGCCGCTGCACGGACCGGGTACGTCGTCGAACGGCGCCGCCGCTCACCATCAAGAAGCTAGTCGAGGCCTTTGCGTCGCCCGGACAGCCCAAACCCCTCAACATCCGTCAGGCGGGATCCGGCTCGGCCCACGCGGACTGCCACACTGGGCGCCGCGATGGCTACTCCAGCTCAGTGGGTCGAGGGCGCTCGACCGCGCACGCTGCCGGCGGCCGTGTCCCCGGTGCTCGCCGGCACCGGCATCGCCGTGCACGCCCATTCCTTCGTCTGGGAGAAGGCGCTGCTCGCCCTCGTCGTCGCGCTCGCCCTCCAGGTGGGGGTCAACTACGCCAACGACTACTCCGACGGCGTGCGTGGCACCGACACGAACCGCGTGGGGCCGCTGCGTCTGGTCGGCTCCGGCGCTGCGCCCGCCGGACAGGTGAAGACCGCCGCGTATGCCTGCTTCGCGCTGGCGGCGGTCACCGGACTGACGCTCGCCGCCACCAGCTCGTGGTGGCTGCTCCTGGTCGGCGGCGGGGCGATCGTCGCCGCGTGGTTCTATACCGGCGGCTCGGTGCCCTATGGCTACCGCGCCCTCGGTGAGCTCAGCGTCTTCGTGTTCTTCGGCCTCGTGGCCGTCGTCGGAACGTCGTACGTCCAGACCGAGCGGCTCACCGCGGGAGAGTGGTGGGCGGGCGCGGGCGTCGGGGCCCTCGCGTGCGCCATCCTCGTCGCCAACAACCTGCGTGACATCCCCACCGACCTGCTGGTGGGCAAGCGCACCCTGGCCGTGGTGCTCGGCGACGGCGGCTCGCGGCGCCTGTACGACGTGCTGCTGGCCGCCGCCGCGGCATCGCTGGTCGCTGTGGCGGCGACCGTCACCTGGTGGGCGCTGCTCGGACTGGCCTGCCTGCCCCTGGCACTGCACGCCCTGTCGGTCGTCCGGCGCGGTGCGACGGGCGCAGCGCTGGTCCCGGTGCTGCGCGACACGGGGCTCACCGAGCTGTCCTACGCCCTGGGGCTACTGCTGGGCTGCGTCGTCTCCGTCGCCGTCTAGCGACCGCGGCCGCACCGACGCGCCGCCGTCGCGGGGCGGAGCATCCGGCACGACGTCGTCGTCCTCCGCGGCCCGCCGCGCCTCGAACGCCGCCTTCGCCCGCTCGGCCCGCTCCGCGACGTGAACGGCGAACGCCTCCCGCAGGGAGCCGAGCACGAACAGCGACACGATGGACGAGACGATCATCGCGATGATCGCGGTGTAGAGCGCGCTGACGGTCGACCAGTCGAGCCATCGGTTGAAGACCAGCCAGATGAGGCCGAACGTGGCGGCGAAGAGCGCCAGCCGAGCGAGCGTGTACAGCACGAACGTCCTCACCCCGGACCGCCTCCGGTCGACGCCAGGACCTCCCGCAACAGCTCAGCCTCCACGTTGCCACCGGACACCACGGCGACCGCGGTGCCGTGCCCGGCGAGCTCGTGGTGCTCGAGGAACCCGGCGACGCTGACGGCGCCGCTGGGCTCGGCGAGGAGCTTGCACTCCAGGATGATCGTGCGCATCGCGGTACGGATGGCGTCCTCGCTGACCGTCACGACGTCGTCGACGTACGCCGTGATGTGGCGCCAGTTGAGCTCGCCGACTGCCTGGACGCGAAGGCCGTCGGCGATCGTGCGAGCGGTCCGCTGCGCCTCCCAGGTGACGCGCTCGCGCCTCGCGAAGCCCTCCGCCAGGTCGCCGGCCAGCTCCGGCTCGACGCCGATGACGCGGACGTGCGGCGCTCGTGCCTTCACGGCCGCCGCGATGCCGCTGACCAGGCCGCCACCGCTGACGGGAACCCAGATCGACGCGAGCCCGGGGACGTCGTCGATGATCTCGAGGCCGGCCGTGCCTTGGCCCGCGATGATCGCCGCGTTGTCGAACGGTGAGATGAACACCGCGCCGGTCTGCTCCCTGAGCTCCTCGACGCGGGAGGCGCGGTGCGACGCCTCCACCAGCTCGACGTGCGCTCCGTGCTGCAGCGTCGCCTGCCGCTTGACCTCCGGGGTCGAGCGCGGCATCACGACGGTCGCCTCGATGCCGGCCTCACGCGCGGCCCGTGCCAGTGCCTGCGCATGGTTGCCGGAGGAGTGGGTGACAACGCCTCGCGCCCGCTCGTCCTCGCTCAGCTGGAGGACGGCGTTGGTGGCGCCGCGCGCCTTGAACGAGCCCGTCACCTGGAGGCACTCGGCCTTCAGCAGGAACGGCACGTGCGTACTGCCGAGGCTGGTCGGGACCACCGGGGTACGGCGCACCCGCCCCTCGATCCGAGTCGCTGCTTCCTCGACCTGCTGCAGGTCGACGAGATCGACGCTGTCCACCTGCCGACCCTACGCGAGTGGGCTCCCGGGCCGGCTGATGCCTGTCCGGTGACCGACCCGTGCGGCCGACTACGCTGTAAACAGAAGGGGGTATGCCGCTATGAGGTTTCTTCCGGCCATCCTGCTCATCGTGCTGGCGATCTACTGCTGGATCGAGCTCGCCCAGTCCGACCGCCGTGACGTCCGCCAGCTGCCACGCGGCCTGTGGGGACTGCTGATCGCCGTACCCCTCTTCGGTCCGATCGCCTGGCTCGTCTACGGCCGTCCCAACGGTGAGGAAGTACCCCCGACGCCGACCCGGCCGCATCCTCGTTCGACGGCCCCGGACGACGATCCCGACTTCCTGCGCAACCTCAAGATCGACCCGCCGCCCCCGGACGCCTGAACCTCCGAGCGGCCGTGAGAGCAGCCGTCTTCTCCGATGTCCACGGCAACCTGCTCGCCTTGGAAGCGGTGCTCGCAGACGCTGCCGCCGCCGAGGTCGACGAGATCTGGGTGGTGGGTGACCTCGTCGCGCACGGTCCTCATCCTGCTGCGACGATCCGGCGGCTCATGGGCCTGTCGGATGCCCGATCCGTCAGAGGAAACACCGATCGCTACGTGCTGACCGGAGAGGTGTCCGCGATGATGCCCTCCTCCGACATCGAGATGCTGGTGAGCGCATCCCGCTCGTTCGCCTGGACCTGCGGAGCAATCTCCGCCGTCGGTGGCTTCGACTGGCTGGCTTCTTTGCCCGTCGAAGCCACGATCGTCCTTCCGAGCGGACTGCAGGCCCTCATGGTGCACGCGTCACCTGGTCGAGACGACGGACCAGGTCTGCACCCGGAGCTCTCCGACCAGGAGATGCTGGACGCCGGGGTAGCAGACTCAGGCGCAGCTCTCGTCTTCGTCGGCCACACGCACCTGCCGATGGACCGCACTGTCGCCGGCGTCAGGGTGGTGAACGTGGGAAGTGTCAGCCTGCCATTCACTGTCGATCGGCGGGCGATGTGGACACTCCTGGACGCGGACGAAGCAGGGTTCTCCGTCGAGTCTCGATTCGCCGACTATGACATCACCGCTGTCGCCACGGCCCTCGACGTTGAGCATCACCCCAGCGCAGACTGGCTCAAAGAGAAGCTTCTCGGTCTCCCGGTAGTGGGTTGATCGCACCGAGCGAGGCGTCGAGCATGTCCAACAGGCGTTGCGCCTGGCGCTCCACGCTGCCGGCCGGATTCCGCTCGTGGCCGCGGTTTCCGGGTAGCAGCATCAGGAGCCAATACACACGAAACAGTGTGCGGCAGTTCGCCAGCCGCAGTCGCTGGTCAGAGCTCAGACCGAGAGTATCCACGAGCAGATCCGCGTCGATGAGCCCAGGGAGCCAGACCGACACGTGCTCCACCAGGTCGGCTACCTCATAGGGAACCTGACTCAGGCCGCTGTCCTCGAAATCGACCAGGCGGCACCGATCGCCGTCCCACAAGAAGTTCCCGAGGTTGCCATCGGCCAGAGTGAACACCCGCTCGGTCGATGCTCCGACCAGGTCAGACGCGGAGAGCCCGTCCAGCCAGGCGATGGCGGCCTCCTCGGCGGACGTCACCAGCGGACCGACGGGGGCGTGTGCTGACCGGCTCCATGACCTCAGATCCTCAACCATCTCCCGAGGACCCGACCGTCGTTCCTCCACGTTGACCAGCCCAGCTTCGGGGAGTGCCCGGTGCAGCTTCTGCATGGCCTTCGCCACTGCGACTACCTGCTCGGGAGTCAATGGTGAGGAGCCGAGCGGAGTTCCTGGCACCCGAGCCATGACGATGACCGGCGTGCCGTTCTCGCGGCGAAACGCGAATGGCTCCGGGGCGAGACCAGGGCAGTGGTGATGCAGGAGCGTCAGTGCCTGCCACTCCCGCTCGGCTTCACCGCGATCCCAGGAGCGGTACCGCTTCACCACCTCGGTGTCGCCAAGCACCACATCGTGCGTGCTCTCAACCATGGTCACGGATGATCGCACGAGCCGTTCGGATCAGCTCAGCC
Organism: Propionibacteriales bacterium; assembly: GCA_038232255.1. Taxonomy (GTDB): domain Bacteria; phylum Actinomycetota; class Actinomycetes; order Propionibacteriales; family Nocardioidaceae; genus JAWWPG01. The sequence goes on from JBBSIF010000008.1 coordinate 6,796, forward strand.
GAACGGCGGTGGGAAGCAAAACTGTCGGTGAGCTTACGTAAAATTGAACACATGATCGAGACCGCTCCGTCCGCCGAAGCAGCAGCGGCAGCCGCGGAGATGCGTGACGCGCTCGAGCGCCTTGCCGGGATGTCCGGAGAGCTCGATGACGCCAGTCTTGTCGACGCGATCTCCTCGCTGGAGCAGCTCAAGGCAGCCGCCGCCGCGGTGCAGGCTCGGTTCACCGTCGCGTTCAAGGAGTCTCAGCTTGCGTTGCAGAAGGCAGCCGGCGTGAGGTCGGCTGACCAGGGCAGGGGGATCAGCGCTCAGGTCGCGCTCGCGCGGCAGGAGTCCCCGCATCGCGCCGGCCGACTTGTCGGTCTGGCCGTCGCGCTGGTGAAGGAGATGCCCGGCACGCTCGCAGCACTCGCAGCAGGCGAAATCTCGGAGTGGCGAGCCACGCTCGCCGTCAGGGAGACGGCCTGCCTGTCGCGTCAGGACCGCAGCGAGGTCGACCGACGACTCGCCAGCCGGCTGATCGGCCTCTCAGACAAGCGGGTGGTCGACGAGACCAGGAAGATCGCATACGCCATCGACGCTGCCTCGATCGTAGCCCGCTCCAGCAGGGCCGTCGCGGACCGCCGAGTCACGATTCGACCCGCGCCGGACACCATGACGTTCGTCTCCGCGCTCCTTCCCGCGGCGCAGGGCGTTGCTGCGTACGCGGCGCTGGCCCGGGAGGCCGACTCCCGCCGTGCCACCGGTGACGGGCGGTCACGCGGGCAGGTGATGGCCGACACCTTCGTGCAGCGGGTCACCGGGCAGGCCAAAGCCGACCAGACTCCGATCGAGCTGCAGCTGGTGATGACCGAGGGCACCCTGCTGGCCGGTGACCAGACCCCTGCCCGGCTCGCCGGGTACGGCCCCCTGCCCGCGCCTGTCGCCCGCACGCTCGTCCGGAGCCTGGACGACACGACCAGAGTGTGGGTCCGCCGGCTCTTCACCGACCTCTGCACGGGGCTGATCACCGCGATGGACCCCAGGCGCCGCCTCTTCGAGGGCACCCTGCGGACGGCCATCATCGTGCGAGACGAGTACTGCCGAACCCCGTGGTGCGGAGCCCCGATTCGCCACCTCGACCATCCGATCCCCGTCGAGAGCGGGGGCCAGACCAGCGAGCCCAACGGCCAGGGTCTCTGTGAGGCGTGCAACTACGCCAAGCAAGGGCAAGGCTGGCAGAGCTGCCCCGCAGCAGACGGCGCCGGGGTCGGCGTCGCGATCACCACTCCCACCGGACACACCTACACCTCACGACCGCCACCACTCCCGGGTGCGCCACCCGGTGACGCTCCGCCAGCCGTGCAGCCGCCACGACTGCGCCCCATCGACGTGTTCATCGACCATCCGTTCGTCCTCGAGTACGCCGCTTAGGCAGGTTGCGGGCACGCGTGCCTCATGGGTCGACGGGACGTCCCTAGGCGGCGGTGCTTCGCCGCCGGGCACGTACCAGACGTCGGCCGCTCGGTCCGGTCGGAACCGGCGGAGGAAGTCGGCGTCGTTCGGCTTCCAGACCTCTTCCCACAGCTGGGTCTGCGGGTTGTCGTACACCGTCTTGTCCCGCTCCATGCCCCAGCTGGTCGCGGTGTCGAGGTCGACGTCGATCCACACGCGGAGGTCGAAGTGCCCGACGATGTCGGGATGGAAGAGGCCGAGGCCCTCGACGATCACCGGCGATCCCGTGACGGCTAGCCATCCACCGAGCGCTCCGGCCGCCCAGTCGTAGACCTGGTAGTGCGGTGCCTGCCCTCTGCGGATGGGCAACATGACCTGCGTTCGCAGCCGCTCGCGGTCCACACTGGCCCAGTCGTCCGAGCGAGCTGTGGGCGGCCGGGACAGCAGGAACTGGTCTCCCGGCACGACCTGCGAGCCCGGCATCAGCTCGAGCAACGCCTGAGCAAGCGTTGACTTCCCCGCGCCGCCGAAGCCCGAGATGCCCAGCATCAGGGGGCGGTTGACCGTGGCGGCCAAAGTCGTGACCCGGTGGGCGATGACAGCCGGGTCCGAGGTCGACGCCGGCTCCTCTTGCCGCGGCGTCGACGGAGGCGTCGACGTCACATGCCGGCGTACGAGTGCAGGCCCGAGCCGAACAGGTTGATGCCCACGAAGTTGAAGATGAACGTCGCGTAGCCGAGCAGCGCGACGTACGCCGCGGCGCGACCCTGCCAGCCGGCGGTCGCGCGCGCGTGCAGGTAGGCGGCGTAGGCGACCCAGGTGATGAACGCCCACACCTCTTTGGGGTCCCACCCCCAGTAGCGTCCCCAGGCGTACTGCGCCCAGATCGCCCCGCACAGCACGGCGAACGTCCACAGGGGGAACGCGAACGCGTGCACGCGGTAGGCGATGCGGTCGATCGCCTCCGCCGTCGGCGTACGCCACAGGAAGCCGGTGCGCGGCAGCTCCGGATGCGCCGCCGCCGTCAGCTCCAGGCGACGCCGCAACAGGTAGAGCACCGAGGCGAGCGCGCCGACGGTGAACGCTCCGCCCGCGACCGCGGCCGAGGACACGTGGATCATCAGCCAGTAGGAGTGCAGCGCCGGCACCAGCGGCGACAGCGGGCGGTAGAGCACCACCACCGCAAGACCCAGCACCAGCACCAGGAAGCCCGTGACCAGCAGTCCCAGCCACCTGACGTCGTACCTGCGGACGAGCACGACGTACGCCGCGCTGACCGCCAGACACCCCGTGATGGAGAACTCGTACATGTTCCCCCAGGGCACCCGCTGGGCGGCGGCCCCGCGGAGGACGACGCCGACGGCGAGCACCAGCATGCCCAGCACGGTCAGCGCGAAGCCGATGCGCCCGTAGCGGTCGCTTCGCTCCACGTCTTCCTGGTCGACGGCGGGTGACGCTGCGCCGGCTGGCGCCGAATAGTCCAACGCCGCCGACCCGGGAGCCGCCACGAGCGCCCGCTGCGAGGCCTGCACCGGTGCGGCGACCACTTGGCGGGCGCTGGCCCACTCGGCGACATGGGCGATCATCGCGAGCGTGAAGACGATCGTCGCCGAGTAGACGGCGTTGTTGCTCAGCTGGGCGTACGTCTGCGTCACTGCCGCTCCTTTACCCTCTCGGAGTCCGCTGCCGATGGCCGCAGCGCCCCGGCCACCTGCTCGACGTGAGCCGCCGGGTCACCCCCCGACGCCCGGTCAAGCGCTGCGATCTCGACCACCGTACGCCCGTCCTCGGAGCGCACCCGGACCCAGGTCCGCCGGGGGCGGATGAACAGCGAGCACAGCAGGCCGCCGATCGCGGCGAGCACGCCGACCAGCGGGATCACCTTCCCCGGTTGGTCGTTGATCTGCAGCTTCACCCAGGTCCGCAGGCCGCTGAAGGTGACGGAACCCGCACCGCCCGGCAGCTGCACCGTCTGACCCTCGCGCAGCAACAACGGCTGCGCCCTGCCGTTGCCCATCGTGAACGGCTTCAGCTTGTCCTTGTCCAGCACGTAGACCGACTGCGGAAGCCCGGAGTCGAGACCGAGGTCACCGCGGTAGCCGACCAGGGAGAGCACCGGGTTGCGCGGCCCTGGGAACGCCGAGTACGGCGTGCTGTTCGGCCCCAGGGCAGCGGTCGGGAAGAAGTACCCCTCGAACCCCAGCTGGGCGGGGCGGGCGTCGGGTGCCTTGACGACGCCGAACGACGTGAAAGAGCCGTCCTGAGGCAGGAAGATCACCGGCTCGGAGAACGCGACGTGCCCCGAACCGTCGCGGACCGTGAGAACCGGTGCGTAGCCGTGGCCGACGAGGAAGACGGAGGTGCCGCCCACGTCGAGAGGATGGTTGACCCGCAGGTCGTAGGAGTACGGCGTCGCGCCCGGGTGGTCGTTCACCGACAGGTTCGCGTCGAAGCCGAGCGGTGTGCCGACGCCCTCCCCCGAGCGCTTGTAGGCGACATGAAAGCTGTCCACCCGCAACGAGAACGGCGCCAGGCCGTCGGCGTCGAAACGCGCACCCGGAGTGAAGTCGTCGTACTGCGTGAGGGTGTTGGAGAACCCCTCGCCGGCGACAATCGCCACGCTGGCCTTGAAGCCGAAGAGGCCCGTGAAGGCGAAGCCCACCAGGACGACGAGCACCGCGACGTGGAAGACGAGGTTGCCGGCCTCACGCAGGTAGCCCTTCTCCGCGCTGACCACCGTGCTGGCGCCGCCCTCGCGATCCGACACGGGGTAGACCTCGACACGTCGCCGCTGGCTCTTCAGCAGGGCCCTCGCCCGCTCCACCTCCGCGTCGACGGTGGAGTCCGTCTCCCAGCCGTCGTACGCCGACATCCTGGACAGGTTGCGCGGTGCTCTGGGCGGACGGGCCTGGGCGGACCGGAGGTAGAGCCGGAGCCGCGGGATGATGCAGCCGAGCAGCGAGATGAAGAGCAGCAGGTAGATCGCGCTGAACCACACGGAGCTGTAGACGTCGAACATCCCGATGCGCTCGAATACCGGAGCCAGCGAGGGGTGGCGCTGCTTGAAGGCGAACACCGCCGACGGGTCGACGCGGTCCTGCGGGATCAGCGAGCCCGGGATCGCCGCGATCGCCAGCAGGAACAGCAGGATCAGCGCCGTGCGCATCGACGTCAGCTGCCGCCATGCCCAGCGCAGCATCTCGGAGGGTCGCAGCGCCGGTGCGGGTCCCGGCGACGACCGGAGCTCAGACAGGAGGGTTCACCGGACCGAGCTCGGTCTGCATCCACACCACCATGGAGTCCCACGCCCCGGTCAGCAGCAGGACGCCCACGGTGACGAGCATCGCGCCGCCGAGCCGGGTGACCCACGCCTGGTGGCGGCGCACGAAGGCGACGGCTCCCACCATCTTCCGGAAGGCGAGCGCGGCGATGATGAACGGGATCCCCAGCCCCAGGCAGTAGACGAACGCGAGAAGACTGCCCCGACCGGCGTTCGCCGTGTTCGCCGACAGGCTCAGGACCGCCGCGAGCGTCGGCCCGATGCACGGCGTCCAGCCGAGGCCGAACAGCACGCCGATCAGGGGCGCGGCGGCCACGCCGACGAACGGCACCTTGTGCACCCGGACGTCGCGCTGCAGCCAGGGCCCCACTCCGAGGAAGACCAGCCCGAGCAGGACGACGACGACCCCGAGGACCCGCGCGACCGTGCGCTGGTACTCGACGAGGTAGTGCCCGAGCTCGCCGAAGGCGCCACCGACGGCGACGAACACCACCGAGAAGCCCAGCACGAACAGCAGCGCCCCGAGGAACATCCTGCCCCGCACGCCCCTGGACCCGTCGGTGACGATGTCGGCGCCCGACAGCCCGGTCATGTACGACAGGTAGCCGGGCAGCAGGGGCAGGACGCACGGCGAGAAGAACGACACAGTCCCGGCCACCAGCGCGACGGGGATGGCGAGCGTCAGCGACCCGGTGGCGGCTGTGTCGTGGAACCAGGAGCCGACGGAGGCGACAGGGAGAGCGACCGCCGCCACTGGTGCCGGAACGCTCACGACTCGCGCTCCAGCGGCGCGACGATGTCCTTGATCGTGATCGCCGTGGTGGGGCCGTAGACGGCGGCGGCGACCTTGCCCTCCTTGTCGAGGACGACGGTCACGGGCAGCGCCGACATCGCGATGACGCTCTGCATCTGCACGACCAGGCTGCCGTCCTGGTCCGAGAAGCTCGGATAAGGAACGTGCTGGGCCCGCTGGAACGCCATCGCCGAAGCGTCGCTGTCCCTCGTGTTGATCCCGAGGAACGTGGCGGCCGGCAGCATCGCGGCCGCGGCGGCCAGGTCCGGTGCCTCCTCGCGGCACGGTCCGCACCAGTGCGCCCAGACGTTGAGGACGACGACCTTGCCGCGCTCGCTCCCGAGATCGCCGGTGCCGCCTCCGACAAGCGGCCCCGACAGCTCGGGTGCCTGCTCGCGGTCGGCGGGCGCGATCAGCACGACCGACCCGTCGCCCGCGGCGTAGCCCTTGGCGCCCGTCGCGCTCGTCCCGGTCGTCGAGCACCCGCTGACGAGCACGGCGACGCCGAGAGCTGACAGCGCGGCGACCCGCCGGCGCACGTGCATCGCTGGCCCCCTATGCCCCGGCCGTGAACTTCTTCGCCGCCCGCGCCGGCACCAGGTCGGCCGCCGGCTCGGAGTAGGCGACGGAGGTGATCTCGGCACCCTCGTAGTGGACTGTCGTCAGGCTGGCCAGGCTGCACTGGCGGCGGCGCGGGTCGTGGAACAGCCGCTGCCCCTGCAGGTACCGGCGCGCGATCCAGATGGGCAGCTGGTGCGAGACGACGAGCGCCTCGGAGCCGGTCGCCGCCTCACGGACGTCGTGCAGCGCAGCAACCATCCGCACCGCGATGTCCTTGTAGGGCTCACCCCATGACGGCTGGAACGGGTTGTAGAGGTGTCTCCAGGCTGCCGGCTTGCGCAGTGAGCCGTCACCGACGCCGAAGCGCTGCCCCTCGAACGCGTTGGCCGCCTCGATCACCCGCTCGTCGACGACCACGTCGAGGCCCAGCGCGGCCGCGGCGGGCGCCGCCGTCTCCCGCGCGCGCTCGAGCGGAGAGCAGAGCACATAGGTGATGTCGCGCTCTGCGACGGTCTCGGCAACCCGCTGCGCCATCTCGAGCCCGAGCCGGCTCAGATGGAAGCCGGGCATCCGGCCGTAGAGGACGCCGTCCGGATTCTCCACCTCGCCGTGCCGGAGCAGGTGGACGGTGGTGCGCGGCCGGCCGCTCATCGCGCTGCTCCAGCGGTGGCTGCGGTGGCTGCGGACGCGGCGGCGGCTGCAGCGGGCAGCGCGTCGGCGATCCGGTCGAGCGCCTCGTCGTCATGAGCGGCGCTCACGAACCAGGCCTCGAACGCGCTCGGCGGCAGATAGACGCCACCGTCGAGCATCGCGTGGAAGAACGCCCGGTGCCGGTGCAGCGCCTGGCGGCTGGCGTCCCCGAAGTCGCGGACTGTCGTCATGTCGTCGTTCTCGACGAAGAAGACGCTGAAGAGGTTCCCGGCGGCCTGGACGACGTGGGGTACGCCGGCGTTCCCGAGCGCCTCGCCGACGAGGTGCCGCACGGTCGCCGCCGCCGCGTCGAGCCGGGCGTAGACGTCCTCGTCCGCGAGGCGCAGCGTGGTGAGCCCCGCGGTCGTGGCGATGGGGTTGCCCGCCAGCGTGCCCGCCTGGTAGACGGGACCGGCCGGAGCCAGGCACGCCATGACGTCAGCGCGGCCGCCGAAGGCGGCGGCGGGAAAGCCACCGCCCATCACCTTGCCGAACGTCGCCAGGTCGGGCGACCAGCCCTCGACCGCGCCGTCGAGCCCCCAGTGGCCGCTGCGGCTGACCCGGAACCCGGTCATCACCTCGTCGCTGACGAACAGCGCCCCGTGGTCGCGGCAGGCCGCCGCGAGGGCGGCGTTGAAGCCCGTCTCGGGAGGGACGACGCCCATGTTGCCCGGCGCTGCCTCCGTGACCAGGCAGGCGATCCGGCCGCCGTAGTCACGGAAGGTGCGGTCGACCGCCTCGATGTCGTTGTAGGGCAGCACGACGGTGTCCGCGGTGGATGCAGCGGGCACGCCGGGCGTCCCCGGCAGGGCGAACGTCGCGACGCCGGATCCGGCGGCGGCGAGCAGCGAGTCGACGTGCCCGTGGTAGCAGCCGGCGAACTTGACCACGAGGTCGCGGCCGGTGAAGCCACGCGCCAGCCGGATCGCCGACATCGTCGCCTCGGTGCCCGACGTGACGAGCCGCACCATGTCGACCGGCGTGCGCGCCACGATCTCCTCGCCCAGCTGCACCTCGGGCTCCGACGGTGTGCCGAACGACGTCCCCGCGCCGACAGCGCTGCGGACGGCGTCCACCACCTCCGGATGCGCGTGTCCGAGGATCATCGGCCCCCAGGAGCCGACCAGGTCGACGTACCGGTTGCCGTCGACGTCGCTGAGATAGGCACCGGATCCGCTCGCCATGAAGCGCGGCACGCCGCCGACGGCCCGGAAGGCGCGCACCGGGCTGTTGACGCCGCCGGGCGTGACGGCGAGCGCTCGGTCGAACAGGGCGGTCGACCGCTCCGTGCCGGCTCGCTGCCGGATCGGGCCGGCGGACGTCACGGCGCCGCCAGCCAGTGGGCCGCCTCGGCGGCCCAGTAGGTCAGCACGAGATCGGCCCCGGCGCGGCGGATGGCGGTCAGGATCTCGAGGACGGCGGCCTGCCTGTCGAGGTAGCCGGCGGCGGCGGCCGCCTCGACCATCGCATACTCTCCGGACACGTTGTACGCCGCGACGGGGACGTCGGAGCACGCCGCGACGTCGGACAGCACGTCGAGGTAGCCGAGCGCCGGCTTGACCAGCACGACGTCGGCGCCTTGGGCGAGGTCGAGCGCCACCTCCCGCCGGGACTCACGGCGGTTCGCCGGGTCCTGCTGGTAGCCGCGGCGGTCGCCGACCAGGCTGGACGCGACCGCCTCGCGGAACGGTCCGTAGAACGCCGACGCGTACTTGGCCGCGTAGGCGAGGATCCCCACGTCGGTTCGACCCGCCCCGTCCAGCGCCGCTCGGACCGCCGCGACCTGGCCGTCCATCATCCCGCTCGGGGCGACCAGGTGAGCGCCGGCGGCAGCCTGGGCGAGCGCCAGATCGGCGTACCTCAGCAGCGTCGCGTCGTTGTCGACGCGGCCGTCCGCTCCGAGCACTCCGCAGTGCCCGTGGTCGGTGAACTCGTCGAGACACAGGTCGGCCATCAGAACGGTGGCGTCCCCCAGCTCCGCCGCGAGGTCGCGCAGCGCGACGTTCAACACACCGCTGGGGTCGGTGGCTGCAGTGCCGACGGCGTCCTTCGCGTCGGGACGAGGAACACCGAAGACCATCAGCCCTCCGACGCCGCTCTCGACAGCCTCGACGGCTGCCTTACGGAGGGAGTCGCGCGTGTGCTGGACGACGCCGGGCATGCTCACGATCGGTCGGGGCTCGTCGGCCTCCTCGGCGACGAACAGCGGCAGCACGAGCTGGCGCGGCGCCACCGTGGTCTCGGCGACGAGTCGGCGCACCGCGGCGCTGGTCCGGAGCCGCCGCGGCCGGTCCACCGGTGGCCCGCCGCCCCGAGCGGTGTCCGTCATGTCAGCCCGGGCGTCGGCGGGTGCCGACCCGGCGCTCCGACGGCTTGGTCACCGGCGCCCCCGTCTCGAGCAGGCCCAGCCGGCGGGTGGTGCCGAACTCCGCGAGCGCATCGGCGAGCGCCTCGACGGACGGCTTCGACGCGACCACGTCGACGCGCAGGCCATGCTCCTCGCAGGTCTTCGCCGTGGCCGGGCCGATCGCCGCGATGATCGTCGCCGCGTGAGGCTTGCCCGCGATGCCGACGAGGTTGCGCACCGTCGACGACGACGTGAAGACCACCGCGTCGAACTTGCCGCTCTTGATCGCGTCGCGGGTGGGTGCCGGAGGCGGCGCCGCCCGGACGGTGCGGTAGGCGGTCACGTCGTCCACCTCCCAGCCCAGCTCGTGCAGGCCGGCCACCAGGTTCTCCGTGGCGATGTCGGCCCGCGGCAGGAACACCCGGTTGATCGGGTCGAGCAGCTCGTCGTACGGCGGCCAGTCCTCCAGCAGCCCGCTGCCCGACTGCTCACCCGACGGGACCAGGTCGGGGTTGATGCCCCACGTGGCGATCGCCTCGGCCGTCCTGTCGCCGACAGCCGCCACCTTGAGGCCGGAGAACGCCCGGGCGTCCAGGCCGTACTCGTCGAACTTCTCACGCACCGCCTTGAGCGCGTTGACGGACGTGAACACGATCCACTCGTAGCGGCCCTCGACGAGCCCGCGGATGGCCTTGTCCATCTGCAGCGGGTTGCGAGGCGGCTCCACCGAGATCGTCGGGACCTCCTCCGGCACCCCGCCATAGCCGCGCAGCTTTGCCGACAGCGATGATGCCTGCTCCCTGGTGCGCGGTACGAGGATGCGCCAGCCGAACAGCGGCTTGGTCTCGAACCACGACAGCGCCTCGCGCATGGACACGACCTCGCCGATGACCGTGACGGCCGGCGACTCGATCGAGGCCGCCCGCGCCTCGGCCGCGACGTTGCGAAGCGTCGACACGATCGTGCGCTGCTCGGTCGTCGTTCCGACCGATGTCATCGAGACCGGCGTGTCGCCGTCCCGGCCGGCAGCTTGCAGCGCCTCGGCGGCGCCGGCGATCCCCTTGACAGCGGAGAGCAGCACGATCGTCTGGCTGCCGGCGTGCCGCGCCCAGTCGATCTTGCTCTCCGAGAGGTTGAGCACGGTGATCTCACGCGAGGTCCGGGTGGTCAGCGGCACTCCGGCGTAGGCCGGCACCGCCGTGACGGAGCTGACCCCGGGAACGACCTCGAAGGAGATGAGCGCCTTCGCGCAGGCGGCCGCCTCGTCGGTCCCGGTGGCGTACATCCACGGGTCGCCACTGATGAGCCGTACGACGTTCTGCTGGCCCTTGGCGTGGCGAACGACGAGCTTGGCGCGAGAGGCGTGGGTCAGCAGCTGGCCGTCCTCGCCGTACCCACCGTCGACGAGGGTCACCTTGTCGAGACGGTCGCCGAGCAGTGTCGCCAGCAGCTCACCGTGGGAGGCAGTCTCGGTGATCACCACGTCGGCAGCCTCGATCAGCTCGACGGCACGCAGCGTCAGCAGGCCCGGGTCGCCCGGTCCCGTGCCCACGAACGACACCGACCCGACCGGGCGCTGAGAGCCGAGGGAGTCGTGCCGCGCGGAGGCGGCGGAGCGGGGCGAGGTCTTGGCACCGGCGGTCTTGGTCATCGTGCTGATCACCATCTTGTTGTCGTTGTGCGGGGATGACGCTTCGTGGGCAAGACTCATGTGACGGGCTCTCGAACGAGGTCGGCGGCTCCGTCGGCGAGCATGTCGCGGGCGAGCCGACGCCCGAGCTCCTCGGCCTCGCCTGCGGGACCGGCTGCGGACAGCCGGACGACGGCGCTGCCGTCGTCGGCGGCTACGACGCCCCGCAGCCAGATCTCCGGACCGTCGTCGCCCTCGGCGACATCGGCCAGCGCCCCGACCGGGGCTGTGCAGCCGGCCTCGAGTCCGCGCAGCAGCGCCCGCTCGGCCGTCACGGCGCAGCGCGTCCGCGCGTCGTCGAGCGCGGCAGCGATGTCACCGCAGAGCACGTGGCTGGAAGCGGCGACCTCGACGGCGAGAGCGCCCTGCCCGGGCGCCGGCAGCATCTGCAGCGGGTCGAGGACCTCCGTGGCGCTGCTCTCGGCACCCAGCCTGAGGAGCCCGGCCCTCGCGACGACGACAGCGTCGACGACGTGCTCGACGACCATCCGCAGGCGGGTGTCGACGTTGCCACGGACGTCGACGACGTCGAGACCCAGCCCGAGCGCGAAGAGCTGAGAGGCGCGGCGCGGCGACCCGGTGCCGACGCGTGAGCCGGCAGGAAGCTCGCCCAGGGTGAGGTTGTCCCTCGCCACCAGCGCGTCCCTCGGGTCCTCTCGCGCCGGCACGGCAGCGGTGGTGACGCGCGGGTCCGGAATCGTCGGCAGGTCCTTGAGCGAGTGGACGGCGAGATCCACGTGCCCGTCGGCGAGCGCCTGGCGCACGGCACCGACGAAGACGCCCCGCCCGCCGATCTCGGTGAGCGGCGAGGAGCTGCGGTCGCCGGCAGTCGACACGGGAACGAGCTCGACCTGGACACCGAGCGCGGCCTCCAGCCCAGCGGCGACGGCGCCGGCCTGCGCGAGGGCGAGCCTGCTGGACCGGGTCCCGAGCCGCAGGGCGGTCACAGGTCGTCCCGTCTACCGCTGACCGCATCGACCGCCGACGGGTCGAGCGCGAACAGCTCGGCGAGAGCAGCGGCGTACGACGACTCGGGCACCCGGCCCGCGAACTGCTTGATCCGCACCGTCGGCTCGTGCAGCAGCTTGTCCGCCTGACGGTGCAGCGACCAGGCGATCTCGCGACGCTGCCGCTCGGTGAGCTCCGGCAGCCTGCTCCAGAGGCGGTCGAGCTCTGCCGCCACCACGCCCGTCGCCATGGTCCGCAGCGCGACGACGGTCGGCGCGACCCGGTCCTCGGCGCGGGCCGTCGCGAACGCCTCGACCTCGGCGGCGACGATGGCCTCGACGGCTCTGATGTCGGATTCAGCCGCAACGATGCCGTCGCCCGCGGCGACGCGAGCCGCCACGTCGGACAGGCCGATCACCGTGACTCCGGGCAGGTCGGCGGCAGCGGGGTCGACGTCGTGCGGTAGCGCCAGGTCGACAACGGCAAGAGGAGGCGGATCGGTCCGGGGCTGCCGGGCCGCCGCGATGACGGCTGCGTCCACCACGATCCCGGCGGAACCGGTGCACGAGATCAGCAGGTCTGCCTCGGCGAGCTCGGCCGGCAGCGCCGACAGCTCAACCGCCCGTCCCGCGCAGCTCACCGCCACGCGTCGAGCGTGCTCGAGGGTCCGGGACGAGACGACGATGTCGACGGCTCCCGCACGTCGCAGCAGGCTGGCCGTGAGCGCCGCGACGGAGCCGGCACCGACGATGCAGACCCGAGCCCTGGAAAGGTCGCCGATCACGGCGCTCGCCTGCTCGAGCGCGACGGACACGACGGACCGCCCCGCCCTGTCGATGCGCGTCTCGGTGTGCGCCCGCTTGCCGACGCGGAGCGCGTGCTGGAAGAGCGAGTTGAGCGCCGGCCCGACGGTCTCCTCGTCCTGGGCCACTCGCAGCGCGTCACGCACCTGGCCGAGGATCTGGCCTTCGCCGACCACCATCGACTCGAGGCCCGTCGCCACCGAGAACAGGTGGGCGACAGCACCCGCGTCGTAGTGCACGTAGAGGGCCGGCACGATCCCGCTCGCGTCGGGGAGACCGGCGGACTCCACGAGCAACGCGGTGAGGTCCTCGACGCTGCCGTGGAACCGCTCGACGCGGGCATAGATCTCGACCCGGTTGCAGGTGGCGAGGACGACGGCCTCGGACACGTGGGCCGTGTCGAGCGCGGCGGCGCGCAGCTTGCTCGCCCGGCCCCCGTCCAGAGCCAGCCGTTCGAGAAGGTCGACCGCCGCGCTGCGGTGCGAGACGCCGACGACGAGGATGCTCACCAGGCACCCGCCTTCAGCTCGAAGGCGGCGGTCATGCCACCGTCGGCGAGCATCGTGTTGGCCTTGCGCTGCTCGTGGTAGGCGAGGATCTGAAGCTCGATGGAGAGGTCGACCTTGCGTACGTCGACCTGCGCAGGCACCGACAGCACGGTCGGGGCGAAGTTGAGGATGCTGCGCACTCCGGCGGCGACGAGCTTGTCGCAGACGGCCTGGGCGTTCGCCTCGGGGGTCGCGATCACCCCGATGGAGACCCGCCCCTCCCGCACGATGTCCTCGAGATGCTCCATGGCGGAGATCTCGAGATCTCCGACCTTCTCGCCCACCCGCTGGGGGTCGCTGTCGAGCAGGCCCGCGATCTGGAACCCGCGCGAGCCGAACCCCGAGTAGTTGGCGAGAGCGTGCCCGAGGTTGCCGATGCCGACGATGACGACCGACCAGTCCTGGGTGAGGCCGATCTGCCGGGCGATCTGGTACCGCAGATAGTCGACGTCGTACCCGACGCCGCGGGTGCCGTAGGTGCCGAGATAGGACAGGTCCTTGCGCAGCTTGGCGGAGTTGACGCCGGCCGCGCCGGCGAGGTGCTCGCTGCTGACGGTGGTGACGTCACGCTCCGCCAGCGTGGAGAGCGCTCGCAGGTAGAGGGGGAGCCGGGCGACCGTCGCCTCCGGGATGTCCCGCTCCGCGCGGACGCTCGCCGGTCCGCGACCGGCCGGGGTGCGTGTCGACGTCACAATGCTCCTGGCACACCGGACTCGGGGACGCCTCAGCAACGACGGTGAGACTGACCGGTGCGAGTCCCACTCTAGGAGCTTGTGAACGAGAGAACAAAATCGTCAGGAGAGGGCGTTCCGCAGCCGTTCGGAGTCGACGCGCCAGAAGTCGTGCTGCTCCCCGTCGACGAAGACGACGGGGATCTGCTCGCCGTACGACGCCATGAGCGCGGCGTCCGTCGTGATGTCGACCTCGTCGAACGTGTCGCCGGTCTGGGCGCAGACGCTCGCGACGACGAGCCGCGCCTGGTCGCACAGGTGGCACCCCGGCTTGCCCAGCAACCGGACCCTGCTGGGCCCGGTCGGCGAGTGCTGCTGCTCCACCGCCCGAGTCTGCCACGGGCGTCACCGGGACGAGCACCCCGCGCACGAGCGTCGCGTCGATCAGGATCGCCAGGCCGGTGCCGAGCCCGAAGAACTGGATGAAGCTCACCCGGCTCGTGCCGAAGGCGAAGAAGCTGACCGCGAGCAGGGCGGCAGCCGTCGAGACGATGCGGCCGGTGCGCGCCAAGCCGTGGATCACGGAGTCGGCGGTGGAGGCGCCGGTGTCGTGCAGCTCCTTGATCCGGCTCATCAGGAAGACCTCGTAGTCCATCGACAGGCCGAACGCGATGCAGAACAGCAGGACCGGCATGGCGGTGTTCGTGGGAGTGGGCGTGAAGCCGAGAACCGAGGCGAGGTGGCCGTCCTGGAAGATCCAGACCATGGCACCCAGCGTCGCTCCGAGTGTCAGCGCGTTGCCGAGCAGCGCGCGGATGGGCTGGATGACGCTGCCGGTGAAGAGGAACAGCAAGATGAACGTCGTGATCACGATCAGCCCTCCGGCGACCAGCAGGCGTGCGCTGATCGCCTGCTTCGCATCCACCAGCGTCGCGGTGGCTCCTCCGACGTAGCCGGTCGCCCCGGCCGGCACTGGCACGCCGCGGACCTGTTCGACGAGTGCCTGAGCGGCGCCCGATGCCGGGTCGAGCGCCGTGCTCAGGCTGAGTCGCTGCACCCCGGGCGCTGCGAGCCCCTGTCGCCGCGCGCGGGATCGGTCGGCTCACCCCTAGCGAAGCTGCCTGCGGCGCTGTCGGCCGAGTGCACGCCCGGTACGTCGCTCAGCTGCCGCGCGTATGCCCGCAGCGCAGACCGCGGCACGGCGGGCGTCAGGACCACATCGATGGCGTCCGGCGTGGTGGCGAAGTCGCCGCGCAGGGCGTCTCCCACCTGGTGGCTGGCAGCTGTGGTGGGGAGCACGCGGTCGTCCGGCGTACCGAACGAGACGCCGAGCAAGGGGGTGGCGAGCAGCAGCAGCACGGCGACGACCGGTAGGGCGGCGAGTGCTGGTCGCCGCATGACGGCCCTCGCCAACCGGCTCCAGAAGGGCGCGTCTGCACGCCGGAAGGCGTTGACGCCCGGCACCCGGCCGGCGTTGACACGGGGTCCGAGGACGGCCAGCGCCGCAGGCAGCACCAGGAGAGCGACCGCTGCCGACAAGACCGTGACGCCGACACCGGCGTACGCGAAGGACTTCAGGAAGTAGACAGGGAAGACCAGCATGGCGGACAGTGCCGCGGTGACGGTCAGTGCCGAGAAGGCGATGGTCCGACCCGCGGTCGCCGTCGTCCGGGCGACCGCCTCCTCGACCTCGACGCCGGAGGCGAGCTCCTCGCGGAACCGGCTGACCATCAACAGCGCGTAGTCGATGCCGAGGCCCAGTCCGAGGGCCGTCGTGAGGTTGATGGCGAAGACGCTGACGCTCGTGACATGGGTGAGCACGAAGAGCTCGGCGAACGTCCCGAAGATCGCGACGACCGCGACGCCGAGGGGCAGCAGCGCCGACACCATGCCGCCGAACGCGATCACGAGGAGCACGAGCGTGAGAGGGACCGCGATCGCCTCCGCGAGAGCGAGGTCCTTGCCGACCTGGCCGCCCACGTCCGTGCCGAGAGCACCGCCGATCAGGACAGTGGTTGCCCGGTCCTGGATCTCGGAGTAGTCCCCGATGAGGGCGGTGGCGTTGCTCGCAGCCTCGGTCTCGTCGCCCACCACCGTGGCCAGGATCAGGGCATCCGAGCCGTCTCGGGAGCGCAGCGTCGACGCGCCGGTCTCCCAGTACGACGTCACGCCGTGCAGGCGGGCGTCGGCGGCGAGCCGCTGCGCGAGAGCTTCTCCGCTGGCGGTCGCGGCAGCAGAGTCGACGTCTCCGTTCTTGGCCTCGACCGCCGCCTACCGTCACTTCGGCTCGCTTCCCGACCTCGTCGACGCCGTGTCTGCCGCTTGCCTGACCGAGCTCGCCTGCTCCATGGAGGCCGAGCTCCGAGCAGTTCCGAGCACCGCAGACCCTCAGGAGCACGCCTGGGCCCGGATGCGGGCGATCGGTCGCGGCTACGTGCGGTTCGCGCTGCGGGAGCCAGGCCTGTTCGCGGTGGCCTTCAACCGCCATCAGCAGAACACGGACCCGGCCATCGGCGCCGGCGACTCCGGCAGGTCATCGAAAGCGCTGCTCGAGCACGGCTTGGACGCCCTGGTGGCAGCAGGTCTGCTGACGCCCGCAGATCGACCCGCCGCGGCGACAGCCGCGTGGGCCTCGGTGCACGGGCTGTCCATGCTGCTCCTCGGCCCGCTGGCCGACGTAGCGATTCCCGAGCGCGAAGCGACCATCGAGTCGACGCTGGAACTCGTTGGTCGAGGCCTGATCATCAGACCGTGACGCGGCCGGTGCGGCCCGGTCAGCCGAAGACGTCGGGCCGCTGATCGAGCAGGGCGTCAACGCCCTGCTGGATCGTCTCACGTACGCGGTCGGTCAGGTTGAGGAAAAGCCTCGGGTCGTCCGCGGCGGCGGCGGCGTACGCGTCGGTGGGGATCGGCTCGCCGAACTCGATGAGCCACTTGGACGGCAGCGGGACCAAGCCCAGCGGGCCGAGCCACGGGAAGATCGGGGTCACCGGGAAGTAGGGCAGCTTCAGCAGCCGCGCGAGGAACGGCACGTTCGCGATCATCGGGTAGATCTCCTCCGCTCCGACGACGGAGCAGGGAACGATCGGGACACCGAGGCGGACCGCAGCCGCGACGAAGCCGCCGCGACCGAACCGCTGCAGCTGATAGCGGTCGGAGAACGGCTTGCCGACGCCCTTGAAGCCCTCCGGCCAGACGCCGACGAGCTCCCCGGCGCGGAGCAGCCGCTCCGCGTCCTCGGTGCTGGCGAGCGTCGCGCCGCTCTTGCGCGCCAGCTCGCCGAGGAAGGGAACCGCGAACACGAGGTCCGCGCCGAGCATGCGCAGCGACCGCTGGGCATGGTCGTGCACGACGAGAGTCGTCATCAGGGCGTCGACGGGGACGGTTCCCGAGTGGTTGGACACGACGAGCGCGCCACCAGCGGCAGGAATGTTGTCGATCCCCCGCACGTCGATCCTGAACCACCTCGCGGCGAGCGGTCGCAGCGCCGGCAGGAGGAGACGCTCCGTCAGCTCAGCGTCGAAGCCGAACTCGTCGACGTCGTAATCACCGGTGAGACGACGGCGGGCGAACGCGAGCAGCTGCGCCAAGCGCCGCTGCTCCTCGTCGGCGCCGGCGGCGGCCTCAGCGCCGAGCATGCTCGAGCCTGGGAACGAACGCGTCGAAGGCCCCGGCGGAGCTGTACTCCGGCTCGAAGCCGAGCACCGAGCGCATCCGGGTGGTGTCGATCCCGCGGCCGTACGTCAAGAAGGCGACGGAGTCGGCGGACATGTCGACGCCGCGCAGCGGGGGCAGCGACGCGCCCACCACGCTCAACGCCGTCCGTGGCAGCGGCAGCGGAGGCCGGCCCGCGCGGCGCAGCGCCTGCGACAGCATGACGACGCCGTCGCCGGCGACGTTGAAGGTACCGGCCGTTCCGGTCAGAACCGCGTGCTCGAGAGCACGCACCGCATCGCGTTCGTGGCAGAACTGCAGGCGCGCGTCGTGGCCCAGCACCGTCGGCACGACGGCTAGGGAGAAGTAGCGGGTGAGCGGCGTCTCGATGGCGGGACCGATCAGGCTGGCGCAGCGCAGCGTCGTGACGGCCACGTCCGGTCGGCGGCGGACGAACCCCCTCACGTGTTCCTCGACCTCGACGCAGTCCTTGGCGAAGCCCGACAGTGGAAGGCGCCGAGCGGTCATGTCCTCGGTGAACATCGCCGGGTCCCGCGGCGACGCGCCGTAGACGGAGTCGGACGACTGCACGACCAGAATCTCGACGGCCGCCGCCTGCTGGCAGGCGGCGAGCAGCTGCATCGCCGCGATGACGTTGACGTCCTTCGCCTGCGCCGGCCTCCCCTGGGCGTCCGGAGGAGCAAGCACCCCCAGGTGCACCACGGTGTCGACAACCTCCGCCGCCAGCACGTCGGCCATCACGGGCTTGCGGATGTCGGCCTGGACGACGTGGACGGCGCCGAGGTCGCGACGCGGCGCCGCTGCGTCGACGCCGATCACGCGGTCGACGTCGGGATGCTCGCTGATGCGGCGGGCGAACCAGCCGCCGATGTCCCGGGAGACTCCGGTGACCAGCACGACGCGACCCATGGTGGAAGCTCCGGCGGCGGCTACTTGCCGGCGCGACGGCGCTGGATGCGCGTCTTCTTCAGCAGCTTGCGGTGCTTCTTCTTCGCCATTCGCTTCTTGCGCTTCTTGATGACTGAGCCCACGGTCTACCTTTCGGGGGAGTGCGTCCTGACCCCCTCGTCAGGCGGCCACGTTCTGCGTCGGGTCCGACCACAGCGGGCGCGCGACCGGCTCAGCCTACCGTCCGGTGACGGTCAGCCCGCCTGGTAGTAGGACTTGCGCAGGTACTCGTTCACCGCGTCCTCCGGCACCCGGAAGGAGCGCCCCACCCGTGCCGCCGGAAGGTCGCCGGCATGCACCAGCCGGTAGACGGTCATCTTGGACACGCGCATGGACGCCGCGACCTCGGCGACGGTCAAGAACTTGACCTCGGAGACGCTGTCCCCGATCGACCCTTGCGGCATAAGAGAACCAACTCCCAGCACGACCGGACTCCGGCTTCCCCACCGGAGATCGTTTCGTCCGTGCTATGCGTGAGAGTAGTGGCAAGTGTGGCCTCTGGGGAAGTCCGGCCGGTATCGCCTGCTCCCCCGCTCAGTACGACGGGTCGATTCCGTGCGCCGGGAACACCGCGTTGCGGGTCTCGAGGACGGACCTGTCGAGCCAGGAGTCGGGGTTGTAGCCAACCGCCCAGTCGTCGTACCGGGCCGGCCGGCCGTCGCTGAGCGTGGCCGGAGGACGGTGCCCTCCGGTCACGTCCATGACGTACGCCAGCCAGTCCGGCGGCACCCGCGTCGTCGGGTCCAAGGCGCTGCCCGTGACGACCGCGAGCAGGTGCGTCCAGGTCCGCGGTACCACGTCGAAGACCGCGTAACCGCCGCCGCCGGTCGCCAGCCACCTTCCCTCGCACACCTGGTGGGCCAGGTCGTGCAGCGCCAGGTGCACGGAGCGCTGCGCGTCGACGCTCACCATGAGATGCGTCAGCGGGTCGTCCATGTGGGAGTCACAGCCGTGCTGGCTCACCAAGATGTCGGGCTCGAAGGCCCGGACCAGCTCCGGCACGACGGCATGGAAGGCCCGCAGCCAGCCTTCGTCTCCCGTCCCGGGCGGTAGCGGGACGTTGACGGCGCTGCCGACGGCGCCCCGACCGCCCGTCTCCGTGGAGTAGCCGGTGCCGGGGAAGAGGGTCCGTGGCGACTCGTGCAGGCTGATCGTGAGCACCCGAGGGTCCCCGTAGAACGCTGCCTGCACCCCGTCGCCGTGATGAGCGTCGATGTCGACGTACGCGACGCGCTGAGCTCCGTGGGCGAGCAGCCAGGTGATGGCGATCGCCGGGTCGTTGTAGATGCAGAAGCCGCTCGCGGAGTCGGCCATGGCGTGGTGCAGGCCACCGGTGACGTTGAGCCCGTGCAGCGCGTCGCCGGCCCACACCATGCGCGCGGCCTGCAACGTCGCCCCGACGATGGAGGCGGACGCGTCGTGCATCCCCTCGAAAACCGGGTCGTCGTCGGTCCCGAGACCGTGGCGCAGGTCCTGACCTCCAGGGTCGGAGCTGAGCCGGCGGACCGCCTCGATGTACTCCTCGCCGTGCACGAGCGCGATCTCCTCGTCGCTCGCCGTCGGCCCCGGCACGAGCTGAACGGACGGGCGGTCGAAGACGCCGAGCGAGCGGGCGAGGCGCATCGTGAGGTCGACGCGGATGGGCGCCATCGGATGGGCCGGCCCGAAGTTGTAGCGGGTCAGCGCGTCGTCGTACACCACCGCCGCCCGACCAGCCATCGCGACCTCCCGATCAGCTCTTGGTGACGAGGGATCGCAGGAAGAACGCCAGGTTCGACGGCTTCTCCGCCAGACGCCGCATCAGATAGCCGTACCACTCGTCCCCGTAGGGCACGTAGACGCGAACCTTCTCCTCCGCCGCGGCCAGCCGTCGCTGCTCGTCGGGCCGGATCCCGAACAGCATCTGGTACTCGTAGCTGCCCTTGGCGCGACCCGTTGCTCGGGCCAGGGAGTCGGCGGCCTCGATGAGCTTCGGGTCGTGGGAGGCGACCATCGGGTAACCGCTGCCGGCCATCAGCGCCTCCAGGCATCGCACGTAGGAGCCGCGGACCTCCTCGCGTCCCTGGTAGGCGACGGATTCCGGCTCCTTGTAGGCCCCCTTGCACAGCCGCACCCGCGACCCCTCGTAGGAGAGGTCCTTGCAGTCCTGCTCGGTGCGGTGCAGGTAGGCCTGGACGACCGCGCCAGTCGACGGGAAGTCCGATCTCAGCTCGTGCAGGATCTCCAAGGTGGAGTCCGTCGTCGTGTGGTCCTCCATGTCCAGCGTCACCGTCGTACCCGCGTTGCCGGCCGCCTGACAGATCCGCCGGGCGTTCTCGAGGGCGACGCGCTGACCGCCGTCGGGGAGTGCCTGCCCGATCGCTGACAGCTTCACCGAGATCTCCGCTGCGGGCGTGAGACCGGCGCCGGCGAGCCGCGACAGCACCGCGAGGTACGCGTCGACCGTTCCCGCGGCCTGCGCCACGTCACTCGTGTCCTCTCCCAGGTAGTCCAGCGAGACGAGCAGCCCCGCCGCGGTCAGCGTGCGCGTGGTGTGCACTGCGTCGTCGACGCCTTCTCCCGCGACGAAGCGGGCAACGATGCCGCTGGAGACCGGCAGCGCAGTCACGAGCCTCTTCACCCGGCCGCTGTGCGACAGCACGAGCAGGGAACGACGAAGCACGGCTCCTCCTGGGTCGATCTCCGAGACGCTGCCCGAAGGCGACTCAGGCTACGTCACTAGGATCGGCGCGCATGAGCCACTACGTCACCGCTGAGTTGGTCGCGAACGTGTGGAAGGTGGTGGCGAGCGCCGGCGACAAGGTGACGGCCGACGACACCCTCGTCATCCTCGAGTCCATGAAGATGGAGATCCCGGTGCCCGCGGAGGTCGCCGGCACCGTCGTCGAGCTGAGCGTGCGTGAGGGGCAGGTCGTCACCGAGGGCGACCAGATCGCCGAGATCGTGGCGGACTGAGGCGCTACCCGCTGGCGATGCTCGCGGGAGGAGCGCCGTCCGCCTCGCGAGCGGCGGCCAGGTGCAGCCGGGTGAAGGCCAGCGACTCCACCAGGTCCTCGAGGCGTGCGGCCCGGCCCCCCGATCGACGGGTGTTGATCTCGACGACCACACTGCCACCGAAGCGGTCCCTGGCCAGCATCTCGAGGAACTCCGCACACGGTTGGTTCCCGCGACCCGGCACCAGGTGCTCGTCCTTGGCCGATCCCGACCCGTCCGTCATGTGCACGTGGTGCAGCCGCGGCCCCAGCTGCGCTGCCATCGCGATCGGGTCGCTGCCGGAGGTGGAGCTGTGAGAGAGGTCCAAGGTCGTGTGCGCATAGGCCTCCTCGACGGGATTCCACCCTGGCAGGTAAGCCTGCACCTCCCGGCGCGACGCCCGCCACGGATACATGTTCTCCACGGCGAAGCAGATCCCCGTCTCGGCTTCGAGGTCCGCGATGCCCGCGACGAAGCCGCTGACGTAGTCGCGCTGCCAGCGAAACGGGGGGTGCACCACCACGGTGGAGGCGCCGAGGGCCAGTGCCATCTCGGCGCTGCGTCGCAGCTTCCCCCACGGTTCGGTTCCCCAGACGCGTTGGGTGATGAGCAGGCAGGGGGCGTGTACGGCGCAGACCGGCATCTCGTGCTCGTCGGCGAGCCCCTTGATCGTCTCGACGTCCTGGCTGACCGGGTCGATTCCCACCATGACCTCGACAGCGTCGTACCCGAGCTCAGCCGCGAGCACGAACGCAGCCGAGCTGGGCTCGGGATACACCGACGCCGTCGACAGCGCCACCGCCCCCGTCGGCACGCTCACGGGTCCGGTCACGGGTCGAGCGCGTCGAGCGAGCGCAGGATGACGCCCTCGCGCAAGGCCCACGGGCAGATCTCGAGCTCCTCGATGCCGAAGAGGTCCATGACCGCCTGGGCGACCAGGCCGCCGGCGACGAGCTGGTGCGCCCGGCCGCTCGACACGCCAGGCAGCTGAGCCCGCTCAGCGCGCGTGAGCTTGGCGATGCGAGGCAGCTGCTTGGCGAGCGCGGACCTGCGAAGGCTCCGGCGCACGAACGGGCCCTCCGACGACGGTGGCGCGCCGCAGACGCGCGCCAGGGACCGGAACGTCTTCGACGTCGCCACTGCATGGTCCTCGGAGCCGGCGCGCAGCACCGTGCCCGCGCCCCGAGCGATCTGCGCGCGGACGTACTTGCGCAGCTCGCGGTAGTCGTCCGCCGAAGGGACGTCGCCCGGGAGCCACTCCCGCGTGAGACGGCCGGCGCCGAGCTCGAACGAGAGCGAGACCTCGGGCACCTCGTCGGCTCCGGTGGCGATCTCGAGCGAGCCGCCGCCGATGTCGAAGACGGCGAGCCGTCCGGACGACCAGCCGAACCAACGCCGCACCGCGAGGAACGTCAGCATCGCCTCCTCCGCACCGCTGAGGACGGCGATGTCCACGCCGGTCGTCTTGTGGACGAGCTCCAGCACCTCGTCGGTGTTGCTGGCCTCACGGATCGCCGAGGTCGCGAACGCCGTCACCGACTCGCAGCCCTGGTCCTCCGCCTCCACCAGCGCGGCGGAGATGAAGGACACCAGGGCGTCGACCCCGGACTCCGAGAGCGCGCCTTCGGCGGTCAGGTGCTCCGCCAGCCTCAGCTCGCGCTTGATCGACAGAGCCGGCAGCGGGGCTGCGCCGCGGTGGGCGTCGACCACCAGCAGATGCGCCGTGTTCGAGCCGACGTCCAGAACCGCTTCACGCATTGCCAGAGGCTAACGCCTCGTCTCCACGGACGCGAAAGTCGCGGGGAGTGCACGTCAGAGAGCGGACTACAGTGTGCCCGTGCCCGAGGTCGCCCTGGACTTCCCCCGCTCCTGGGTGGAGTTCGACGATCCGGCGGACCCCGACCAGCGGCTGCGATGCGACCTCACCTGGCTGTGCTCACGCTGGGCATGCATCTTCGGTGCCGGCTGCCAGGGGATCTACGCCGACCGACCCGACGACGGTTGCTGCACGCTCGGCGCGCACTTCTCGGCACCCGACGACGAGACGCGCGTCGCCGGCTTCGTCTCGCAGCTGACGGCCGACGACTGGCAGTTCCACGACGGGGGCTCCAAGCGGAAAAGGTGGGTCGAGACCGACGAGGACGGCGACCGCAAGACCGCCATCCACGAGGGCGCCTGCATCTTCCTCAACCGCCCGGGGTTCGCAGCCGGGGAGGGTTGTGCGTTGCACAGCTGGGCGCTGCGCAACGACCGCCATCCCCTGGAGACGAAGCCGGACGTCTGCTGGCAGCTGCCGGTACGCCGGCTCTACCGGGAGGTCGAGCTGACCGACGGCACGACGTACACGGAGATCACGATCACCGAGTACGACCGCCGCGGCTGGGGAGCCGGCGGCCACGACCTCGACTGGTACTGCACGGGCAATCCCGAGGCGCACCGGGCCGTCGAGCCGGTGTTCCAGTCGTGCGCCGCCGAGCTCGTCGAGCTCCTCGGCCAGCCCGCGTACGACGTACTGTCGCGGCACTGCGAGGCGCACCTGGCGTCGCGGGCACTGCTCACGCTGCACCCGGCCGACCCCGCCTGACGCCATCGCAGGCGCGGTCGCCACAATGAGCCGCATGCACCTCGACCACCTCTCCTACGCCGCTGGGCCAGAGGGAATGGCCGAGACCACTCAGCGCATCTCGGCGCGCCTCGGCGAGAGGTTCGTCGACGGCGGAGTCCATCCGCGGTTCGGGACGACCAACATGATCCTGCCTCTGACGGGCGGGCGCTATCTCGAGGTCGTGGAGGTGCTCGACCATCCCGCCTCCGACAAGGCCCCCTTCGGCCAGGCGACACGCGCGCTCTCGCAGTCAGGTGGAGGCTGGCTGGGATGGGTGGTTCGGGTCGACGACATCGGCGCGCACGCGGCGCGGTTGGGACGGACCGCCACCGACGGGAACCGGCACCGGCCCGACGGCACGCAGCTGCGCTGGCGGCAGTTCGGCACCAGCAACCTCCGCACTGACCCGCAGCTGCCTGTCTTGATCCAGTGGACGGTTCCGAGCGACCTGCACCCCTCCTCCGGAGCCAGCGGGGACCTCGCGCTCACCACGATCGACCTCGCGGGCGACGGCGCTGCGGTGGACGAGTGGCTCGGAGGGAACACCGCTCGCATGCTCGGCGACGTCGATGTGGTCTGGGCGGACGCCAGCGGAGACGGCGGCCGCAGGGGCGTGCGCGCGGCGAGCTTCCGCACCCCCGGAGGAGTCGTCCGCATCTGATCGCCGGATGCCGAGGGTCGCCATTGTGTCGGCAGGCGTCCGTAGCGTCTGGGTCATGGCACGGACAGCGAGTCGGCAGGGCGCTCATGGCTTCCGCTGCGCCGAGTGTGGGTGGGCCAGCGTGCAGTGGGTCGGCCGGTGCGGCGAGTGCTCGGCGTGGGGCACTCTCGAGCAGACCGGTGGGGAGCAGCCTGCCCGGATCCGCCCGGGTGCCGTCACCGCTCCCGCCCGGCCGATCTCGCAGATCCCGGCAGCGCCCAGCACGACCCGGTCCACGGGCGTCGCCGAGCTCGACCGCGTGCTCGGCGGCGGCGTCGTCGCCGGGAGCGTGGTGCTGCTCGCGGGTGAGCCCGGGGTCGGGAAGTCGACGCTGCTGCTCGAGGTTGCGGCAGAGGCGGCCCGTCGGGGCGCCACGACCCTGTACGTCACCGGCGAGGAGTCGGTCGCACAGGTCCGGCTCCGCGCCCAACGGACCGGGGCGCTCGTCGACTCCCTTCTGCTCGCCGGCGAGGTCGAGCTGTCGGCGGTGCTCAGCCACATCGAGTCGGTCCGGCCAGACCTGCTTGTCGTCGACTCCGTCCAGACGGTGGGCTGCGCCGAGCTGGACTCGACCCCCGGCGGGGTCAGCCAGGTCCGGGCGGTGACGTCGGCACTGGTCGGAGTCGCCAAGCGCCTCGCTCTGCCGACCCTGCTCGTCGGCCACGTGACCAAGGACGGCTCCATCGCCGGGCCGCGCTCGCTGGAGCACCTCGTGGACGTCGTGCTGCACTTCGAGGGCGAGCAGGGATCCCGGCTCAGGGTGCTGCGCGCGGTCAAGAACAGGTTCGGGCCGGTCGACGAGATCGGCTGCTTCGACATCGGCGACGACGGCATCGTGGAGGTCACCGACCCGACCGGGCTGTTCGTCTCCCGGCACCCGCAGCCCGTCGCCGGTACCTGCGTCACGGTCACGCTCGAAGGACGCCGTCCGCTGCTCGCCGAGGTGCAGGCGCTGGTCGCGGCGAGCGCCGGGCAGCCCCGTCGGTCGGTCAGCGGTCTGGACGCGGCTCGCCTCGCCATGCTCCTCGCCGTCCTGCAGCGTTCGGTGGGTCTGCAGTGCTCGACGCGGGACGTCTATGCGGCGACCGTGGGAGGCGCGTCCCTGCGGTCGCCTGCCGCTGACCTCGCCGTTGCCCTGGCGCTGGTCAGCGCCGACGCGGGCGTCGCCCTGCCGCGACAGCTGGTCGCGATCGGCGAGGTCGGTCTGGCCGGTGAGCTTCGCCGGGTCCCGGGGATCAAGCAACGGCTGGCGGAAGCGGCTCGACTCGGCTTCGGCTACGCCGTCGTGCCGTCGGACCGGGGACAGGCCGCCGTGCCCGTGCCGGAGGTCGACGGGCTCACGGTCCTCGAGTGCGCCGATATCGCGGCGGCGGTCCGCGCGTTCGGCTCCCTCGCCGGAGCGCGACGCGAGCAGCCGCAGCAGGCGCTGCACGTGGTGTCGGGGGGATAGCGACGAAGCGTTGCTCCCTTACACTGAGTGCGCGCGGGGGACGGCGGGAGGCTCAGTGGCAGGCAGCGACCGACAGTCCGACGTCGACCGCATGCGGGAGACGCTGGCCGCCGTCGCGCCCGGAACGGACCTGCGCGAAGGTCTCGAACGCGCTCTCCGCGGTCGTACCGGCGCACTCGTCGTCCTCGGGAACGACAAGATCGTCGAGTCGATCTGCACCGGCGGGTTCCACCTGGATGTGGAGTTCAGCGCCACCGGGTTCCGCGAGCTGGCGAAGATGGACGGGGCGATCATCTGCGACCGTGACGCGGCCCGCATCCTGCGCGCCGGCGTTCATCTCATGCCCGACGCGTCCATCCCGACCAACGAGGCCGGCACCCGGCACCGCACCGCCGACCGAGTCGCCCGGCAGACCGGGGTCCCGGTCATCTCGGTGTCGCAGTCCATGCACATCATCGCGCTGTACGTCGGTGAGGCGCGCTACGTGCTGGAGAACGCCGGCGCGATCCTCGCGCGTGCGAACCAGGCGCTGGCCACTCTCGAGAGGTACAAGAACCGCCTCGACGAGGTGTCGGGCACCCTGTCGGCCCTCGAGATCGAGGACCTGGTCACGGTCCGCGACGTCGCGTCGGTGTCCCAGCGGCTCGAGATGGTGCTGCGCATCGCAGGCGAGATCGAGAACTACGTCCTGGAGCTCGGCAGCGACGGAAGGCTCCTCAGCCTGCAGCTGGACGAGCTGGTGGCGGGCGTCCACGACGACCGCCGGCTGGTGATCCGCGACTACCTTCCTGTGGTGCGCGGGGGGCGCAGCGCGGACGAGACGCTGGCGGAGATCGAGGCGCTGTCGTCGACGGAGATGCTGGAGCTGGGGGCGGTCGGCCGGGCGTTGGGCCTCGGCGGCGCCGAGAGCCTGGACAACGCGGTGAGCCCCCGCGGCTACCGGCTGCTGGCCAAGGTGCCGCGGCTCCCGAATGCCGTCGTTGAGCGGCTCGTCGAGCACTTCGGCCATCTGCAGAAGCTGCTGGCCGCGAGCATCGACGACCTGCAGGCCGTGGACGGGGTGGGCGACACCCGCGCCCGCTCGGTGCGGGAGGGCCTGTCCCGGTTGGCGGAGTCGAGCATCCTCGAGCGCTACGTCTAGCCGTCAGCGCGCCGCAAGGTCGGGCTCGGTGACGAAGAAGTCGCTGCCGTGCGGCTCGCCGCCGATCAGGGCAGCCACCACCCGGTACGTGCCCGGTGCCGCCGTGGAGCCCGTCCCACGACAGGTGCCGTCAGTGATGTCCCCGTCCCAGTGGAACGCGTAGAGCATCACCGGTTGGGGACGCACGACGACGTTCTTCGCGGGGACCTCGTCAGGGCAGCTGCTGCTCTGCCAGACAACCGACTCCCCCGCCCTGGACAGCGACGTGATCTTGGTCTCCATGAGCGCCGGGGTGACGCCGAGGCTGCAGGTCGATCCGTCGGTCGTGGACATCGTGTACCGCACCGTCATGCCAACTCCTGGCGGCGCACTGTCGGCGGTGACGGCGAGGCGGACCAGAGCCGGTGTGCACGGGCCGGTCGGGCGGGTCCTGGGGAGCGCTTTCGCCCTCGTCGTCGCAGGCGACGTCGGCGCGGACGGGGACGTCTTGGTCGGCGAGGATGTCTTCGCAGGGATCGGCGGCGACGGGGAGCGCGGTCGCGAAGGTGAGGAACCGCCCGAGCCGTCACCGAGGTCTGCTGAGGTGGAGCCGGAGCCGCCGTCCCCCGGCAGCAGCTGCCACAGCAGCGTCAGCACGGCGAGAGCGCCGACGACCACCAGGATCCGTCGCGTCCAGTAGATCCGCCTCGGCAGTGGGCCCCGAGGACGCATGACGGTGCTCACCGGCACACGCTAGTGCTCGCCGTCGCGCTTCCGTGGCATCATCTGCTCGACATGCCAGACTCGCCGCTCCATGAACCGCTGCTGCGTTGGTACGCCGGGTCTGCCCGCGATCTGCCCTGGCGCCGCGCCGACGCGACTCCCTGGGCCGTCCTCGTCAGCGAAGTGATGCTGCAGCAGACTCCGGTGGCGAGGGTGTTGCCGGCGTACGACGCCTGGATCGAGAGGTGGCCCACGCCTGCCGCGCTCGCGCAGGAGCGACCCGGCGAGGCCGTGCGGATGTGGGGACGGCTCGGGTACCCGCGCCGCGCCCTTCGGCTGCACGAGGCGGCGGGCGCCATCACCGACCGCCACGGCGGCGCGGTGCCGTCCAGCGTCGCGGCGCTTCGCGCGCTCCCGGGCATCGGCGAGTACACCGCCGCTGCGGTGCGGGCGTTCGCCTTCCGCCGCCGTGCCGTCGTGCTGGACACCAACGTCCGTCGGGTGCTCGCCCGGCTGGACGCCGGAGCTGCGCTCCCGCCGCCCGCGGTCACGACGACCGAGCGGTCGACGGCCGAGCGGCTGCTGCCGGACGAACACGGGACGGCAGCTGACTGGAGCGTGGCGGCGATGGAGCTCGGAGCGCTCGTCTGCACGGCGCGAAGCCCGGCCTGCGACCGATGCCCGCTGGCTGCGCAGTGCGCCTGGCGGGCGGCGGGCTGCCCGGCCGCTACGACGGCTGCTCGGCCGCAGTCGTATGCCGGAACGGACCGAGAGTGTCGGGGGCGCATCCTCGCCCTGCTGCGGAGCTCCGTGGAGCCGGTCGCGGCCGTCGATGTCGACGCCGTGTGGCAGGACTGCTCGCAACGCGAGAGAGCCCTCGCCTCCCTGGTCGACGACGGTCTTGTCGTCGTCCAGGAGGACGAGGGCTCCTTCTCGCTGCCGTGAGCGCTGTGCTGCGCCAGCAGCGCTGCCTCAGGCGCTGGGGTCGGGGACGACCTCCTCCAGCGGAGGAAGGTCGGGCATCTCCGACTTCGCCGTGCCGACGAACGTGAACTGGTTGTCGCTGTCGGTGTCGTCGACGTCCACGAACACGATCTGGCCGGGGCCGACCTCGCCGTACAGCATCTTCTCGGCGAGCACGTCCTCGAGGTCGCGCTGGACGGTACGGCGCAGCGGCCGGGCGCCGAGCACCGGGTCGAAGCCCCGCGTCGCCAGTCGCTCCTTCGCCGCCTGTGTGAGCTCGAGGCCCATGTCGCGGTCCCGCAGCCGCACCTCCACCGCGTCGATCATGTAGTCCACCATCGAGATGATCTCGTCCTGCGTCAGCGGCGGGAACACGATGATCTCGTCGACACGGTTGAGGAACTCCGGGCGGAAGTGCTGCTTGAGCTCCTCCGACACCTTTGCCTTCATCCGGTCGTAGGACCCGCCGACGTCACTCGACTGGTGGAAGCCCAGGTTGGCGCTCCCGCGGGAGATGTCCTTCGTGCCGAGGTTCGTGGTCATGATGATGACCGTGTTCTTGAAGTCGATCACCCGCCCTTGGGAGTCGGTCAACCGACCTTCCTCCAGGATCTGAAGCAGGGAGTTGAAGATGTCCGGGTGTGCCTTCTCGACCTCGTCGAACAGCACCACCGAGAACGGCTTGCGGCGCACCTTCTCGGTGAGCTGGCCACCCTCCTCGTAGCCCACGTAGCCGGGGGGCGAGCCGAAGAGCCGCGAGATCGTGTGCTTCTCGGAGAACTCGCTCATGTCGAGCTGGATGAGGGAGTCCTCGTCACCGAACAGGAACTCCGCCAGCGTTTTGGAGAGCCAGGTCTTGCCCACGCCGGACGGCCCGGCGAAGATGAACGACCCGCCCGGTCGCTTCGGGTCCTTCAGGCCGGCGCGGGTACGTCGGATCGCCCGCGACAGTGCCTTGACGGCCTCGTCCTGGCCGATCACCCGCTTGTGGAGCTCGTCCTCCATGCGCAGCAGGCGGCCGGACTCCTCCTCGGTCAGCTTGACGATCGGGATGCCGGTCGCGGTCGCCAGCACCTCGGCGATCATCTCCTCGTCGACCTCGGCGACGACGTCCATGTCGCCGGCCTTCCACTGGCGCTCCCGCTCGGCCTTGGCCGAGATGAGCTTCTTCTCCTCGTCGCGCAGCGACGCGGCGCCCTCGAAGTCCTGCGCGTCGATCGCGCCCTCCTTGTTGCGTCGCACGCCGGCGATCTTGTCGTCGAAGTCGCGCAGGTCAGGCGGCGCGGTCATCCGGCGGATCCGCAGCCGGGCGCCGGCCTCGTCGATGAGGTCGATGGCCTTGTCCGGCAGGAACCGGTCGGAGATGTAGCGGTCGGCGAGCGTCGCGGCGGACACCAGCGCCGCATCCGTGATCGTGACCCGGTGGTGCGCCTCGTAGCGGTCGCGCAGACCCTTGAGGATCTCGATGGCGTGCGCCAGCGTGGGCTCGGCGACCTGGATCGGCTGGA
>JBBSIF010000009.1:0-37201 GCA_038232255.1 Propionibacteriales bacterium
AGAGCAGGTAAGCGGCGCGGTGCAGACCCACGGCGGTCTTACCCGTGCCGGGAGCACCTTGGACGCAGACGCTGATGTCCAGCTCCGACCGGACGATGTCGTCCTGCTCCGGCTGGATGGTCGCGACGATGTCGCGCATCGGCCCGACGCGCGGCCGCTCGATCTCCGCCTCCAGAATCGCGCTGTGCGCTGAGGTCGGAGCGTCCTGTGCATCGCCGGTGAGCTCCTCGTCCTCGTACGCCGTCACCCGCCCGTGCTGGAACCCGAAGCGGCGCCGCAACCGCAGCCCCATGGGATCGGCCCTGCTGCCGCGGTAGAACGGGCGGGAGATCGGCGCCCGCCAGTCCACGACGAGCGGGTCGCCCTCGGGATCGGTGACGTGCCGCCGGCCGATGTAGAACCGCTCGCCTGCTCTGCCGGACGACCCGGCCGTCGTACTGCCGTAGTCGAGGCGGCCGAAGAACAGCGGCACCTCGGGGTCGTCCTCCAGCGCCTTCATGCGCTGGTACAGCGTGTATCGCAGGAACTCCGCGTTCACCCGGTCCGCGCTCATGATCTCCATGCCGGCGGTGCGCTCGCGCATCCGGGCCAGAGCGGCCCGGGACTCCGCCAGGTGGCGCTGCTCGGCGGCGAGCTCTGGGCGTGCGGAATCCACCGGATCGGCTGGGGGCATCCTCCGACACTAGTCTTTCCTGTCATGGTCGTGCTGAGGATGATGGGCCCGGATGTCGCAGCGGTGAGCCGGGAGATGGAGGCGCTCCTGCGACAGCTGGAGGCGCAACGCCGGCACGTGCTCGCGATCCTCGACGGGTTGACGGAGGAGCAGCTGCGCCGCCCGGTGCTGCCGTCCGGATGGCACTGTCTCGGGCTGGTGAAGCACCTTGCGTTGTCCGACGAGCGCTACTGGTTCCGCTGCGTGGTCGCGGGTGAGCCGCTCGACTACTTCCCCGAGGGCCCGAACGCAGACTGGCAGGTCAGCCACGACGAGTCCGCCGAACACATCCTCGAGCTCTACCGGGACGAGATCCGCCGAGCCAACGCAGTCATCGCGACCACCGGCGCCGACGAGCCACCGAGACAGCCCGATCCGGAGTGGGCGAGCTGGGGCATGGACTTCCCGGATCTCCGCTCGGTCATGCTGCACGTGATCACGGAGACCGCCGTCCACGCCGGGCACCTCGACGCGGTCCGCGAGCTGATCGACGGTCGCCAGTGGGTGGTCCTGTAGGCCTCTCGCGCGGCGCGCCGCCGAGCGCCGAGCGCCGAGCGCCGTGCCGGCGCCGGCCAGCCGGGCGGCCCGTTACGGTGAGCGGATGCACCTTCGAGTCATGGTCGAACCGCAGCAAGGCGGCACGTACGACGAGATCCTCGCCCTCGCCCAGAAGACGGAGGAGCTGGGGTTCGACGGCTTCTTCCGCTCCGACCACCTGCAGCGAATCGGTCCTGGGGACCCGGGGCCGGGATCGACGGACTCCTGGGTCACCCTCGCCGGCCTGGCGAGGGAGACGCGCCGGATCCGTCTCGGCACGATGGTCTCCTCCGCGTCCTTCCGGCGGCCGGGACCGTTGGCGATCGCCGTTGCGACGGTGGACGCGATGAGTGGCGGCCGGGTGGAGCTGGGGCTCGGGAGTGGGTGGTTCGAGGTGGAGCACACGTCGTACGGTGTCCCGTTCCTGTCGACGCGCGATCGGCTCGACGTGCTCGAGGAGCAGCTCGCGCTGCTCACGGGGCTGTGGACTACCGCGCCGGGGCAGACGTTCACGTTCACCGGCAAGCATGTGAGCGTGCGCGACAGCCCGGCACTGCCGAAACCCGTGCAGCCGGGCGGAGTCCCGATCATCGTTGGCGGAGGCGGCGCGGTGCGGACACCGCAGCTCGCCGCGACGTACGCGGACGAGTTCAACATGCCTCCCGGCCAGACGCTCGACGCGACTGAGAAGCAGTTCAAGGTTGTCCGGGACGCCTGCGAGCGGGCGGAGCGCGATCCAGCGACTCTCGCGCTGTCGACGGTGCAAGCCCTCTTCATCGGGGACGAGAGCGACGTACAACGAGCAGCGGCTGACGGGGACGCCTCACCTGAAGACATGAGGGCCTTGGGTCTCTACGGATCAGCCGGTGAGATCGTCGACAAGCTGGGTCGGCTCCAGGAGCTCGGCGCTTCGCGCACGTACCTCCAGATGGGGAGCTTGCACGACAGCGAGATCCTCGAGCGCATGCACGCCGACGTCGTGCCGCAGCTCGACGCGTGACCGCCGTCCCGACCGTTCACCGACCGACGGTCGGCAACGGGTGGTGCTGGAGGTTTGTCGGATCGGCAGGGTCGCCGATCGTCGTATCTTCGTTCCCACCACCTAGCCAGGAGTGCAGCCCATGAGATACATGATGTTCGTCGTCGCCGACCCCGCCGCTGCTGCCGAGGCCAAGCCCATCGAGGGTGAGCTGACCGTCGAGGAGTGGCTCGCCGACGTCGACGGTCGCGGGAAGCGGATCACCGGCGACGCACTGCGCCCGGTCAGCGACGCCACCACGGTCAGGGTCAGCAACGGGCAGGTAGTCGTCACCGACGGGCCGTTCACCGAGTCGAAGGAGTGGATCGCCGGTTTCGACATCCTCGAGTGCGACAGCCTGGAAGAGGCCATCGAGATCGCCGCACGGCATCCGCAGGCCAACGGCGGCAAGCTCGAGCTCCGCCCGTTCTGGGTGGACGAGGACTGACGACGCAAGGGCACCTCTCCACCGCCGACGCAGTCGCCTCGACGGTGGCAGCGGAGCGCACCGCCATGGTCGCGAGCCTGATCCGGCTCACCGGCGACTGGGACCTGGCCGAAGACTGCGTCCAGGACGCCGTCGAGAGAGCGCTTCTGCGCTGGCCGTACGACGGCGTGCCGCGGTCACCTGCGGCCTGGCTCATCACGGTGGCGCGCAACCGCGCGCTCGACGTCTTGCGTCGCCGCCAGACGGAGCGAGCGAAGCTCCAGCAGCGCGCGATCCTGGACGAGATGGTGCCAGGCGCCCAGCAGGCGGACGCGCAATCCGACGACCGCCTCCGGTTGATCTTCACCTGCTGCCACCAGGCGCTTGCCCTCGACGGTCGGGTGGCACTCACGCTGAAAACCGTGGCCGGCTTGTCGACCGCGGAGATCGCCCGGGCGTTCCTCGTCTCAGAGCCGACCATGTCGCAGCGGCTGTTGCGCACCAAGCGAAAGATCACCCACGCGGCGATCCCTTACCGGGTGCCTTCCGGCGAGCTCCTCGCCGAGCGCACCAGCGGCGTGCTGCTGGTGCTGTACCTGATCTTCAATGCCGGTTACGGACAGCACGAGGGCCACGTGGCCGTGGAGGCGCTGCGACTCGCCAGACTGCTTGTCGACTTGATGCCCGGCGAGGACGAGGCTCGTGGACTAGTGGCGCTTGTCGCCTTTCAGATGTCTCGGCGCTCGACACGTTTCGACGTCCATGGCGATCTCGTGCCCATGGAGGATCAGGACCGCAGCCGCTGGGACGCGGCGCTCATGGAGGAGGGGCAGCGGCAGCTGCGCCGCGCGGCAAGGTCAGGGAACCAGCCGGGTTCCTACCGACTGCAGGCGCAGATCGCTGCTTGTCATGCCACGGCGTCAACGGCGGAGGCCACCGACTGGGCAACGATCGTCACTCTGTACGACGCGCTGCTCGCTGTACAGCCGTCACCCGTGATCGCGTTGAACCGAGCCATCGCCGTCGGCTTCCGCGACGGCTACGAAGCGGGCCTGGCGGAGCTGGACGAACTCGACGCGACAACCTTGGCCGGTTACTACCTGCTGCCGTCGGCTCGGGCGGACTTCCTGCGCCGCCTCGGCCGCATCGACGAGGCGCAGCATGCCTACCGGGTAGCGCTGAGCCTTTCGCCCGCTGACCAGCCTGAGCGGCTCCTGCTGCAGCGCCGCCTGGCCGAGCTGTACGTTGCCGGCCGGTCACCCCGTTCTGCTTGTTACCTGGAACGACGTGGAGTCCTGACCGCGGATGCGGGAGTCGTTGTGCTCAGGCCCACCCGCACCTCGTCGGGCCGCGAGCCCGGCGGTCTGTCAGGATCACGCCCATGACTGTGACGTCGGTCGAGCAGACCGTGCCGGGGCTGGTGCTGGTCGAGCACGAGCTCTCGGTGCCACTGGACCACAGCGATCCCACCGGAGAGCAGATCGTCCTGTTCGCCCGTGAGGTCGCCGATCCTCGGGGCCGCGACCGACCCTTCCTGGTGTATCTCCAAGGCGGCCCGGGGCAGGAGGCGCCGCGGCCAACCCGAGAACCCACCAGCCCGGGCTGGCTGGATCGGGCGCTCCAGGACTATCGCGTGCTGATGCTCGACCAGCGCGGCACCGGTCGGTCGAGCCCTATCGGCCTGCTGCCAGGTCTGTCACCGCAGCAGCAGGGGGACCGGCTCGCGCTATTTCGTGCCGACTCAATCGTTGCCGACGCCGAGGTACTGAGAGAACGGCTCGGCGTCGACACCTGGAGCGTGCTCGGCCAGTCCTTCGGCGGCTTCTGCGCCGTGCGCTACCTCTCGGTGGCGGCGGACAGCCTCCGAGAGGTCTACGTCACGGGCGGACTTCCACCCGTGGACCGTCCCGTCGACGAGGTGTACGCCGCGACGTACGCCACGATGCGGGAGCGCAACCGCCGCTACTACGCGCGCTACCCCCGTGACCGCATGAGGGTCGCCGCACTGCACGAGCGTTTGGCGGCGGGACATATCCGGCTGCCGAACGGCGACGTACTCACCGGGCGACGGTTCCGCCAGATCGGTAACGGGCTGGGGATGAGCGACGGCGCCGAGCACGTGCACTACCTCGTGGAGCGGGATCCGCAGTCGCCGGCGTTCCGCCACGACGTCGCCCACCTCCTGCCGTTCCAGGGCCGCAACCCGCTGTACGCCGTCATCCACGAGGCCTCGTACGCCGACGGACAGGCGACTCGATGGTCAGCGCAGCGCGTCATGCCCGACGACTTCCGCGAAGACGTCTCGATGTTCACCGGCGAGCACGTGTTCCCGTGGATGCTCGACGACGACACTGAGCTGGCCCCACTGACTGATGCCGCCAACCTCCTCGCCGAACGGGAGTGGCCCGCCCTGTACGACGCCGCCGCGCTCCGGCAGTGCGACGTACGCTGCTCCGCCGCGATCTACGTCGATGACGCCTACGTCCCGCTGGCCTTCTCTGAGGAGACGGCGCGGATGATTCCCACGATGCGGCCGTGGATCACCAACGAGTACGAGCACAACGGCCTTCGCGCCGACGGTGGGCGGATCCTCGACCGCCTGATCACGCTGGCACGGAGCGCGACCGGCTGACGACTCACCGTCACGACGGCGGTCGCGGTCGCTCGCGAGAGCACGTCGAGGCGCCGGCTACTGCGCCACCTTCGGCGGTGGCGCCTTCTCCGACAACAGCATGGTGAGGCGGTCCAGGAGGTTCTCCAGCGCCTCCTCGAACTCCGCCGCCGCGTGGTCCTCGGCAAGGGAGTCGCTCAGCCGCCGCACGTTCGGGTAACCGACGAGCGCGGGATTCTCACGGGACTCGTCGTCGAGGACGTCGAGAGGCCCGACGTCCGCGCCGTGGGTCGAGACCTCCAGGAGGAGGTGGCCCAACAAGAAGCTGGTGAATCCCCGGTAGGCGGCGACGGCTCCCTCGTCGGAGAACCCCTCGCTGGTCAGGCCACTGAGGAAGGACTCAACCCACTGCAGGTTCCGCAGTGGGGGGCGAAGCCAGGGAGCCTCGGGCGGCCGGGAGGCGACCAGGGGGAAGGCCAGCGGATGAGCGAGCGCGGTGCGGCGTACGCCGTGCGCGAGGCGCTGCAGGAAGTCCTGCCACCCGTCCCTCGGCTTGTCGAGGATGTCCTCGTCGTCGTACATCTCGTTGATGATGGAGTCGACGACGGCGTCCAGCAGGTCCTCCCGCCCGGGCACGTAGCGGTACAGGGACATCGCCTCGACGTGCAAGGTGGCGCCGAGGCGGCGCATCGACAGCCCCGCCAGACCGTTTTCGTCGATGAAGGAGACGGCGGCGGCGACGATGCGGTTGCGGTCCAGAGGAGTTCGCGTAGACGGCAGCGCCGCTCCGGCCACCGCCGTCGCGTCGGCATCGATCGTGTCGTTCGTCCCGCTCGTGGCCATTCAACACCTCTCCCGCCGGCCACGATATCGCGACCGGCGGGAAAGAGTGCAAATGGGGCGTCTCGCACCACTTATCGTGGCTCGGAGGCGGTCAGCTCCGGTCGGTGTCGCTGACGTCGCCGTCGACCTCGACGCGCTCCTTGCGGACTTCTCCGGTGACCGTCTCCTCGGTCTGGACCTGCTCCGTGCCCAGCCGCACCCGCTCGACAGGCTCCACGACCTTCTCGGTCACGGGGCGCTCCTCGTGCAGGACGACCTCGGCCTCGCTCTCCGTGAAGTCCGGGCCGGAGCTCGCGTCGCCGACGTTCGCGTCGGTGATCGGCTCGCGCTCGAGCACCGCCCGCTCCTTCGTGACGGGGACGGTCTGCGTGACGTTCTCCGTGTCGACGTACTTGCGCAGCCGGGCGCGGCCCGCCTCACGGCTCTGCGTGCCCACCTCCATGCGCTCCTGCGACAGCGTCATCGCGTCGTCGTCGCCACGGGTCGTCGTGGTGGTCTCCGTGGTCGTCCCGACCGTGTCGTAGCTGCCGGACGCGGCACCCTCGTCGTAGCCCACGTTGTAGTACGTGTACAGGTTGCGCTCGTCATCCGGGGAGAGGTGGCCGTCGCTGGCCAGGTTCGGCGCGTTCTTCACGGTGTCCTTGTCGTACGGAACGCTCAGGCCGTCACCGGAGAGGGACGCGTCGCTCAACGGGACGAAGCTCTCGCTCGTTCCGAAGAGCCCGGTGTTGACCGTGACCCACTCTGGACGACCGGTCTGGTCGTCCAGATAGACCTCGCCGGCCTTGCCGATCTTGCTCCCGTCGGAGCCGTACACGGTGGTGCCGCTGATCTGGGCGATCTGACTCTCATCGAGCATGCGATTCCCCTCTGCTGCTAGGGGAGGCGGTTCGGTCCCGCCTCCGTGGGCGTACGGACCCCACTTTGCCAAAATCCGCTTACGCTGTAAAGTCCGGGGTCACGGACCCGTTTACGACATAAGCCGCGGGTGCGGCCGCAAGTACCGGACGAGCATCGAGGGGTGGCGCTGCGTGTCAGACAGAGGAGCCGCAGACCCGGCGCGGACGCCGATCGACGCACCGGTGGAGGGCGACGGTAGTACGGCTGCGCACCGGGTGGTCGAGGAGCGCCGTGCCGCAGATCCGCGCCGGCTGACCGAGCAGCGTCGCCGCGAGCAGTTCGGCGGGTTCAACGTGGGCGCCGCGTTCTTCGGCTGGCTGGTCGCGGTTGCGATGACCGTGCTGCTCGCCGGAGTCGTCGGTGCGGTGGCAGCGGCCGTGGGCCGGACGCTCGACGTGAACCGAGACCAGGTCGAGCGCGACGCCGGTACCTTCGGGCTCGCCACGGCGATCGGCCTCGTGCTCGTGCTGATGGTCGCCTACTACGCCGGCGGTTACGTCGCCGGTCGCATGTCACGCTACGACGGCGGTCGCCAGGGAGTCGGGGCGTGGCTCATCGGCCCCGTCGTCACGCTGATCGCCATCGGGATCGGGGCGCTGTTCGGCGCGACGTACAACGTGTTGGACCGCGTGGACCTGCCGTCCATCCCGATCCCCACGGACACCGCGACCTGGGGCGGCATCATCACGCTCGCCGCGGTGGTCGTCGGCACGCTGCTCGCCGCCTTCGTCGGCGGCAAGGTCGGGCGTCGCTACCACGGGAAGGTCGACGCCGTCACGGCGTCGGGCGACCGCTGAGTCCAACCCTCCCCATCACCAAGGCTCGGATGAGCCGTCAGTCGTCATGAAGGGACACCGTTTATGAGCTCTCAGAACCTCGCCGGCGTGAGCGTCGGGGACAGCTTCCAGAAGACCTTGGACTCGTTCTTCGCGTTCCTGCCCAACCTGCTGGCCTTCCTCGTCATCCTGCTCATCGGCTACGTGGTCGCCAGAATCGTCAAGACTCTCGTGAGCAAGGGTCTGCAGAAGATCGGCCTCGACAGGCACCTGAACGACTCACAGGCGAAGAGCTACGTCGACCGGGTGAGCCCGGACGCCAGCCCCTCGAACGGCATCGCACGGGTCGTGTTCCATCTCGTCTTCGCCTTCTTCTTGTTCTCCGCGATCGGCGCGCTGAAGATCCCGGCGCTCACCGTGTTCATGAACCAGGTGCTCGCCTACCTGCCCAACGTCATCGTCGCCATCGTGATCTTCGTGGTGGCGGCCGCACTCGCCGGCGCGGCGGCAGCCGCCGTCGTCCGGTTCATGGGGGACACTCCGACGGGCAAGGTGGCCGCTGCCGTCGTACCGGCCCTCGTCATGGTGATCGCGCTGTTCATGATCCTCGACCAGCTGAAGATCGCTCCGCAGATCGTGACGATCGCGTTCGCGGCGACCATGGGCGCTCTGGCGCTGGGCCTCGCGTTGGCGTTCGGCCTCGGCGGACGCCCGATTGCGCAGCAGATGCTGTCCGACGCGTACGACGCCGGACGGCGCCACAAGGACCAGGTCAAGCAGGATTTGGCGACGGGGACCCAGCGCGCACAGTCCCAAGCCGCTGCGGCCTCGAGCAGCACGCAGCCGGCTCCTCAGGGCGGTGCCACCGGCGCAAGCGCCCGATAGGGCAGACGGCGAGGTTCTGCCCCTCGCCCGCGCCACCCAAGACGGCTTCCCCCCGCCTCGACGCCAGGCGGGGGGAAGCCCTGCGTCGGACCGCTCACGGGACGAGTGAGTCTGCGTCCACGATCGTGTAGGAGTAACCCTGCTCGGCCAGGAACCGCTGGCGGTGCTGGGCGAAGTCGGCGTCGACGGTGTCTCGGGTGACGACCGAGTAGAAGCGGGCGGTCCGCCCGTCAGCCTTGGGACGCAGCAGCCGGCCCAACCGCTGCGCCTCCTCCTGCCGGGATCCGAACGTTCCCGAGACCTGGATCGCTACCGATGCCTCCGGCAGGTCGATGGAGAAGTTCGCCACCTTGCTGACGACGAGCAGACCGATGTCGCCCGCGCGGAAGGCGGCGTAGAGCCGCTCCCGCTCCTTGACGGATGTCTCGCCCTTGATCATCGGTGCGCCGAGCTGCTCGCCGAGCTCGTCCAGCTGGTCGAGGTACTGGCCGATCACCAAAGTCGGTTCGTCGGCGTGCCTGGCCACCAGCTGTGCCACCACATCCGCCTTGGAGTCGCACCCCGCCGCCAGCCGGTAGCGGTCCTCCGCCTCGGCGGTGGCGTAGACCATCCGCTCGCTGTCGGTCATCGACACCCGCACCTCGATGCACTCGGCCGGCGCGATGTAGCCCTGTGCCTCGATGTCCTTCCACGGTGCGTCGTACCGCTTGGGCCCGATCAGCGAGAAGACGTCGCCCTCGCGGCCGTCCTCGCGGATAAGCGTCGCCGTGAGACCGACGCGGCGCCGAGCCTGCAGATCGGCGGTCATCCGGAAGATCGGAGCCGGCAGCAGGTGCACCTCGTCGTAGATCACCAGGCCCCAGTCGCGGGCGTCGAACAGCTCGAGATGGGTGTAGACGCCCTTGCGTCGCGTCGTCATGACCTGGTACGTCGCGATGGTGACCGGCCGGACCTCCTTGAGCGCACCGGAGTACTCGCCGATCTCGTCGGGCGTGAGCGTCGTGCGCCGCAGCAGCTCGTCGCGCCACTGACGCGCCGCCACCGTGTTGGTCACGAGGATCAAGGTGGTCGCCTGGGCTCGAGCCATGACTCCGGCGCCCACCAGCGTCTTGCCGGCACCGCAGGGCAGCACGACCACACCGGAACCGCCGTGCCAGGCCGACTCGACCGCCTCGACCTGGTAGGGGCGCAGGCTCCAGTCCTCTTGGCGCAGCCCGATCGGATGCGCCTCACCGTCGACGTACCCGGCGAAGTCCTCAGCAGGCCAGCCGAGCTTGAGCAGCGCCTGCTTGAGGTTGCCGCGCTCGGACGGATGGACGACGACGGTCTCGTCGTCGAGCCGCAGACCGAGGAGCGGCGCCACGCGCTTGCTGCGGACGACCTCCTCGAATACGCCCCGGTCGGAGCCGGCGAGGACCAGGCCGTGAACGGGATGCTTGTCGAGCCGCAGCCTGCCGTAGCGGTCCATGGTCTCGGCGATGTCGACCAGCAGCGAGTGCGGGACGGGGTAGCGCGAGTACGTCAGCAGGGCATTGACCACCTGCTCGGCGTCGTGCCCCGCCGCCCGGGCGTTCCAGAGGCCAAGGGGTGTCAGCCGGTAGGTATGGATGTGCTCCGGGGAGCGCTCGAGCTCCGCGAACGGGGCGATCGTCCGGCGGCACTCCCGCGCCTGCGGATGGTCGACCTCGAGGAGCAGCGTCTTGTCCGACTGAACGATCAGTGGTCCATCGGTCACAGGCTGGCACCAGACTTCCGTCGTGCTCGGTACGCCGCCACGTTGGCCCGTGACGAGCACCGGTCGGAGCAGTAGCGCCGCGACCGGTTGGGTGAGGTGTCGACGAAGACGGCGTCGCAGCGCTCGGCGGAGCAGACACCGAGCCGGGTCGGCCCGAAGTCGACCACCAGGGTGGCGAGCCCCATCACGGCCTCGGCCGCGATGAGCGCCGACACGCTCGAGCCGCGCTCCGCGACGTGCAGGTGCCAGCTCTCGTTGTCGTGGCCGGCGATGTGAGGGGTGACGGGATGCTTGGCCAGCAGCGCGTTGACGAGGGTGACGACTCCCTGCTCGTCTCCCAGGTCGGAAGTCTCGAAGATCGGCCGGAGCTCCCGGCGCAGCCGCTTGATTGCGGGGACGTCGCGCTCCTCCACCCGGGGCAGCAGCCATTGGCGGTTGCCGAGGTAGCGGCGGAGGTCGTCGGTGGACTCGATGTCGGCGTTGACCAGCCCCGCAGCGAGGTCGGCGTACCGAACGAAGTCCATCCCGCAATCGTACGCGGAAAGGCGCCGGCGTGGTAATGCCCAATCTGGAGGTTGCATATTACCTGGTCGGCTCAGACGTCCTAGCCAGGCGATTCGTCTGTGCCGGTCGGGCGGCGGCGCTTCGCGGTTCCGCAGACCAACCGGGGTGCGCTGGAGGGCGGCGGCGAGCACGAGACGGTTAGACGGAGCCGCCGCGGATGATGTGAGCGACCGTGATCCGGTGCACGGGCACGCTGAGCCGCTCCGACGTGCGGCTGTCCTTCGCGATCAGCCTGCCGTCCTCGACCGCCGATGCGTAGACGAGCCGCTCCCCGGTGCCGCCCTGCGTGTCGACGTACCCGAGCCAGAGCACCTCGCCGGTCTCCACCGCCTCTCGCAGCGTGTCGATCGGTGCGTCCGACATGCCTTCGGCCGCGGTCAGGTCGCTGACCTCGCGCGCTGTCGGAGGGTGAGCGCCGGAGCGCAGCCCGGCGACCAGCAGCCCAGCAGCCTCCGCGTCGAGGCTCACCCCGGCGCCCGAACCCGCCAGCGGCGTCACGTCGGCTCTGACCGGTGCGACCGGACGGGTGCCTCTCGTCGGCCGGGAGGTCGAGGCCATGGCACCGACGGCGTCGGTCCTGTCGAGGTCGGCGATGAGGTAGCTCAGTGGCTGCGGGATCGGCGTACGGGAGCGGGCCGACAGGGTGGCGCTGATGTCGCTGGACGACCAGCCGAGCGACCGTGCCCGGCGCAGCGACTGGACGCTGAACCGGTAGACCGTCGCGCCGCCCCGCGACTCGACGTCTGCGAGCGCGCTGAGCTCTCGTGCCACGGCTGGAGTGAGGGGGCCGGACGCCACGGCAGTGAGGTCGTTCTGGACGAGGACCGTCTCCGCACGCTCCGGCAGCAGACGCTGCAGGGTCGTCTGGTCGTCCCCGTGGCCGAAGCTCGCGAGTGCTCCGAGCCCGGTGACGCCGAGCCAGGCAGCCTGGGTGAGCATGGCCGTCGCCCGCCGGGCCGCGTCGTCGGCGACCCGCGGCAGCTGCCACGCCAGCCACCGGTGCAGCTCGGGAGCGCCCAGCACGCGCGCGTCCTGCGGCGGACCGAACGCCTCGAGGCAGAGCGCCTTGAGCTTCGCGCTGCCGCTCGGCGGATGTCCGTCCCGCCAGCCATGCACCAGCCACGCCCACTGCTCTGCGAGAGCCCAGCCTCGCCAGTCGTCGAAGAGGGC
Organism: Propionibacteriales bacterium; assembly: GCA_038232255.1. Taxonomy (GTDB): domain Bacteria; phylum Actinomycetota; class Actinomycetes; order Propionibacteriales; family Nocardioidaceae; genus JAWWPG01. The sequence continues at coordinate 12,179 of JBBSIF010000009.1, forward strand.
CGTCGGGACAAGGGTGTCCGTCCGGCCCTGCGCGACGACGCCGATGAGCCCGGCGGCCTGCGCGACCTGGGTGTGCAGCAAGGCAACGGCCACGGGTACGTCGAGCAGCGAGCCCACCACCCGGGACTCCCGCTGGGCCAGGCCGCCGTCCTGACGGAGCCGGAGCGGGACGTGGTCGGTGTGCTCGACCAGGACCTCCGTCCGCCGTACCAGCTCGAAGGCGGAGCCAGCGGCGACTGCGTCCACCCGGTGCGGCTCCTGCCGTTCCACGTCCTCGAAGTGCGATGGGGAAAGCGCGGGCGCCTGCGTCAGAGGCGAGCGCGTCAGCTCGGATGCGAGCGCGCGTACGGCGCGCAGTGCGCCGCGATCCCCCCAGAGCAGCGCCAGTCCCCGAAGCCGGTCGAGAGCCGCAGCCGCCGATTGCGCATCCACGCCCGAGATGTCGGTAGTCGACACCGCTCCGGCACAGGCGCTGGCCTCCTGGGCCACCCACAAATCCAGGGCGTTGAGCGCATCGAGCGCACGTCGCACCGACTCACGGGTGGTTGCCCGCGACGCCACTTGGCTGAACGACGTCGGTGTCGGCACCACCGGGTCCGGCCGGGCCATGAACAGGTCCTGAAGAGCCTCGTCGTCGAAGTCGCGCAGCATCTGCGTGAGCGAACGCGGCATCGAGCCCGAGGTGGTCATCACCCTCAACGCTAGAGGTCAGAGCAAGCCGGAGCCGAATCGCGCGGGCCCAGCGCTCGATCGAGAGGGCAGATCGGTGCATATGACAAGATTGCGGCTCCCTTTCGGAAGGGGATGTCAGTGGCGCTCATCCAGGCGCGCGGGATCAGTAAGACGTTCGGTGACAAGGCGGCCGTTCGCGGACTGTCCTTCGACGTGGTCCCGGGGTCCGTCACCGGCTTCCTCGGCCCAAACGGCGCCGGGAAGTCCACGACGATGCGGGTGATGCTCGGCCTTGACAACGGCGAGGGCGTCACGACGTACGACGGGGTGCTCTTCCGCGACCTCAAGCAGCCGATGCGGCACGTCGGGGCGGTGCTCGACGCGAAGCCCTTCCATCCCACGCGCAAGGCCGTCAAGCACCTGACGATGCTCGCCGTCAGCAACGACATCCCGCGCAGCCGGGTCGTCGACGTGATCAACCTGGTGGGTCTCGGTGACGTCGCGAACGGCAAGCCGAGGACCTTCTCGCTCGGCATGGGCCAGCGACTGGGGCTGGCGGCAGCGTTGCTCGGGGACCCGGGCACGCTGATCCTGGACGAGCCGGCCAACGGGCTGGATCCGCAGGGCGTGCACTGGCTGCGGTCGATGCTGAGGACGTTGGCGAACCAGGGCAGGTCGATCTTCGTCTCGAGCCACCTGCTCTCGGAGATGGCGCTGATGGCCGACAGCCTGGTCGTCATCGGGCGCGGCACGCTCATCGCCAGCGGCAAGATGAGCGACTTCATCTCGACGAGCAACCGCAACGCGGTCATGGTGAAGGTCGACGATCCCGAGAAGCTCACGCGGGAGCTGCGGGCGCGGCGCGCGGCCGTGGTCGACGAGGCGGACGGGCTGCTGGCGGTGACCGGGATGGACGCGCAAGGAGTCGGCGGCCTCGCGCACGATCTCGGGCTGCGCGTCTTCGAGCTGACCAACCGCGCGGCGACGCTGGAGGAGGCGTTCCTCGACGCCACGGGCGCCTCGGAGGAGTTCCGCGCATCCATGGGGTTCGGCGGCGTGCACCAGTTCGGCGGGCCGATGCCGGGCTACGGACCTCCCGGTGGGGCGTACGGCGCTGCGCCGCCCGGTTCGTACGGCGCTGCGCCGCCGGACACGCCCGGTCCGCCTCCGCCGCCACCCGGGCAGGGCTGGTACGGCGCTGCGGGCTCGCCGCCGCCGCCTCCCCGCAGCGACAGCTCCGGGCGGGGCGACGCCGGATGAGAGGTGCGCTGCGCTACGAGTGGAACCGCATCAGGTCCGTGCGGTCCACCTACTGGTTCTCCGGAATGGCGCTCGGCTTCTCGGCGCTGATCGCCTTCTTCATCGCTGTCGGGTTCAGCGCCAACGACCTCACCAACGACGGAGTGTCCACCTTCGTCCAGGCCTCCACCCTCGTCGTGACGGCGGGTGGCTCCATCTTCATCGTGCCGGTGCTCAGCGCCCCGTTCTGCGGAGTCATCGGCGCGATGGCCTTCGGGCACGAGTACCGCTACGGGACGATCAAGCAGACGCTGACCGCCGTCCCGGACCGGGTGCATGTCTTCCTTGGCAAGCTGACCGTGCTGGTGGCATGGCTCCTGGCGCTGATGGCCACGATCATCGTGGTCAACATCGGCATCGGAGCACTGCTGCTGGACAACTTCTCCCTGGGCCGCGAGGCCGTCCGTCCGATCGTCGACTTCGGGCTCTACAACGTGGCCTTCGGGATAGCCGGCTTCGCGCTCGCCGCCATCCTGCGCAACCTCGCGGGGGCGCTGGTGGCCGTCCTGGTGTACCCGTTCGTCGTGGAGCCCATCGCCTTCAACATCTTCCGGCTGGTCCACCTCGGCAACCTGGGGCGGCTGGCGAACCTGCTCCCCGCGGCGGCTGGGCGGCGCACGCTCTTCTCGCCGTACGAGTTCTTCGCCAACCCGCTGTCCGACGCCACGACGAACGTCGTGCGCGTGTGGGGGGTTGCGGCCAGCACCGCCGTCTTCTGGTCGGGGATGCTGATCGTGGTCGCCGTCGCTCTCGCGCTGTTTCTCCGGCGGGATGCCTGACGGCGGCATAGCCTGAGCTATGGCGTCAGCCGCCGAGCCGTCGTACGCCGCGGGGACACTGGACCCGCCGCTGCTCGACGAGACGATCGGCGCGAACCTGGAGCGCACGGCAGCGGCGCACCCCACCACGGAAGCGCTGGTCGAGTGCGCCACCGGCCGCCGATGGACCTACCGGCAGCTCGACGAGGCGGTGTCCGCCGTCGCCCGCGGTCTCCTGGGTGCCGGGATCGAGACCGGCGACCGGGTAGGCATCTGGGCGCCGAACTGCGCCGAGTGGACTCTCGTCCAGTACGCCACCGCGAAGATCGGCGCGATCCTCGTCACGATCAACCCCGCGTACCGGACCCACGAGCTGTCGTACGCCGTGAACCAGAGCGGGCTGCGGATGCTGGTCAGCGCGACCGGGTTCCGCACCAGCAACTACAAGACGATGCTCGACGAGGTGCGCCCGGACTGCACCGGACTGGGTCAGGTCGTCTACCTCGACACCGACGACTGGGCGGACCTGCTGGCGGGCGGTCGCGACGTGCCGGCGGGCGCGGTGGCGTCCCGGCTCGCCGGCCTGAGTCCCACCGACCCGATCAACATCCAGTACACGTCGGGCACGACGGGCTTCCCCAAGGGAGCAACGCTGAGTCACCGCAACATCTTGAACAACGGCTTCCTGGTCACCGAGCTGATCGACTTCACGGCGGCGGACCGGCTCGCCATCCCGGTGCCGTTCTACCACTGCTTCGGCATGGTGATGGGCAACCTCGGCTGCACCAGCCACGGCGCGACCATGGTCATCCCGTCCCCGGGGTTCGACCCCGGGGAGACCCTGCGGGCGATCCAGCAGGAGCGCTGCACAGGCGTCTACGGCGTTCCGACGATGTTCATCGCCATGCAGAACCACCCGGACTTCGCGTCGTACGACCTCAGCTCGCTGCGGACCGGCCTGATGGCGGGGTCGCCGTGCCCGGTCGAGGTGATGAAGCGGTGTGTCACGGACATGCACATGACGGAGGTGGGGATCGCCTACGGGATGACAGAGACGTCCCCGGTCTCAACCCAGACGCGGTCGGACGACGACCTCGAGCGACGCACCTCGACGATCGGGCGCGTGCACCCGCACGTCGAGATCCAGGTCATCGACCCGGTGGCCGGAGGAGTGCTGCCCCGCGGCGAGGTCGGTGAGCTCTGCACGCGCGGCTACTCCGTGATGCTCGGCTACTGGGAGCAGCCCGACAAGACCGCCGAGGCCGTGGACTCAGAGAGGTGGATGCACACCGGCGACCTGGCGGTGATGCGGCCGGACGGCTACGTCAACATCGTCGGCCGCATCAAGGACATGCTGATCCGCGGTGGAGAGAACGTCTACCCGCGGGAGGTCGAGGAGTTCCTGTACACCCATCCAGAGATCGAGGACGTCCAGGTCATCGGGGTCCCCGATGAGCGGTACGGCGAGGAGGTGTGCGCGTGGGTGAAGATGCGGGCGGGCGCGACCCCGGTCGACGCCGAGGCCGTTCGCGAGTTCGCCACCGGGAAGCTCGCGACGTTCAAGATCCCGCGATACGTCATGGTGGTCGACGAGTTCCCCATGACGGTGACGGGGAAGATCCGCAAGGTGGAGATGCGGGAGCGCAGTGTGGAGGCGCTCGGGCTGACGCCACCGTCCGTCACGGCCTAGCAAAGCAGCCCTGCACTCGGAGACCGCTTCATCGTCAGCGGGCCGTTGGAGAGCCGCGCCGGCAAGGAGCGCGGCTCGCACGGTCTCCTCCGAGGAGGCGTTCTGGAAAGCGGCTCGGAAGAGCGTTCTGTCCTCGCCGGGAAAAGAGTGTTCGCCCGAAAAAGTTGTACGCAGATCCGGGTCTGTTGCGCCCAGGCATTCCTCTGGAGGACTATAGTAGAACGCATGAGCGAGCAGCTGGCAACCCTGATTGCGGCCCCTTCTGCAGCCGACCTGTCGCGGTGGTTGGGGGCCCTTTCTCGGGTGTCTCCCGCGGCGGATGACGTGGCGCGGATCGACCGGATTCGGCTCCTCGAGCAGCTGAAGTCGGCGGCATCGGCTGCGCAAGCTCGAGAGTCCGTGACTTTCAAGCAGTCGCAGCTCGCGGAGCAGGAGGCGTTGGGGCTGCCGGCTCGCGAGCGGGGCACGGGTATCACAGCGCAACTCGCGCTGGCGCGCCAAGAGTCTCCGCATCTGGGCGCTCGGTTCGTCGGTCTGGCGGAGGCGCTGGTCACGGAGCTGCCCCACACGATGGCCGCATTGACCGCCGGCATCATCTCCGAGTGGCGGGCCACCATCGTCACCAGGGAGACGGCCTGCCTGACTCGCGAGGATCGGGCCCGGGTTGACGCCCACCTGGCTGGGCGGCTCGCTGGCATGTCCAACAAGCAGATCGCGGACGAGGCCCGGAAGTGCGCCTATGAGCTCGATCCGTACGCCGCGGTCGCTCGCTCCCGCAAGGCGGTCGAGGATCGCCGGGTGACGATGCGGCCGGCTCCGGACACGATGGCGATCGTCTCGGCTTTGCTGCCCGTGGCCCAAGGCGTCGCCTTGTACGCCGCGTTGAAGCGCGAAGCCGACTCGAAGCGCGCGCATGGTGACGAGCGGACCCGTGGTCAGGTCATGGCCGACACCCTCGTCGAGCGAGTCACTGGCCAGCCGAAGGCTGACCAGGTGCCCCTCGACATCCGCCTCGTGATGACGGATCGCGCGCTGCTCACGGACGACCAGACTCCCGCCCGACTGGACGGCTACGGCGCCATCCCCGCGCCGGTCGCCCGTGACCTCATCCGGGACCGGGACGAGGAGACGAGAGTGCGATTGCGGCAGCTGCTCACCGACCCGACGACCGGTCGACTCACCGCGATGGAGTCGGTCGGGCGGGACTTCGACGGCGGCCTCCGCACGTCGGTCATCGTGCCCGACGCGTTCTGCCGGACACCGTGGTGCGGCGCGCCGATCCGGCACGTCGACCACGCCGTCCCCGCCAGCGCCGGTGGTCAGACCAGTGAGGCCAACGGCCAAGGGCTCTGCGAGGCGTGCAACTACGCCAAGGAGGCTCCCGGCTGGCGAAGCCAACCCAGCCCAGGCGGTGCCGGCGAGTCGATCAGCATCACCACCCCCACCGGCCACACCTACATCTCGTCGCCGCCACCACTCCCAGGCGCGCCCCCACGGGCCACCGAGGATCTGGTCGAACCGAAGGAACGGGATCTCCGCCCCAACGCCGCCTGACGCAGCCCAACCGAAGAGGCGCCGCTGAGGAACCACGTCCAGCGACGCTCGATAGGCTCGGAGCGTGACGTACGACGTGGCACCCAGCCCTACGAGCGACGAGGACGCCTTCGCAGCCCAGCTGGACTCGCGGCTGGTGGCGCTCGCAGCGCACCTGCGTGACCTCGGCAGCGTCGTCGTCGCGTTCAGCGGTGGGGCCGACTCCGCCTTCCTCCTTGCCGCGGCGGTGCGCGCTCTCGGGCCGGACCGCGTGGTCGCGGCCACGGCGCTCTCCAGCTCGTTGCCCGCCACCGAGCTCGCTCAGGCCCGGACCTTCTGCGCCGACCTCGGCGTTCGCCACCTCACGCCGGAGACGCATGAGATGGACCGCGACGGCTACCGGGCCAACGCCGGTGACCGGTGCTACTTCTGCAAGGCCGAGCTTGTCGACGTACTCACGCCGCTCGCCCGGGAGCTCGGCATCGCTGCCGTGGCGACCGGGACCAACGCGGACGACGCCGTGGCAGGGTTCCGGCCCGGGATCAGAGCGGCCGCCGAGAGGGGAGCAGCGACACCCCTGCGGGACGTCGGGCTCAGCAAGGCGCAGATCCGCGAGCAGTCCCGCGCCTGGGGTCTGCCGACGTGGGACAAGCCAGCCGCTGCCTGCCTGTCGTCGCGGATCGCCTTCGGGATCGAGGTCACCCCGCCCCGCCTGGCGCGCGTGGAGCAGGCCGAGCTCGCGCTGCGCGACTGGCTTCCCCGACACGGCGTGACCGTGACCGACCTGCGCGTCCGGGACCTCGGGACGACGGCCAGCATCGAGGTCGACGGGCGCGCGCTGGCCGCCCTGGGAGGCGATGAGGAGCGACGTTCCGCGGCCCAGGATCTGGTGCGGCAGTGTGGCTTCGCGGAGGCCGTTCTCGACCCACGGGGTTTCCGCTCCGGCTCCATGAACGAGCGGCTCCCGGATCCCGCTCGCTACCGGTGATCGACTCCGTCAAAGACGGTAGGATGAGGCCCGCCTCCGGATAGACGGGGGCTTTCTGCTGACATCGGGAAACAGGATTCGTGAGGTAGCGCGGTGCCGACGGGCAAGGTCAAGTGGTACGACTCCGAGAAGGGGTTCGGGTTCCTGACGACGGACGACGGCGGCGACGTCTTCGTCCGGTCCGACTCGCTCCCGGCCGGTGTCACGACCCTGAAGAACGGCGCGCGTGTCGAGTTCGGGCTGGTGCAGGGCCGCAAGGGCGACCAGGCCATCCAGGTCAGCGTGCTCGACCCCACGCCGTCGGTCGCGAAGGCGCTTCGCAAGAAGCCCGAGGACATGGTCAACATCGTCGAGGACCTCATCAAGCTCCTCGAGTCCCTCGAGCAGACCTACCGTCGGGGCAGGCACGCCGAGTCGCGGGCCGCCAAGCAGACCGCTACATTGCTTCGTGCGTTGGCTGATGAGCTCGAGCTGAGCTGACCCGCGCGCCGATCAGCCGGCTGCGCAGGACGTACGCCGACCACAGGAACAGCACGCCGGCGACGATCGACAGTCCCAGCGTGGCGTTGAGCGGCATGAACACCCCGAGGAAACCACCGATCACCCAGGACAGCTGGAGCAACGTCTCCGAGCGGGCGAAGACGCTCGTCCGGACGAGCTCCGGCACGTCATGCTGGATGAGGGCGTCGAGCGACAGCTTGCCGAGGCCTTGACAGAGCCCTGCCACCAGGCCCAGCACGATCGCCGGCAGCACCCCGAAGAACACGGCGGCGTAGATGGCGGCGGCGGCGTCCAGCAGCAGCGTTGCCAGCACGATCACCTCGGGTGTTCGGGACTTGAGCAGTGAGCCGACCAGAGTGCCCAAGGTGTTGCCCACCCCGGCCGCCCCGATGACGAGACCCAGCAGCAGCGTCTTGCGGTCCTCCCAGCCGTGGATGGGGTTCTCCCGGAGCAGGAAGGCCATGAACATCGTCAGGAACCCCGACAGCATGCGAAGTCCTGCGTTGCAGCGCAGTCCCAGGACGACCATCGGCGTGATGCCGAGCCGCCGCGCACGCCTGCCCGGCTCGGCCACTTCCAGCACACCGACCTGGGCCTCGCCCACCGACGAGTCCACCCTGGCCGGCAGCAGGATGGCCAGGATCGTGCCGCCAACGTAAACCAGGGCCGCATACCGCAGCGACCACTCCGGCCCCACCAGCGAGAACAACGAGGCGAACGGCGCGGAGATCGCGGCACCGGCGATCCCGGCCAGCGAGATCCGAGAGTTCGCACGCACCAAGGTGAGCCCGTCCGGCAGCAGCCGCGGTACGGCGGACGCCCGGGTGACGCCGTACGCCTTGGACGCGACGAGACAGGTGAGGGCGGCGGGGAACAACCATGGCGATTTGGAAACGACAGCGCCCGCCAGCGCCCAGGCGCCGAAGGCTCGCAACGCCATCGTGGCGCCAATGGCCCACCGCCGGCCGCGCCGGTAGCGGGCGCGCAAGGGCCCGTTGCGCGGCGCCACGATGGCGAACGGCAGCATGGTGATGCCGAGAAAGAGCGCGATCTGGGTGCGGGCCTGCTCGCTCGGAACCTGGAAGAAGAGCGTGCCTGCCAGCGAGATCGTCAGCGCCGCGTCGCCGGCGGCGTTGAACGCATGCAGCTCGATGAGCCGGTACAACCCGGACTCCCCGGCTCCTGCGGAGTGCGTCGCCTTCCGAGCCACCCGCACCGCGCTGGCCGCAGCCCGGCCGGAGAACGTCGCGACCCTGCGTCCGGTGTCGGCGGCCCGGCGCGCGCGCGCGGCGCCGCTCATCGACTCCGCACCGCCCAAGCGCTCGGCGCCGCTCAGCTCACGCGGGCTCCCCTGCGCGTCGTCCGCCGAGTAGCGGGGCTCGCTGTCGTCAGGCTCCACGTGCCCATCCTGCCTTGCGCCACCCCCGGAGCGCGCGTCGTACGCGCGAGCGGGTGAGGGGGTGAGAAGGGGTTCGCAACTTGTGCGGCGGTGGGCGAGAATGCTCGTGTGACGTCAGAGCTCACCACCTCGCTCCGCCCCGCGGCCAAAGCCGACCCGCTGTTGCTGGCGGCTGTCGACGAGGCGCTGGCAGCGCTGCTCGAGGGAGTCGACGGGTCAACGGTGGGCGAGCACCTCGGCGCTGTCGCTGAGGGCGACCGTGTCGTCACGCATCTGTTCGCCAGCACCGACCCGGGATACGTCGGCTGGCGCTGGGCGGTGACCATCACGCGCGCGCCGCGGCAGAAGACCGTCACTGTGGACGAGGTCGTGCTGCTGCCAGGGGACACCGCCGTACGGGCACCCGAGTGGGTGCCGTGGCGGGACCGGATGGCCGCGGGGGACCTCGGGCCGGGAGATCTCGTGCCGGTCGCCGAGGACGACCCTCGCCTGGTCCCCGGCTATCTCGTCGGCGACCGGGCCCTCGACGGCACGAGCGCCCGCGAGCAGCGCGAGGTGACGCGCGAGGTCGGGCTCGGCCGCGAGCTCGTGCTGTCCATCGAAGGTCGTGAGGAGGCTGCCGAGCGCTGGTACGACGGTCCGCACGGCCCCGACGACCCGATCGCCAAGGTGGCGCCCGCGCGATGCCTGACGTGCGGCTTCCTGGTCCGGATCAGCGGGCCGCTCAGCGCCGAGTTCGGTCTGTGCGCCAACGTCGCGTCACCCAGCGACGGGCACGCCGTCTCCTACGACCACGGATGCGGGGCGCACTCCGACGTACGCGACGAGCCGTCCCAGCACTCGCCGGCCGCGGATGCCCCGTTCCACGACACCCTCACCTTCGACACCTGGGCCGACGCGGAGCTCGAGATCATCCGCTGAGGCGGGACCTTCAGCGCTCACCGGCGCCAGGGTCGGTCTCGCGGTCAGCCGCCGGCGCGGCGCGCAGGCGACGAGCGCGGCGATCGCAGTACCACCAGCCGACGATGCCCAGCACGACCCCCGCGAGGCAGGTCCACAGCCAGTCGCCGTTGCCGTCGTCGCGCAGCCCTGCGGTGAACGGCAGGAGGGCCAGGAAGGCCACCGCCCAGGCGATGGTCCCGACCGCCACGCTGCGGGTGCCGGTCACGTCGAGCGGCTCCACGTCGGCCACCAGGTCCTTCGGCACGCGGCCAGCCTAGTGCTGTACGCAGCCGGTGGCGGGCAGCTCGGAGCGTCCGCGCAGCCGGTGGCGGGCAGCTCGGAGCCTCGCGGTGCTTCGGCGACACCGGCCGGGCCGATGCCATTAGTGTTCCTCCGTGAGCTCAACGCGTACGTCGAAAGCGAACCCCGACGCCACCGGGATCGACAGGTTCTTCAAGATCTCCGAACGTGGCTCCACCGTGGCGCGGGAGATCCGCGGCGGCGTCGTCACGTTCTTCACCATGGCCTACATCGTCGTCCTCAACCCGCTGATCCTGGGCGCGGGCAAGGACGACGCAGGTGCGTGGGTCACCGGCGGCGGCAGCGTCGCCGACTTCGCGCAGATCGCCGCCGTCACCGCGTTGGTCGCTGGGGTGATGACGATCCTGATGGGTCTCGTCGCCAACTTCCCGCTCGCGCTGGCGACGGGGCTGGGGCTCAACGCCTTCGTGGCGTTCACCATCGTGACCCAGATGACGTGGGCGGATGCCATGGGGCTGATCGTCCTCGAGGGGCTCATCATCCTCGTGCTGGTGCTGACCGGATTCCGGATGGCGGTCTTCCACGCCGTACCGGCCCAGCTCAAGATCGCGATATCCGTCGGCATCGGGCTCTTCATCGCGTTGATCGGCTTCTTCGATGCCGGCTTCGTCGGTCGCCCCTTCGCGGCGAACGCGACGCCTCTGGAGCTCGGCATCAACGGCCAGCTCGTCGGCTGGCCGATCGTGGTCTTCGTGTTCGGGCTGCTGCTGATGGCGGTGCTCTTCACGCTGCGGGTGAAGGGCTCGATCCTGATCAGCATCATCGTCGCGACCGTGCTCGCGATCATCATCGAGGCCACGGCCAACATCGGCGGCCAGGGCTACGACTTCGCGAACAACAGGCTCACGAACTCCGGTGGCTGGAACCTCACCACCCCGTCGTTCCCGGACTCCCTGGCCGAGATGCCCGACTTCTCGCTGATCGGCAACTTCTCGCTCTTCGGCGCGTTCTCCCATGCCGGTGTGGTGACCGCGCTGCTCTTCGTGTTCACGCTGCTGCTCGCGGACTTCTTCGACACGATGGGCACGATGACGGCGATCGGCGCCGAGGCGGGACTGCTCGACGAGGAGGGAATGCCGCCGAACTCCCAGAAGATCCTCGTGGTGGACTCCCTGGCCGCTGCCGCCGGCGGAGCCGCATCGGCGTCCAGCAACACGTCGTACATCGAGTCGGCCTCCGGTGTCGGCGAAGGAGCGCGCACCGGACTGGCCAGCGTCGTGACCGGCGTGCTGTTCCTGCTGACGACGTTCCTCGCGCCGCTGGTCGCGGTCATCCCGCAGGAGGCCGCCGCGCCGGCGCTGGTGATCGTCGGCTTCCTGATGATGAGCCAGGTCAGGTCCATCGACTGGGACGACCTCGAGATCGCGATCCCCGCGTTCCTGACCGTGGTGGTGATGCCGTTCTCCTACTCGATCTCGGCGGGCATCGGCGCCGGCTTCGTCTCGTACGTCGTGCTGAAGGTGGTCAAGGGGAAGGCGGCAGCGGTGCATCCTCTGCTGTGGCTCGTCGCGGCGTTGTTCGTCGTCTACTTCGCCGTCCACCCGATCAGCGGCTGGCTCGGCGTCAGCTGACCTGCGGCGGGTCGCCGGTGCGTGAGCGGGCCCGCTCTCTCCGGGCCTTCTGGTCGTTCCAGCGACCTCAACACCTCAACGTTCGTCCCGGTGCGCCTGCGGCTCACGACCGACTCCATTTGTTTAGCGAGGCTAACGAGCTATGCTGAAGGCCATGCCTGACAACGTTATTGCGATGTCGCGAACCACCTCGGGTCTCGCCAGCGCCCTCCGTGTCTCCCTGATGCGGCTCTCTCGCCGCCTCCGCAACGAGCGCGACGCCAGTGAGGACCTCAGCTCGAACCAGCTGGCCGCGCTGTTCACCCTCGCCCGGTCGGGCTCGATGACGATCGGGGAGCTGGCTGCCGAGGAGAAGGTCCAGCCGCCCTCGATGACGCGGACAGTGACGAGCCTGGTGGACAAGGGCTTGGTGGCTCGCCGGGTCTCCGACACCGACGGACGGGTCGCGGTTCTCTCGCTCACCGAGCCGGGCCAGGCGGTCATCGTCGAGTCCAGGCGCCGCAAGGAGATGTGGTTGCAGCAGCGCCTGCGCGAGCTCACACCCGAGGAACGTCAGATCCTCCGCGACGCCGCACCGATCCTGGAGATGCTCTCGCGCACATGAGCCCCACCTTCGAGGCATTCGCGGTCCGCAACTACCGGCTCTACTGGATGGGTGGCCTGGTCAGCAACACCGGCACCTGGATGCAGCGGGTGGCCCAGGACTGGCTCGTCCTCCAGCTCACCCACTCCGGCGTGGCCCTGGGGATCACCACCGGGCTGCAGTTCCTGCCGTTCCTGCTCGTGACGCCGTACGCCGGACTGGTCGCCGACCGCTACTCGAAGCGGCGGCTGCTGGTGCTGACACAGGTGGCCCTCGGGCTCACCGCCGGCGTGCTGGGCATCCTCGCCATCACCGGTGTCGCGCAGGCCTGGCACGTCTACCTGTTGGCGCTGCTCTTCGGCGTCGGCACGTCGTTCGACACGCCCGCACGGCAGTCGTTCGTGGTCGACATGGTCGGCAAGGAGAATCTACCGAACGCGGTCGGCCTCAACTCGGCGTCGTTCAACCTCGGCCGGATCATCGGTCCCGGACTCGCCGGGCTGATGATCGCCGCCCTCGGCTCGGGCGTCTCCGCCACCGGCGGCGTGATCCTCTTCAACGCGGTGAGCTACCTCGCGGTGCTCGCCTCCCTCAAGGCGATGCGAGCCTCGGAGCTCAGCTCCGTCGAACCGCTCGCGCGAGGCAGCGGAGCCCTACGCGAGGGCCTGCGGTACGTCCGGAGCAGCCCGGACCTGATCTTCGTCTTCGTCGTCGCGTTCTTCGCGGGGACGTTCGGCCTCAACTTCCAGATGACCTCGGCGTTGATGTCGACCAACGTGTTCCACCAGGGCGCCGGAGCGTACGGCGTGCTGGGCTCGATCATGGCTGTCGGGTCGCTGACGGGCGCGCTGCTGGCGGCCCGACGCGGCTACCCCCGGCGGATGCTCCTGGTCCTGTCCGCGTGCGCCTTCGCCGCTGCCGAGGTCGTGGCGGGCCTGATGCCGACGTACCTGCTCTTCGCCGTGTGGCTGCCCGTTCTCGGGGTCACGTCGCTCACGATGCTCAACTCCCTGCAGACCGTCGTTCAGCTGTCGGTCGACCCTGCCCTTCGCGGGCGCGTCATCGCGCTCTACATGATGACGCTGATGGGCGGCAGCCCGGTCGGCGCACCGATCGTCGGCTGGGTGGGGGAGACCTTCGGCGCTCGTTGGACCCTGATCGGAGGAGGGCTCGCCACCGGGATAGCCGTGGTGCTCGCGACCGTCTGGCTGCTGAGGACCGAGGACATCGACATCCGGAACCTGTCCGTCCACGCCGACAGGGTGTCGGTGTGAGGGTCCCCGGACTCCATGCACGGGGTCCTGGGGACCGCACCCGGTAGCGTCGCCTGCATGCACCCCCGCTACCGACGGCTGGTCATCCCCGGGGCACTGCTTCTGCTGCTGGTCATCGTCGTCGTCGCAGCCGTCAGCTAGGTGCGCCATGCTCGCCGATGAACCGTCGTTCCAGCGCGTCCGCGCCGCCCTGCTGGACACCGGCGAGCTCGTGCGAGCGGTGGCCTCCGGCCGCCAACGCGGCGCCGCGGTGCAGTTCCGGCGCGTCGAGCTGCGCTATGTGCAGCTCAAGGCCGGGCTGCGGTTGCAGGTGACGTCGTACGACGACACGCAGGCCTCCACCCGCAACGTGGAGTTGGGCGAGCCGACGGAGACCGTCGTCGACGGCCTGCTGACGGGGGGGTACGCCGGCTGGCACGTCGAGGGCGTCACCCAGACCCTGCAGCTGCGGATCACGAAGAAGGGCCGGCCGTTGCTCAACGTGGCGGCGCGGTCCACGGGCGAGCATCAGGAGCCGCAGCGCCAGCACGACCGGCCCAAGCGCCGCCGGCTCGACGAGCACGACCCGCTGTTCGCCCTGCTCGGCATCACCACGGCCGAGGGCGTCGTCAAACCGAGCAGGACAGCCAAGTTCCGGCAGGTGCAGGACCTGCTCGCGGCCGTCGACCCGCTCGTCGACGACGCCGTCCGGCTGGGGCCGGGACGAGACATCGGCCCCGAACGACCGTTACGCCTCGTGGACCTCGGGTGCGGGAACGCCTACCTCACCTTCGCGGCGTTTCGCTACCTCACCACAGTCCGCGGGCTACCGGTGCAGGTCACCGGTGTCGACGTGAAGGAGCAGGCGCTGCGGCACAACACCGACATCGCCGCCCGGCTCGGCGTCGCGGACGCAGTCACGTTCATGCAGGGCTCCATCGCGCAGGCCGCGCCCGGTGAACCACCGGACCTGGTGCTCGCCCTGCACGCCTGCGACACCGCGACTGACGAGGCGCTCGCCCGTGCGGTGACGTGGGGGGCACCCGTCGTCGTTGCCGCCCCGTGCTGCCATTCCGACATCGCGCGCCAGCTCGCCAGCGAGTCGACGCCGCAGGCCTACCGGCTGGTGACCCGGCACGGGATCTTGCGCGAGCGGTTCGCCGACGTGCTGACGGATGCGTTGCGTGCGGCGCTGCTTCGCCTCGCCGGCTACCGCGTCGACGTCATCGAGTTCGTCGACTCGCGGCACACTCCGCGAAACGCGCTGATCCGTGCGGTACGGACGGGCTCACCCGCGCACGCCGAGACCTGGCAGGCGTACGACGACCTGACGACCCAGTGGGGGGTGACCCCAGCGCTCGAGACGATGCTGAGTGGTGTGTTCTCCCACCCGCGTGGCAGGCTTGCCTGATGGGGTCGACGTCATCGGGGCTGAGCACGGCAACTGGCGCAGTCGGGTTTCTTGCCGCCGCCGCCGCTGTGAGTGGGGTCTCGCCGTCCGTCCAGCCGGCGTCGGGGGTGCACACTGCCGCCTCCCACATCGTGTTCCGCATCGACGTGCCGCAGATCAAGGAGTCGAGCTCGCTGGTGGTCAGCTCGGCGCATCCGGGTCTGATCTACACGACCAACGACTCAGGTGACGGCCCTTACATCTACGTCCTCGACAACACGGGGCGTCTTGTGGGCACGACGACACTCTCCGGCGTGCGCGCCGTCGACTTCGAGGCGCTGTCCGAAGGACGAGACGGCTCGCTGGTGATCGGCGACATCGGCGACAACGACGCTGACCGCGCCAGCGTCCAGCTCTACAAGATCAGCGCCCCAACGAGCGGCAACCGCACCGTCACACCCGACAAGGTCACGCTCACGTACGCCGACGGCGCGCGGGACGCCGAGTCGGTGCTGTATGACTCCGGCTCGGGCGCCGCGCTCGTGGTGAGCAAGGAGACGTTCGCGCACGTCTACACAACACCGGACAACGTGTTCGGGAGGTCGTCGGCCACCCTCCGTCGCGTGGCCTCCGCCCCCACGCTCTCCACCGAGGCTGCATGGCTTCCCGCCAACGGCGCCGTCGTCGTCCGCACGTATCGCCATGCCTACGTCTACGGCTATCCCTCATGGAAACCCAAGGCGAACTTCACACTGCCTGACCAGCAGCAGGGCGAGTCAATCTCGCGTGTCCCAGGGCGCCCGGGCGTCGTCTGGGTCGGAAGCGAGGGTGTGGACTCACCGGTCTGGGAGGTGGACCTGCCTCCTCTGCCGGTGGCTTCCGGCTACACGGAGCCGGCGCCGGGGCCCACCCCGGTGGACACGACGGCCAGCCCCGTCCGGAGCGCGTCGCAGCCTCGCGGAAGCGACCGGGAGCAGGCCATGGTCGGTGACGAGAGCGGCGGGTCGACGCGGGTGGGCGCTGTCGTCGCGACGGTCGGGGCGTTCGTCGTCGTCGGTGCAGGACTCGCCTTACGAGCCGCGCGCCGGGGCCGCACTCAGAGCGATACGCCCACCGCTGGGGGGTAGGTTCGGCGGCTCAGGAAGATCTGAGCGGCCACGTGGTCGAGCGCGACATCGAGCACGGCCGTCCCCAACCCTCGGCCTCGGGCTCCGTCTGGGACCGCCATCCTGAGGAGATCCCAGGGGCGCGCAACGCTGACCGAACCCTCCGGTGGGGTACGCCGCATGACGACTCCAGTGGCCACCACCTTCCCGGCCTCGAACACGGCGAAGTGGCCGTCCTGCGCTCGACGACGACCTCCCCAGTCACGCGCAACTCGACGGATAACCAGTTGCCCCGTACGACGTCTTTTGTCACGGTCGACGGGTGCCCCAGGACCGCGCCGCTGTGGACATTCGTCCCGTGGACCCCTCGAACCTCGCGGAGATGAGGGTCTTCCAGGACCGCTACGAGCAGGCGGTGCGGGCGGACCTCCCGGGCGCCTCGGTCTACACACTCGAAGACACGATTGCCATGTTGTCGCGCACACCACTCGGCTGGTTCTATCGCGCCTACGCCGCGTTCGAGGACGGCAGCATGGTGGGCAGCGGCTTCATCGTCGCCAACACGGGTGACGACGTCCGCAGCGCGAAGCTGTGGGTCTGGGTGCCACCGGCAGAAAGCTGTCGCGGAGTCGGGACCGCTCTCGCGGAGTTCCTCGTGCGTGAGTGCCGCCAGCTGGGACGAAGCGTCCTGCAGAGCACCGCGACATACCCGATCGAGCAACGCGACGACCACCGGTATCGCGGGTTCGCCGAACGTCACGGTTTCGTCCTGGCGAATACGCAGGTCGAGCGACGGCTGGGCTTGCCGGTGCCCGCCGACCTGCTCGCTTCGCTCGCTCGTGAGGCAGCGGACAGTCACCGCGACTACCGCCTCCGCACCGTCGTGGGCCCGATTCCCGGCGATCTGGCTCAGGGCTACTGCGACGTCCACAACCGCCTGGCCCTCGATGCCCCCGGTGGCGACCTCCAGGTGGAGAGAGGTCGTCGTACGCCGGCGATGCTCGCAGACCAGGACGAGGAGATCTGCGAGCAGGGCCGGACCAGGGTGACTGTGGTGGCGCTCGACGCCGCAGCGAACGTGGTCGCCCTCAGTTGCGCCGTCGTGACGGCACCGGGGCAGCCGCATGTCGACCAGTGGGCCACCATCGTTACCCCAGACCACCGGAGCCGCCGGTTGGGGCTCGCCGTCAAAGTCGCGCTGACTCAGGCGATCCAACAGCGGTTCCCGGAGAAGCGCTTCGTCACCACCACGAACGCCGAGACGAACGCGCATATGGTCGCGATCAACGAGGCACTCGGGTTTCAGTGTTCTGCCTTGGTCGGGGAGTTCCAGCGGATACTCCATGGTGACGACCTTGCGACGTCGTAGCGTCGGAGCCTCACACGGACACCAGGTCGATCAGCGAGTCGAGGTCGACCGGCCGTGACGTGTCCACCTCGATGCACCTGCCGATCGGCATCGGCTCGATGCGAGCCGCAGCCTCCCGGATCCGCTGCAGCGTGGCTCGGTCAGCGCGCCGGTGCGGTCCCGACCGTTGGCGCTCGGCGTACCGGCGTACGGCGATCTCGGCCGGGACCCGGCAGAGCAGCTCCACGACGCTCCGCGGCTGCCGTCTCAGCAGCCCGACGACCCGGTCGGTGTCGCGCTGCGGCGCGACCCAGATGTCGACGACCACTGTGCCCCCTCCGGCGGCCAGCTCGTCGACGAGCTCGGCTTCGGCCGCCAGGCGCAGCTCGTGGGGGTCCAGATCCGCAGGGCTCGATGCGTAGAGGCGCTCCTTGAGGGTGTCGAGGGACAGGAACGGCGCTCCGAGGGCTCTGGCGACCGCGGATCCCAGCGTCGTCTTCCCGGCACCGGGAACCCCGGTGACCACCACGAGCGTTGCGGGTATGTCACCCGGTTCGGTCCACGCCACAGTCCCATCATCGACGATTCCACCGGGGGATCGCCCCAGCAGCGACGCGGGCGCACCCGCCTTGTGGGAACGGCACCGTGGTGGCCCGACGACCGCGCGCGGCGGCGACGAGACCACCCAGCGGGCAGAGCGGGGCCGCGCGGCGGACCGTCTCTATGCTGGGTCGATGATCCAGCGCTGCGACGTCCGCGGCCTGACGGCGCCCGGGCGGCTCCTCGACTACGCCGAGATGCTGCCCCGGGCCGCTTTCGACGTGGCCGCCGCAGTCGAGGCGGTGCGTCCGCTGGTCGAGGGAGTTCGCCGCGACGGGCACGCGGAGCTGCTGCGTCAGGCGCTGCGCTTCGACGGTGTGGAGATCGCCCAGGTCCGGGTGTGCGCCGGCGCCGCCGACGAGGCGCTGAGCCGGCTCGACCCGGACGTGCGTCACAGCCTCGAGGAGTGCATCGCCCGCCTGCGGGCGACGTGCGTCGCCGAGCTGCCCCGTGAGGTGGTGAGCGTCCTCGTCGGCGGGGGCACGGTCACGTCTCGGCAGGTCCCCGTCGGACGCGTCGGGCTCTACGTCCCTGCCGCCACCGCCCCGCTCGTGTCGTCGGTGGTGATGAACGTCGTACCCGCACAGGTCGCCGGCGTCGCCTCGCTCGCGCTCGCCAGCCCGGGTCAACGCGACAACGACGGGCTACCGCACCCCACGATCCTGGCGGCCTGTGCGCTGCTCGGGGTGCAGGAGGTGTACGCCGCCGGAGGAGCCGGCGCCATCGCGATGTTCGCCTACGGGTACCAGCATGACGACGGCGGCTGCGCGCCCGTGGACCTCGTCACCGGGCCCGCGAACATCTACGGCGTGGCGGCCAAACGACTGCTGCGGGGCGTCGTCGGCATCGACTCTGAGGCCGGCCCGACCGAGATCGCCGTCCTCGCCGACGACACCGCGGACGCGCGTTACGTGGCGGCCGACCTCGTCAGCCAGGCCGAGCACGATCCGATGGCTGCGAGTGTGCTCGTGACCGACTCCGAAGCCCTTGCCGATGCCGTGCAGGAGGAGCTCGCCCGACAGGTGCCGCGCGCGAAGCACGCCGAGCGGATCCAGGCGGCACTGTCCGGCCCGCAGTCGGCGGTCGTCCTCGTGGACGACCTCGCGCAGGGCATCGACGTGGTGAACGCCTACGCGGCTGAGCACCTCGAGATCCACACGCGCGACGCGGCTGTCGTTGCCGGCCGGATCCGCAACGCGGGTGCGGTGTTCGTGGGTCCGCAGACGCCGGTCTCCCTCGGTGACTACTGCGCCGGGTCCAACCACGTGCTCCCGACGGGCGGCTGCGCGTGCTTCTCGTCGGGACTGTCCGTGCGGACGTTTCTCAAGACCATGCAGGTGGTCGACTACTCGCAGTCGGCGCTGGCGGCTGCTGCCGACCACGTGATCTGCCTCGCGATGGCCGAGGACCTCCCGTCCCATGCCGACGCAGTGCGCATCCGGATGGACCCTCGGTGACCGAGCTGCCGCTCCGTGACGAGCTGAGAGGAGCGACGCCGTACGGCGCTCCCGAGCTCCCGGCGGCGGTGCGCCTCAACGTCAACGAGAACCCCTACGGGCCGTCGGCGGAGGTCGCCGGGGAGATGGCCGACGTCGTCCGTGCTCTTGGGGGCGACCTCAACCGCTACCCCGACCGGGAGGCCCTGGCTCTGCGCGGTGACCTCGCCCGCTACCTCGGCCATGGCCTTTCCGCTGACCGGGTGTGGGCGGGCAACGGCTCCAACGAGGTGATGTCCCAGATCCTGCAGGCGTTCGGCGGGCCGGGTCGAAGCGTGCTGTCCTTCGTGCCGACGTACTCCATGTATGCCGAGTACGCCCGCACGACAGCGACCCGATGGATCGACGTTGCGCGGCGCGAGGACTTCTCCGTCGACGCGGACGAGGCGGCCGCCGTCGTACGACGGAAGCGGCCCGACGTCGTCCTGCTCGCGTCACCGAACAACCCGACCGGCACAGCGGCGGGACTGGACGTGGTCGAAGGGATCTGCGCAGCGAGCCCCGGCGTCGTGGTCGTGGACGAGGCGTACGCGGAGTTCCGGCGGGCCGGCGTCCCGTCGGCCCTGACGCTGCTCGACCGGTTCCCGCGGCTGGTGGTCACCCGCACGATGTCGAAGGCATTCGGGCTGGCCGGCGTGCGGCTCGGCTATCTCGCCGCCTCAGCCGAGCTGGTGGACGCCCTGCGGCTGGTGCGGCTGCCCTACCACCTGTCGACGGTCACCCAGGCGCTGGCGAGGGTGGCGCTCGGGCACGCCGACGAGACGCTGGCGACGGTGGACCTCCTCCGGACGGAGCGCGACCGGGCGGTCAGCTGGCTGCGCGCCGAGGGCTTCCAGGTCGCGGACTCGGACGCCAACTTCGTGCTGTTCGGCACGTTTCCTGACGCCCACGCGGTGTGGGCCGGCCTGCTCGACCAGGGCGTCCTCGTGCGGGAGACCGGGCCGAAGGGCTGGCTGCGGGTCTCCGTCGGGACACCCGACGAGATGGCGGCGTTCCGGTCCGCGCTCACGGCCGTGACCGGCGTACGACGGGAGGCCTCTTGATGGCGCGGGACGCTCGGATCGAGCGCGCCACCAAGGAGTCGCGGGTCGTCGTCGAGCTCGAGGTGGAGGGGTCGGGGCGGGTCGACGTCTCCACCGGCGTCCGCTTCTTCGACCACATGCTCGCGTCCCTCGCCCGGCACGCGCTGTTCGACCTGACCGTCGACGCGGAGGGTGACGTCGACGTTGACGCGCACCACACGGTCGAGGACACCGCGATCGCGGTCGGGCAGGCGCTGGGCTCGGCGCTCGGCGACCGAGTCGGGGTGTCCAGGTTCGGGGACTCCCTCGTCCCGCTCGACGAGGCCCTGGTCCAGTGCGCGGTCGACCTGTCCGGCCGGCCGTACTGCGTGCACACCGGCGAGCCGGCCGGGCAGGAGTACGTCGTCATCGGCGGGTCGTACGTCGGGTCGCTCACCCGGCACGTCTTCGAGTCGCTGAGCACGCACGCGACGCTGGCGCTGCACGTCCGGGTGCTGGCGGGCCGCGACCCGCACCACGTCGTCGAGGCGCAGTACAAGGCGGTCGGGCGGGCGCTGCGCGCGGCTGCCACGATCGACCCCCGGGAGAGCGGTGTGCCCAGCCTCAAGGGCAGCCTGTGAGTCCACGCGTGGTCCTCTTCGACTACGGCTCGGGGAACATTCGGTCCGGTGAGCGTGCCCTGGCCCGCGCCGGAGCATCGGTAGAGGTGACCTCCTCGGTCGATCGTGCCGTCGAGGCGGACGGAGTCGTGATCCCCGGGGTCGGCGCGTTCGCTGCGTGCATGGAGTCGCTGCTGGCGGTTGGCGGAGCGGAGGTGGTCGAGCGCCGGCTGGGTCTGGGTCGTCCGGTGCTGGCCATCTGCGTGGGTCACCAGGTCCTCTTCGAGCGGGGCGACGAGCACGGGGTCTCCACAGCCGGGCTGGGGGTCTGGCCTGGTGCGGTGTCACGCGTCCAGGCGCCGGTGCTGCCGCACGTCGGGTGGAACACCGTCGACGCGTCGGAGGCACCGACGATGTTCGACGGCGTCGGCGACGAGCGCTTCTACTTCGTGCACTCGTACGCCGCCCACCACGATTCGCCGGACCTCGATGGCGCCGCCGCCGGTCGCAGCGCCGGGCCGCGAGGCGCCGCCTGGTCGACGTACGGGCAGGACACCTTCGTCGCCGCCGTCGAGGTCGGCCCGCTGTGGTCGACGCAGTTCCACCCCGAGAAGTCCGGCGACGCGGGCCTTGCCCTGCTGCGCAACTGGGTCTCGACGCTCTGACTGATGACTGCATCTCCGGGCTTGAGCGGCGGCGAGCTGCTGCGCCTGGAGCTGCTGCCCGCCGTCGACGTGGCGGACGGGCGGGCTGTCCAGCTCGTGCAGGGCGTCGCCGGAAGCGAGCGCGCCTTCGGTGACCCGCTCCAGGCCGCGCTGCGCTGGCAGGCGGCGGGAGCGCGCTGGGTCCACCTCGTCGACCTCGATGCCGCCTTCGGACGAGGGAGCAACCACGAGCAGCTGGCAGAAGTCGTCGGGGCTCTCGACATCGACGTCGAGCTGTCCGGCGGCATCCGGGACGACGCGAGCCTCGCGGCCGCCCTGGCGACGGGCTGCCGACGGATCAACATCGGGACTGCGGCGCTCGAGGATCCGCAGTGGTGCGCGGCCGTGATCGCCGAGCACGGTGACCGCGTCGCGATCGGG
Source organism: Propionibacteriales bacterium (assembly GCA_038232255.1). GTDB lineage: Bacteria > Actinomycetota > Actinomycetes > Propionibacteriales > Nocardioidaceae > JAWWPG01. Next base: position 34,335 of record JBBSIF010000009.1, read on the forward strand.
CTGGACGTGCGCGGGACGCGGCTCGCGGCTCGCGGCTGGACGCGTGAGGGCGGGGACCTGTACGGCGTGCTGTCCCGCCTCGACGCGGAGGGCTGCGCGCGCTACGTGGTCACGGATGTGGCGAGCGACGGGATGCTGCAGGGGCCTAACGTCGGACTGCTGCGCGACGTGTGCGCGCGGACCGATCGGCCTGTCGTGGCGTCGGGCGGTATTGCCACCCTGGACGACCTTCGCGCGTTGGCTGCCCTGGTTAACGACGGGGTGGATGGCGCGATCATCGGAACCGCCTTGTATACCGGGGCTTTCACGCTCGAAGCTGCCCTCGCCGTCGTCTCCGAGAGAGTGGCGCCGGCCATCATCGAGCCGGGTGCGTCGCCGTGACGCTGGCGGTGCGGGTCATCGCCTGCCTCGACGTCGACGAGGGTCGCGTGGTCAAGGGGGTCAACTTCCGGGGGTTGCGGGACGCGGGCGATCCGGTCGACCTGGCGGCGCGCTACGACGCGGAGGGGGTCGACGAGCTCACGTTCCTCGACGTCAGCGCTTCCCGGCAGGGCCGGGCGACGATGCTGGAGGTGGTACGACGGACCGCCGAGCAGGTGTTCATCCCGCTGACGGTCGGCGGCGGTGTCCGTTCTGTCGAGGACGTCGACGTGCTGCTGCGGGCCGGTGCGGACAAGGTCGCCATCAACACGGCGGCCATCGAGCGACCGGAAACCGTTGCTCAGATCGCGGACCGTTTCGGGCGGCAGGTGCTGGTGCTGAGCGTCGACGCCTTCCGCTCGGACTCGGCGCCGAGCGGCTTCGCTGTGACGACCCACGGTGGCGCCCGGCCGGCGGGCCTCGACGCAATCGAGTGGGCGCACCGAGGGGCTGGCCTCGGGGCAGGCGAGATCCTGCTGAACGCGATGGACGCCGACGGCACGCGGGCCGGTTTCGACCTCGAGCTCATCCGGCGAGTGCGGGAGGTTGTCGACGTGCCCGTGATCGCCAGCGGAGGCGCCGGCTCCGCCGCGGACTTCCCCCCGGCGATCGAGGCCGGCGCGAACGCCGTCCTGGCGGCCAGCGTCTTCCACTTCGGCGTCGTCAGCGTCGCCGAGGTGAAGAAGGCGCTGGCGGACGCCGGTCACCCGGTCCGATGAGCGGGTCCGACGCCCGGCACGATGGCGGCATGGAGCCGCCCGTCGACCCGCCATGGCTCGGTCGTTTGACGCTGAACGCCGACGGGCTGATCCCCGTCGTCGTGCAGGACGCCGGCTCGTGCCAGGTGCTGATGCTCGCGTGGATGGACGAGGAGGCGCTGCGTCGTACCTGTGAGTCCCGCCGAGCGACGTACTGGAGCCGCAGCCGGCGTGAGTACTGGGTCAAGGGGGAGACGTCGGGCAACACGCAGCACGTCCGGGAGGTCCGCCTGGACTGCGACGGCGACACGATCCTGCTCCTGGTGGACCAGGTTGGCCCCGCCTGCCACACCGGCGCGCAGTCCTGCTTCGACGACACTCAGCTCGCTGACCGGCACACGTAAGTCATTTCGGCTCCTCTCTGTTGTCAAGGGCGTGGTCCCGTTGCCTTTCAGCGTGTACCAGCGCTTGTCGCCGTCAAGGTCGTTCGTCCGGTGGGGCGCTGCACCTTGACGGCTCCTGCACGCCGGTGCGGAGGACTGGCTGCCGGGGCCGCATGGTTGTTCTGGCTTCGCCGGGGTGGGAGTACGGTCGGGTTTGCGGGTCCGGGAAGTGGCTGATCCGAAGTGTCGATGTGCGGGGGTAGGTCGACCGCGCTGGATGTTTGAGTCGCCCCGCAGTGCCCTCCCGGGCCCGCGTCAGCCCCGTCCCGCGAGACGGCAAGTGCTTCTCGATCGGCGTCGGCGACCAGTTGGCGGTAGATGACGTCGGAGATCCGTCGTTTGAGGCACCGCATCGCCTCCATGGCCTTCTTGCCCTCGGCTCGTTTGCGTCGGTAGTAGGTTCGTCCTTCGGTGTCCAGGCGGATCTGGGTGACCGCGGCGATGTGGATCATGTGGTTGATCCGCCGGTTCCCGGCCCGCGAGAGGCGGTGTCGGGTCTGTTTACCGGACGAGGCGTCGATGGGCGCGGTTCCCGTCCAGGAAGCGAACCGGTTCCGGTCAGCGAAGCGTGCGATGTCGCCCACATCGGCCGGGATCCGGGCGGCCACCACCGGCCCGACACCATGCAGGTCCATCAGCCTCGAGTCACGGGCCAGGACCATCGTCTTTAGCTCGGCAGTCGCCTGCTTGATCTTGGCTTCGATCGCGATCAGGTCGGCGAGCTCTTCGGCGGCGATCCGGCGTCGGGTCTTCCCGGCGATGTCACGAGGACGCACCGTGGCCAGCATCGCCTTGGCCTGCAGGACGGTGATGTCCTTCTTGGCCCGACCGGGCAGCAGCACAGCGCTTCCAGCTCACCGTCGACCTTCAACACTCGCAGGGTGTCGGTGCGCACCGCGACGATCGCGATTGAGTGCGCGTCCAGGGCGTCGGTCTTGCGGTTGTGGCCGGTGTCGAACAGCCGGACCCGGGCCGCGAGCTTGGCCGGCACGTCGACCACATGCTCGCCGGCTTCCAGCAGCCGCTGCGCGAGCGAGCGTCCGGCGCGGTTGGCGCCCTCGACGGCCCAGACCCGCTCCGGCCGGCGATGTCGGCGTCGATCCCGTCGATGCGTGCCAGCAGCGACCCGGTTCTTCTCCGCGGTCCGCGCGCCGACCAGGTCGATCCGGTAGCGGGTGAAGTCCCGGAGCTGGCGGATCGGTCGCGGTGGAACGAAGCTGGGCCGCAGCATCTGGCGCTCGGCGACCTTGCACACCACACCGCATCGAGCACGTCGGTCTTTGGGTCGACCTGGCAGATGTTTGAC
>JBBSIF010000010.1:0-36984 GCA_038232255.1 Propionibacteriales bacterium
CGATGCTGGAGGCCTGCCACGTCGGTGCCCGTCTCGTCGTATTGTCGGCCGACCGCCCGGCAAGCATGCGTGGCACGGGCGCGAACCAGACCACCGACCAGCCGGGGATGTTCGGGCTCCGCATCCCATGCGTCGACGTCGAGGTGGGTGACCTGCGCACGGCCGCCGACGCGATCGCCGCGGCAGCGGAGCTCGGCGGACCCATCCACATCAACCTGCAGCTCGCCGAGCCGCTGCTGCCCGACTCCCTGCCCGTCGACCTCGCGGCCGTCGATGAAGCCCGCCGGCCGGGCGGAACGCGGGATGGCAGCACAAGCCGCCGGGACCCCGGGGTACCCCTCGAGCGCGGTCCGCTCACCGTCGTCGTCGCCGGGGACGATGCCGGCCCGCCGGCCCGCCTGCTGGCCCAGGAGGCCAACTGGCCGCTGCTGGCCGAGCCCACGTCGGGGTCCCGGACGGGTACACACGCCGTACGGACGTACCGGCTGCTCCTCGACACCGAACTCGGCAGCAGGATCGAGCGTGTCCTGGTCACCGGCCACCCGACGCTGTCGCGACCGGTGACGAGGCTCATCTCTCGCAGCGACATCGAGGTGCTGTCGGTGGTGGGACCGGCCGGCGTTGCCACCGACCCCGGCCGGGTCGCGCGACATCTCGACGCGCTGCCCGTCATCGAGGGGAGCGACGACGACGCGTGGGTCGAGGAGTGGCGACGCGCCGACGCGGTTCTCAGCACGCGTCTCGACAAGCTGGTCGAGACGGATCCCGATGCGCTGCCCCTCCGGGTGGTCGGAGTCGTCGCCGCCGCGGTGACGCCGGAGGCGTTGCTCGTGGTGGGCAGCTCCCAGCCGGTCCGCGACCTCGACCTGATGGCTCCGCCGTACCCCGCCGGTCAGCGCCGGCTCGTCATCGGCAACCGCGGGCTCGCCGGCATCGACGGCACGGTGTCGACCGCTGTCGGCGCGGCACTCGGGCGGCGCTCCTCCCGCTCGCTCGCCTACCTCGGTGATCTGACGTTCCTGCACGACACGAACGGCCTGGTGATCGGGCCCGGTGAGCCCGTGCCCGACCTGACGGTGGTCGTGGCCAACGACGACGGAGGCGCCATCTTCGGGCCGCTCGAGCAGGGTGGGAGGCAGTTCGCGGCGTCCTTCGAGAGGGTCTTCGCCACCCCCCACGGAGTGGACATCGGCGCGCTCTGCGGCGCAACGGGGACGGCGTACGTCCGAGCCGACGACGCGGACGAGCTGGCCGCCGTCCTGGCTGAGGACGCCGCCGGAATCCGGGTCGTCGAGGTGCCGCTCAGCCGGACGGCGCGCCGCGCCCTCGCCGCTCGGGTCGCAGCACTCACGGATCGGCTCTGAGCGCGTCGCCGAAGGTGCCTCCTACTGTTGAAGGCAGCCGCCCGGACCAGGGCGGCCCGGTTGTCCGTCAGAGGGGGGTCGTTCCATGAGGCTGCACCGCTCGAGAGCCGCCGTCGCCCTCGCCGGTCTGGGCCTGCTCGCGACGCTGCCGTCGTGCGCGTTGATGGCGAGCGACGGGCCGTCCGCCGGACCTGCCCACGCGGTGCCGACGCCCGCGCCCGGACCGCTCTCTGGATCGGTGCCACGGCCCCATCACCTGGTTCTGGTGGTGTTGGAGAACGAGCGTGCCAGCGAGATCATCGGTAGCCGCGACGCGCCCTACATCAACTCCCTCTCGCACGGCGGAGCGACGTTCACGGAGTCGTTCGGGGTCGCGCATCCCAGCCAGCCGAACTACATCACGCTGTTCTCCGGATCGGCACAGGGAGTTCACGACGACAGCTGTGGCCCTACCTTCGGCGCGGACAACCAGGCGCACCAGCTGATCGCCGCGGGGTTCTCGTTCCGGAGCTACGCCGAGGGTCTGCCAGCGCCGGGTTCGACGGTCTGCGCGAGCGGCAGGTACGCGCGCAAGCATGCGCCCTGGACGAACTTCACGAACGTCCCCGCGTCGGCACAGCTTCCGTTCACGTCGTTCCCTCGCGACTACTCCAAGCTGCCCGACGTGTCCTGGGTGATCCCCGACCTGTGCCACGACATGCACGACTGTTCGGTCGCCTCCGGGGACAGTTGGCTGAAGGCCGAGCTCGGTGGTTACGCCCGCTGGGCAAAGGACCACTCCAGTCTGCTGGTCGTCACGTTCGACGAGGACGACTACAGCGGCGACAACCGGATCGCCACCATCTTCTACGGCGGCGACGTCAGGCCGGGCCGCTACGACGAGCACATCACCCACCTCAACGTGCTGGCGACGATCGAGAGCATGTACGGCCTGCCCCGGCTCGGCGGCGCGCGCTCCGTCAACGCGATCGGCGACGTCTGGAAGTAGCGGGTAGCGCGCAGGGATCCGACGTACAGACCGCCCTGGCAGCTCGTCGGTCGGATCTTCGCTGCCGCCCGCCGCAAGGATCCGACGTAGGGACCGCCCTGGCAGCTCGTAGGTCGGATCTTTGTGCGCTCGGGCAGGGGGAAAACGATCAAGCAGCGAGCTGCCGGTGTGGGGCAGAGTCGGTGTCATGAGTACGACGGACCTGTTCGGCGCCTTCGTCGAGTCGCTCGCCACGCACCTCGACGACCACGAGGCCGACGGGACCGACCTGGCCGGCCGGCTGTACCTCTCGCGGTCGCACTTCGACCGGGTCGTCGGCGCGACGGCCGGCGAGAGCCCGGGCCGGTTCCGGCGGCGGGTGCTCCTGGAGAGGGCGGCCTTCCGGCTGCTCACCACCCGCGCCGGCGTCCTGGACGTCGCTGTCGAGGCCGGCTACTCCTCGCACGAGGCCTTCACTCGCGCGTTCGCGCGGGCGTACGGCTCGAGTCCGTCGGTGTGGCGCTCGGCGCCGACGCGGATCCAGCTGGAGACGCCCAGCGGAGTCCACTTCCACCCGCCCGGCGGCCTTCGGCTGCCGGCTCGAGAAAAGGTCACGCCCATGGAGCTTCTCACCCGGATGGTCGAGCACCACGTCTGGCTCGTCGGCGAGATGGTCGCGCGGGCGGCCGACCTGCCCGACGACGTCCTCGACGCCCCCATCGCGATCTCGGTCGAGGGGGTGGACGACGACCCCACGACCAGGTCCCTGCTGTCGCGGCTCATCGGTCAGATGCACATGTGGAACCAGGTCATCGCCCAGCGCGACTACGACTGGAGCCTCGAGGAGGGCGAGACGCTGGACAGCATGTCGAGCCGTCTCGAGACGCAGGGTGCGGCCTTCCTCGGCCATGTGCGGGACGTGGTCTCCGGCGGGCGCCTCGACGAGACGTTCGTGGACGCGCACTGCACTCCGCCGCAGGTCTACACCTACGGCGGGCTGATCGCCCACGTGATCACATTCGCCGCTCACCGCCGCACGCTGGTGGTCGGCGCTCTCGCGTCCGCGGGAGTGCGCGACCTCGGTTATGGCGACCCCCGCATGTGGGTGGCGGAGCCGGCCTGAGGGCGGCGTCGGTCGTCGTCGGTAGTCTCGGGTCTCGTGACCTCAGACTCCTACCTGCGCTATCCGCACATCAGTGGCGACTCCGTGGTGTTCGTCGCGGAGAACGACGTCTGGCTCTCCGGCCGCGACGGGGGGCGGGCCTTCCGGGTCAGTGCCGACCACGCCCCCGCCCGTTCGCCGCGGCTGTCGCCCGACGGCAGCCACGTCGCGTGGACCGCTGACCGCGACGGCGCCTTCGAGGTGTACGTCGCACCGACAGAGGGCGGCAGCTCCCGACGGCTGACGTTCTGGGGGCAGCAGCGAACACTCGTCCGGGCCTGGCTGTCAGACGACGAGATCCTGGTGGTGAGCACGACGGGGCAGGCCGAGCGGCAGCGGGCGTTCGCTCACGCCGTCCCGCTGGACGGGTCGCCGAGCCGGCGGCTGCCGTACGCCTGGATCGACGATCTCGCCCTCGGCCCCGAGTCAGGAGCGCTGGTCTCCACGGCGACGACCGTCGAGCCCGCCTGGTGGAAGCACTACCGGGGTGGCACGGCCGCACAGCTGTGGCTCGACCGGGGCGGCGACGGAGAGTTCGTGCGGGTCCTCGCCGACCTGCCCTCGAGCCTGGTGGCACCGCTCTGGACCACCGGCGCCGACGGCGAGCAGCGCGTCGGGTTCATCTCCGACCACGAGGACCGGGGGCAGGTCTACAGCGCCGCACTCGGAGACGGGACTCTGGACAGCGCCGCCCTGGCCGTCCACAGCGAGGGTGAGCTCTACGCCCGCCACGCGTCGTCCGACGGGCGGTCCATCGTCTTCGTGGCGGGGGGCTCGCTGTTCCTGCTCGACAGCCTCGACCTCGATGAGCGTGCCCGGCAGGTCGACGTACGACTCGGTGGCGCGCGCACCGCCCAGCAGCCGCACCGGGAGAAGGCGGCAGGCAAGATCGGGGGGATCTCGCCGGACATCACAGCTCGCGCCTCGGTCCTCGAGACCCGCGGCACGGTGCACTTGGTGACCTCCCGCGAGGGTCCCGTCCGTGTCCTCGCCGACGGCTCCGGCGTACGGCGCAGGCTGCCCACGATCCTCGGGGACACCAAGCGGGTCGCGTGGGTCAGTGACGCAGCCGGCGACGACGCGATCGAGGTGCTGAGCACGGCGGACCTCGACGCTGCTCCGGCGACCCTCGTTGCAGCGGGGCAGCTCGGCAGGGTGCTGGAGCTGCGCGCCTCGCCCGACGGCAAGGTGCTGGCCGTGGCGAGCCATGACGGCACGCTGCGTGTGGTGACGGTGCCCGAGGGAGCGGTCGGATCGTCAGCGCCGCTGCGCCTCCTCGACGAGACAGTCGACGGAGATCTGCAAGGCTTGGCGTTCTCCCCGGACTCCCGATGGCTCGCGTGGTCGGCTCCGGGGCCCGAACCGTTGCGGCAGATCCGGATGGCCGAGCTCGACGGGCACAGCGAGGCCTTCGACGTCACCCGGCTGCGGTTCACCGACACCGAGCCGGTGTTCACCGTGGACGGCAAGCATCTGGCGTTCCTGTCCGTGCGCAGCCTCGACCCCGTCTACGACGCCTTCGTCTTCGACCTGTCGTTCCCCAACGGCTGCCGTCCGTACCTGGTCCCGCTCGCCGCCGATGTGCCGTCCCCGTTCCAGCCCGAGCTGGGCGGCCGCCCGGTCAGCGACGGTGCGCCAGGCGCCGACGAGGACGGCGGCCCGACACCTGGGAGCCCGCAGGCACGCGAGGACAAGCAGCCGGAGCCGACCCGCGTCGACGTCGACGGCCTGGACCAGCGCCTGGTCGCGATGCCCGTGCCGGGTGGGCGATACGAGCAGCTGCGCGCCGTCAAGGACGGCGTCGTGTGGCTCAAGCGTCCGCTCCAGGGTGAGCTGGGCGACGACCGCGCCACGGTGGACGACGAGCCTGTCCGGGCCACCCTCGAACACCTCGCCTTCGCCACCGGGAAGACCCAGGAGCTGGCGAAGACCGCCGACCGGGTCGAGGTCAGCGGGGACGGCACCAGGCTCGTCGTTGTCGACAAGGACGAGGTCCTCGTCGTGCCCGCCAGCCGCAAGACCGGGGAAGACGACTCCGAGCGGGTCAAGGTCGACATCGACCGGGTGCGGGTCGAGGTGACGCCGCCGACGGAGTGGCGGCAGATGTTCGACGAGGCCTGGCGGCTGATGCGTGACCACTTCTGGCGGCCGGACATGAACGGGGTGGACTGGGCGGCGGCCGCCGAGCGCTACCGCCCGCTCCTCGACCGGCTCGGGTCGCACGACGACCTGGTCGACCTGATCTGGGAGATGCACGGCGAGCTCGGCTCGTCGCACGCCTACGTCATGCCGGCTCCGCGAGGGGCTGACGCCGCCCGCCGGCAGGGGCTATTGGGCGCCGATCTCGGGTACGAGGACGGCGCCTGGCGCATCGTCCGGGTCGTTCCGGGCGAGTCCTCCGAGCCACGCGCCCGCTCGCCGCTGACCGCGCCCGGGGTCGCCGCCTCGGCCGGCGACGCGGTCAGCGCCGTCGACGGCCGGCCCACCAGCGAGTCCGTCAGCCCGGGTGCGCTGCTGGTCGGCACGGCCGGCAAACCCGTCGAGCTCACCCTCGTGCCGCGCTCCGGTGGGTCGGGGCGCCGCGTGGTCGTCGTACCGCTGGCCGACGAGATGCCGTTGCGCTACCAGGACTGGGTCAACGGCCGGCGGGAGTACGTGCACGGCGCCACCGACGGCGCCGTGGGGTACGTGCACGTCCCCGACATGGTCTCCGGCGGCTGGGCGCAGCTGCACCGCGACCTGCGCACGGAGGTCGGCCGCGACGCGCTGCTCGTCGACGTCCGCGGCAACCGCGGTGGTCACACGTCGCAGCTCGTCCTGGAGAAGCTGGCGCGCCGGGTCATCGGCTGGGACATCGCCCGCGGCTACCGCCCGCTGTCCTATCCCGGCGACGCCCGGCGCGGCCCGATGGTGACGATCACCGACATGTACGCAGGCTCCGACGGCGACATCATCACCGCCGCCATCCGCTCGATGGAGCTCGGCCCGGTGATCGGGACCCGGACGTGGGGCGGCGTGGTGGGCATCGACGGGCGGTACTCGCTGGTAGACGGCACGGGCGTCACCCAGCCTCGCTACGCCTTCTGGTTCGAGAGGTTCGGCTGGGACGTGGAGAACTACGGCGTGGACCCCGACGTCGAGGTGCCGGCGGCGCCGCACGACCGCGCCGCCGACCGCGACGTGCAGCTGGACGCTGCTCTCGAGCTCGTCCGTGGGCTGCTGGCCGAGACCCCGGCCAAGCAGCCGCCCCCGGTCCCGACCACCTAAGCTCCGTCCGTGCGTCGATGCGTCCGTGCGGGGAGGCGCAATTGCGACCGGTCAGGCGGACGTTGTACGGCGTACGGCGGCACGCCAGCACTGGGCGCGGTATGGCAGCTCGACGGTCCGGGCAGCGCCGGCGTCGGTGGGGGCGCCGGCGTCGTCGAACAGCGCTCCGACCGCCTCGAGCAGCGCCCGTCGAGGCGCCTCGTCGAGGGCGATCACGTACGAGCGTGAGGCGACCAGGTGGAGCAGGCCCGACCGGTCGAGCCGTTGGGAATGCGCGAAGGCGGCGTACTCGCGCGGCTCGAAGTCCACCGAACCGTCCAGGGCGCGCACCGAGCCGGTGCCCCAGTCCTCGGTCAGCGTCGCCGGCTGCGCGGCGCGAAGCAGGTCGTCCAGCTCGCGTGTCCACGCGAACGTGACCGAGCGGGTGTTCCACACCAGGCTCAGATGTCCGCCCGGACGCAGCACTCGGGAGATCTCCGCCACCGCCCGTGAGGCATCGAACCAGTGGAAGGCCGTGGCGACCGTCACGACATCGAAGCTGCCATCGGCGAACGGCAGCTGTTCGGCGCCCGCACGGACGGCGGAGGCGGTGGACGCTGCCGCCCGCAGCTCCAGGAGCAGGTTGCTACTCGGCTCGGCGGCGACCAGCCGTCCGGTCACCGCTGCGGCGAGCGCCCGGGTCAGGGCTCCGCTGCCGGCGCCGAGGTCCAGCACGTCGCCCGCCCTTCCGCCGAGCAGCCAGTCGACGGCGTCTTGCGGATAGCCGGGCCGCGACGTGTAGCTGTCGGCCGCGCTGTCGAACGTGGCGCTCAGCCGCTCCCGCGTGACTGGGTCCATGGCGCCTCCTGGGCAGTCGGCCAAACTGTCGGCTGTGCGGTCGGCGCCTCGCGGCCGGGGCTCAACCGCAGAGGGCGTCGCGCACCGGGATGAGCTTGGCGACCGACTCGGCGAGCTCGTCGGCGGGGTCCGAGTCGGCGACGATGCCACAGCCGGCGAGCAGCCGCACCCGCGCGCCGTCGTACTCCGCGGAGCGCAGCCCGATGCCCCACTCCCCGTCCCCGTCGGCGTCGATCCAGCCGACCGGCCCCGCCCACCGGCCGCGGTCGAGCCGCTCGATCTCCCCGATCAGGGCGACCGCGGCGGCAGTCGGGGTGCCACCCACCGCGGCGCTCGGATGCAGCGCCGCGGCCAGCGCGAGTGAGCTGGCGTCGTCGTCGAGGACGCCGGTCACGTCGGTGGCCAGGTGCATCACGTTGGGCAGGTGCAGCACGAAGGGCGCGTCCGGCAGGTTCATGCTCGCGCAGTACGGCGCCAGTGCGTCGGCGACGGACCGCACGGCGAACTCGTGCTCCTCGAGGTCCTTGGACGAGCGCGCGAGCGTGGCGGCCAGCGCAAGGTCGGAGGCATCGTCGCCGGTACGGCGGATGGTGCCCGCCAGCACCCGGCTCGCGACGAGGCCACGCTCGCGGCGGAGCAGCAGCTCCGGCGTCGAGCCGAAGAACCCCTCGACGGAGAACGTCCAGCACGCCGGATAGCGCGCTGCGAGCCGGGCGAGCGGCGCCCGGACGTCGAGCGGCGCGTCGAGGTCGACCAGCAGGTCCCGGGCCAGCACCACCTTGTCGAGCTCGCCCGCCTTGATCCGGGCCACCGCGCCGGCCACGACGATCTCCCAGTCGGCGCCGCTCATGACCCCGTCGCTGAACACGGGACCCTCCGGGAGCTCGGGAGGATCGGCGGGCTGAATCACCGGCGGGGGGAACACGCTGCCCCGGCCTATGGTGGTGACCCACGCGGTGCTGCCCCGCCGGCCGACGACCACCTCAGGGACGACGAGGACGGAGCTGCCCGGCAGGTCTGCGTAGGCGAAGGAGCCGAATGCGACGAGCCCGCTTCCCGGGAGCTTGGCCTCGTCGCGGATGACGCTGCGCGCCGCGACCTCTCGCCACCACCGCTCGGCGTCGGCGAACCGGCTGGCGCCCGAGGCGTCGTACCGCGCCGCCTCGCCCCACCCCACCAGGCCGTCGCCGCGGTGCACCCAGGACAACGGGCCGTCGGCCGGGAGCAGGGCAACGAGGTCACCGGGGTCGTCGATGAGCTCCGTCCGCGCCACCAGCGGGCTCTCAGGTCCGACAGCGCCGGAGGGGACGCTCCGCGGGATCGACCTCACGCCTGGCAGCGTATCGACCGCCTGCACCGATGCCCGCCGCCGGGCGCCGCGCCGGGTGCGAGGATGAGCCCGTGACCCGGGCGAGCTTGGCCAAGGAGCCCCGCGAGGTCGCCGCCATGTTCGATGAGGTCGCGGAGCGGTACGACGTGACGAACGACGTGCTGTCGCTGGGGCAGGACCGGCGCTGGCGCCGCGCCGTCGTGGCCGCCCTGGAGCCGAAGCGTGCAGAGCGCATCCTCGACCTGGCGGCGGGCACCGGCACCAGCAGCGTGCCGCTGGTGCTCGCCGGAGCCACCACCGTGCCCTGCGACTTCTCCATCGGCATGCTGACGGTGGGCAAGCGCGAGCGGCCCCGGCTGCCGTTCGTGGCGGGTGACGCGATGCGCCTGCCGTTCGCCGACGAGTCATTCGACGCCGTGACCATCGCGTTCGGGCTGCGCAACGTGGCCGACCCTGCCGTCGCCCTGAGCGAGATGAGCCGGGTGACCAGGCCGGGCGGTCGACTGCTGGTGTGCGAGTTCAGCAAGCCCACCTTCGGCCCCTTCCGCCGGGTGTACGACGAGTACCTGATGAAGGCGCTGCCGACGGTGGCCGCCAGGGTCAGCTCCGACCCGGAGTCCTACGTCTACCTGGCGGAGTCGATCAAGGCCTGGCCCGACCAGCGGGCGCTCGCGCGAGTCATTGCGGGCGCCGGATGGGCCGGCGTCCAGGTACGCAACCTCAGTGGCGGCATCGTGGCGCTGCACCGCGCCCGGCGCTGACCCCCTCTCCCGAACCGAACGGAGCCGTCCATGTCCACAGCCGCTCGCCTGCTCGACCTGGCAGCTGGCCGCAACCTCGGCGTCCTCACGACGCTGAAGCGCGACGGCCGCCCGCAGCTGTCCGCTGTGAACTACACGCTGGAGGCGAGCGACCCAGCGGCACCGGTCGTCCGCGTCTCGGTCACCGACGACCGCGCCAAGGTGCGCAACGCTCGCAGGGACCCGCGGGTGTCGCTGTTCGTCTCGAGCGACGACGGCTGGTCGTACGCCGTCCTCGAGGGTGACGCCGAGCTCTCACCGGTCGCCACCCGGACCGACGACGCGACCGTCGAGGCGCTCGTCGACCTCTACCGGGCCGCCCGCGGCGCCGAGCACCCGGACTGGGACGACTACCGCTGCGCGATGGTGGCCGACGAGCGGCTGGTCCTCACCCTGCACGTCAAACACGTGTACGGCGCTGCCCCCGGCAGCTGATCCCATCCCCGACCCCGGGAGTGGTTCGGAACACCTCGGGCAGCCCCGCGGGTGGTTCGGCACGGGACACGCCGCGGCGGGCGCCGTACGGCGTGTGTCTTGTTCCGAACCATCCGGAGGGTCACGGCGGATGATCCGGCGTGCGGAGGCCACGGCGGTGATCCCGCGTCCGGAGGGCACGGCGGCGAACCACCGGTGCAGGGGCTCGGGCCACGCACTAGACTGAGGTCAGGCCGCTCGTGAAGGTTTTCACTTGCATCTCTCCCGGAACGAGCCACGAGAAGGAGGACCGCCCGCCATGGCCGAGCCGACCGCCTCCCAGCGTCAGGCGGACGTTCTCATCGTGGGTGCCGGCCCCGGTGGCTCGACGGCGGCGAGCTATCTCGCGCAGGCAGGACACGACGTGCTGGTGCTCGAGAAGTCGGCGTTCCCCCGGGAGAAGGTGTGCGGCGACGGTCTCACGCCGCGGGCGGTGCGACAGCTCGTCAAGCTGGGCATCGATCTCGACGAGGCGGGGTGGATCAGGAACCGGGGCCTGCGCATCGTCGGAGGCGGCCACTCGATCCAGGTGCCGTGGCCGGACCTGGCGGAGTACCCGTCGTACGGCCTCGTCCGCACCCGGCTCGACTTCGACGCGATCCTCGCCTCGCACGCGCAGAAGCTCGGCGCCCGTCTCGAGGAGCGAACCGCGGTCACCGGCCCCGTCCTCGACGAGGCGACGGGACGCATCGTCGGGGTGAGCGCGCGAGCAGTGGACGACGCAGGACGCAAGAACGGCGAGGAGGTGACGTTCCGGGCCCCGATCATCATCGCGGCCGACGGCAACTCCAGCAGGCTCGGCCTCGCCATGGGCCTGCCGAAGCGCGACGACAGACCGCTCGGCGTCGCCGTCCGCACCTACTACACCAGCCCCCGCCACGACGACGACTGGCTGGAGTCGTGGCTCGAGCTCTGGGACGGCGAGCCCGGCCGGAGCGACCTGCTGCCGGGCTACGGCTGGATCTTCGGGGTCGGTGACGGCACGGTCAACGTCGGCCTGGGCATCCTCAACACCTCCAAGGCCTTCCAGCATGTGGACTACAAGGACCTGCTGGTGCGCTGGCTCGACCACACGCCTGACGAGTGGGGGCTGCGGGAGCAGCACCGCACCTCGCCGATCCAGGGCGCGGCGCTTCCGATGGGCTTCAACCGCAAACCCCACTACGCCAACGGGATGCTGCTGGTCGGCGACTCCGGCGGCATGGTGAACCCCTTCAACGGCGAGGGAATCGCCTACGCGATGGAGTCCGGCGAGCTGGCTGCGGAGGTAGTCACGCAGGCACTGAGCCGTACGACCCCGAGTGGCGCCGAGCGGGCTCTGACCGGCTACGTCAGAGCACTGGACGACCGCTACGGGGGCTACTACACGCTCGGCAGGCTGTTCGTCACGGCGATCGGCAACCCGCACGTCATGGCGCTCGCCACCCGCTACGGCCTGAGCCGTCCGACGCTGATGCGCTTCACGCTGAAGCTGATGGCGAACCTGACCGACCCCCAGCACGGTGACGCGATGGACCGGCTGATCAACGGCCTGTCCAAGGTCGCTCCGGCGGCATGAGCACGCACCACTACGATGACAGTCGCCCGGCCTCGGGACCGGACGCGAAGGGAAGGAGCGGAACGTCATGGACGCCTACATTCCGATCCTGAGTCTCGGTCTGCTGGCCGCGATCTTCGCGGTGGGCTCCGTGGCCGCCAGCTCCCGGCTCGGACCGAAGCGCTACAACCGGGCCAAGCTGGACTCCTACGAGTGCGGCATCCAGCCGACGCCGCAGCCGGTCGGCGGGGGCAAGTTCCCCGTGAAGTACTACATCACCGCGATGCTCTTCATCGTCTTCGACATCGAGATCATCTTCTTGTTCCCGTGGGCTGTGTACTTCGACAGCATGAAGGTCTTCGGGCTGATCGAGATGGTGCTCTTCATCGCCACCGTGTTCGTCGCGTACGCCTACGTCTGGCGTCGCGGCGGGCTCGAATGGGACTAGGTTTCCGGCCGCCACACACCTGCAGAGGCACGAGAGAAGGAGATGCCATGGGGATGGAGGACAAGCTCCCGTCCGGTGTGCTGCTCAGCACCGTCGAGGGGCTGGCCGGGTACTTCCGGAAGGCGTCGCTGTGGCCGGCGACCTTCGGCCTCGCCTGCTGTGCCATCGAGATGATGACGGCAGGCGGGCCGCGCTACGACCTCGGCCGGTTCGGGATGGAGGTGTTCCGGCCCTCGCCCCGCCAGGCCGACCTGATGATCGTCGCGGGCCGGGTGAGCCAGAAGATGGCCCCGGTGCTGCGCCAGATCTACGACCAGATGGCAGAGCCAAAGTGGGTGCTCTCGATGGGCGTGTGCGCGAGCAGTGGCGGGATGTTCAACAACTACGCGATCGTCCAGGGCGTCGACCACATCGTCCCCGTGGACATGTACCTGCCGGGCTGCCCACCCCGTCCGGAGATGCTCATCGACTCGATCCTCAAGCTGCACGACGACATCCAGCACTCGAAGCTTGGTGCGCACCGACGCGCCGAGGTCGCGGACGACGAGCGAGCGGCCCTCGACGCCCTGCCCACCTCCGAGATGACCGGACTGCTCCGATGACCGGTGACGTCAAGTCGGCGACCCCGCGCGAAGGCGACGACGTCCCACTGACCGGTACGACGCCGCACGACGAGAGCACGAGAAGCGCCGCCGACCTGCCCGTGCACCGGACGCCGTCGGGCCCGGCGGCGAACACGGTCAGCGACGACCCCGGTGCCCTGCCGGTGGAGGAGCTGGAGGTCGTCGACGTCCGGACCGGAATGTTCGGTGCCAGCGGCTCCGGCGACACCTCCGGGTACGACGGTCTCGTGCGGGCCGTCACGATCCCCGGCCGCAGTGCGCGTCCCTACGGTGGCTGGTTCGACGAGGTGGCCGACCGGCTGGACCGGGCCCTCGCGGAGGGCTCCGGCGGCTCCGACCTCCCGGCAGCGGCGGTCTCCGGCGCGCTGATCCACCGTGGCCAGCTCACCCTCCACGTGCACCGAGCCTCTCTCGTGCCCGTGCTGCAGGCGTTGCGCGACGACCCCGACCTCCGCTTCGAGCACTGCAGCGGGGTGAGCGGTGTGCACTTCCCCGGCGAAACGGGCGCCGAGCTGCACGCCGTCTACCAGCTTCTCTCGATGACACACAACCGCCGGGTCACGGTGCAGGTCACCTGTCCCGACAGCGACCCGCACATTCCGTCGGGCGTCGGCGTCTACCCCACGCTCAACTGGCACGAGCGGGAGACCTACGACTTCTTCGGGATCGTCTTCGACGGCCACCCCGCGCTGACCCGAATCGAGATGCCGGACGACTGGCCCGGACATCCGCAGCGCAAGGACTACCCGCTCGGCGGCATCCCCGTGGAGTACAAGGGCGCAACGATCGCCCCACCTGAACAGCGGAGGGCGTACAACTGATGCCGAGCACCGTGCACACCGACGTCTCCTCCGACCCGTACGCCGCCGGCGAGCGGGCCGGGGCCAGCAGCTACGAGACGACCTCCGGCAAGGTCTTCAACGTCACCGGGCAGGACTGGGACTCCGTCGTCGGCGGTGTCGACGCAGACGCCGAGGAGCGCGTCGTCGTCAACATGGGGCCGCAGCACCCGTCGACGCACGGCGTCCTTCGGCTGATCCTCGAGCTCGACGGCGAGACGGTGACGGAGTGCCGCTGCGGGATCGGCTACCTGCACACCGGGATCGAGAAGTCGATGGAGTACCGAAACTGGGTGCAGGGAGTGACGTTGTGCACCCGGATGGACTACCTGGCGAACTTCCACTACGAAGCGGTCTACTGCATGGGCGTGGAACGGCTGCTGGACATCGAGGACGACATCCCGGAGAAGGCACGCGTGATGCGCGTGCTGCTGATGGAGCTGAACCGGATCTCCTCGCACCTGGTGGCGATCGCCACCGGCGGGTTGGAGATCGGTGCGTTGACCGTGATGACGATCGGCTTCCGGGAGCGGGAGCTGTGCCTCGACCTGTTCGAGCTGATCACCGGGCTGCGGATGAACAACGCGTTCATCCGGCCGGGGGGCGTGGCGCAGGACCTCCCTGCTGGTGCGCTGGACAAGGTCCACGACTTCGTCGCGTTGATGAAGAAGCGGCTGCCGGAGTACGCCGACCTGTGCAACGCCAACCCGATCTTCCGGGCCCGGCTGGTCGACGTGGGCTATCTCGACCTGGCGGGGTGCCTGGCACTGGGAGCGTCCGGGCCGGTGCTGCGGGCGACCGGCTACGACTGGGACCTGCGGCGCACCCAGCCCTACTGGGGCTACGACCAGTACGACTTCGACGTCGTCACCTGGGACAGCTGCGACAGCTACGGCAGGTTCCGCATCCGGCAGGAGGAGATGTGGCAGTCGCTGCGGATCGTCGAGCAGTGTGTCGCGCAGCTGGAGGAGCTCGAGGGAGCGCCGGTGATGGTCGGGGACAAGAAGATCGCCTGGCCCAGCCAGCTCGCCATCGGGCCTGACGGGCTGGGCAACTCGCTGGACCACATCCGCCACATCATGGGCGAGTCGATGGAGGCGCTGATCCACCACTTCAAGATCGTCACCGAGGGGATCCGGGTTCCCGCCGGTTCGACGTACGCGGTTCTCGAGTCCCCCCGCGGTGAGCTCGGCTGCCATCTCGTCTCCGACGGCGGCACCCGCCCCTACCGCGCCCACTTCCGTGACCCGTCGTTCGTGAATCTGCAGTCGGCTCCCGCGATGAGCGAGGGCGGCATGCTCGCCGACGTGATCGTCGCGGTCGCGAGCATCGACCCTGTGATGGGAGGCGTGGACCGTTGACGGAGGAGACGCCGAGCCAGGCGGGGTGGGTCCAGTTCGGCGCGGACCCGTCGCTGCGGGTGCCCCCGCATCCGAACGTCTCCTTGGGCACCGTCGCGACGGCTTTCGAGCACGACGCCGCGGGCGCCGAGCTGTCGGCACCCTCTCGGCTGGGCGACGCCACGATCGCAGAGCTTCGGGAGCTCGCCGGGCGTTACCCCCGCGCCCAGTCCGCGCTGCTGCCCATGCTGCACCTCGTGCAGGCGAGCGAGGGGTACGTCACTCCTGCCGGCGTTGAGGCGTGCGCCGAGATCCTCGAGCTCACCGCGGCCGAGGTGTCGGGCGTCGCGACCTTCTACACGATGTACAAGCGCCGGCCGATCGGCGACTACCTCGTCGGCGTCTGCACCAACCCGCTGTGTGCGGTGATGGGCGGCGACGCGATCTTCGACCGGCTCGAGGGTCACCTCGACGTCGGCAACGACGAGACCACGCCGGACGGCAAGGTCACGCTCGAGCACATCGAGTGCAACGCTGCGTGCGACTACGCGCCGGTCGTGATGGTCAACTGGGAGTTCTTCGACAACCAGACGCCGCAGTCGGCGACCGACCTCGTCGACGAGCTGCGCAGCGGGCGCACGGTCCAGGCCAGCCGCGGTGCGCGGGTCTGCACCTGGCGCGAAGCCGAGCGGGTGCTCGCCGGCTTCGGTGACAACCGGGCCGACGAGGGACCCGTCGGCGGACCCGCCACGCTGGTCGGGCTCGAGCTGGCCCGCCGCAACGGCTGGACCGCGCCGCACCCGGACGGGACCGACGGGTCGTCGAGGAGCGCCGCGGCGGACCCGGTGCACGCAGCACCCGACACGGACGTCGGCCGGTCCCAGTCCGAAGCCATCGTTGACCAGGACGTGCCCGCGAGCGGCGAGCACGCGAGCAGCGACACCGCGACAGGGAAAGGCACGCCACCGCAATGACCGACACCTTGACCCCGGTGCTGTCCGACAACTGGGACCAGTCCCGAGCCTGGTCGCTGGCGGCCTACGAGCGGCAGGGCGGATACGCGGCGCTCGAGAAGGCGCTGCGCCAGGACCAGGACGCGATCATTGCTCAGGTCAAGGACTCCGGGCTGCGCGGCCGCGGCGGCGCCGGTTTCCCCACCGGGATGAAGTGGGGCTTCATCCCGCAGGGCGACGGCAAACCGCACTACCTGGTGGTCAACGCCGACGAGTCGGAGCCGGGCACCTGCAAGGACGTCCCGCTCATGATGGCGACCCCCCACACGCTCGTGGAGGGCGTGATCATCTCGGCGTACGCGATCCGCGCCAACGTGGCGTTCATCTACGTCCGCGGCGAGGTGCTGCACGTCGTACGACGTCTGCAGAGCGCCGTCCAGGAGGCCTATCTGGCCGGACACCTCGGCACCGACATCCACGGCTCCGGCTACGACCTGGAGCTCATCGTGCACGTGGGCGCCGGCGCCTACATCTGCGGGGAGGAGACCGCCCTGCTCGACTCGCTGGAGGGACGGCGTGGTCAGCCGCGGCTGCGTCCGCCGTTCCCGGCTGTCGCGGGCCTCTACGCCTGCCCCACCGTGATCAACAACGTCGAGTCGATCGCGTCCGTGCCGTCGATCATCGACAACGGCGCCGACTGGTTCTCCTCCATGGGCACCGAGAAGAGCAAGGGCTTCGGGCTGTTCTCCCTGTCCGGGCACGTGGCGCGGCCCGGTCAGTACGAGGCCCCGCTCGGCATCACCCTGCGGCAGCTGCTCGACCTGGCCGGCGGCGTGCGGGCGGGTCACCAGCTCAAGTTCTGGACGCCGGGCGGGTCGTCGACGCCGATCCTCACCGACGCGCACCTGGACGTCCCGCTGGACTTCGAGGGAGTCGGTGCCGCCGGGTCCATGCTCGGCACCCGGGCGCTGCAGATCTTCGACGAGACCACCTGCGTGGTGCGGGCGGTGCTGCGCTGGACCGAGTTCTACAAGCACGAGTCCTGCGGCAAGTGCACGCCGTGCCGAGAGGGCACGTGGTGGCTCGTCCAGGTGCTGCAGCGGCTCGAGAACGGTGAAGGGATCGAGGCCGACCTCGAGCTGCTGCTTGACCAGTGCGACAACATCCTGGGCAAGGCGTTCTGTGCGCTCGGTGACGGCGCGACCTCACCGATCACGTCGTCGATCGAGTTCTTCCGCGACGAGTACCTGGCCCATCTGGCGCAGCACGGCTGCCCCTTCGACCCGGAGGCCGCCACGTTGTTCGCGCCTGTCGGTGCCGGTGCGACAGCCGCAGGAGCGCAGTGATGACCGTCGACCAGCAGAGCCAGCAGGTCGTCAAGACCGTCACCCTGACGATCGACGACGTCGAGGTGACGGTCCCGGAGGGGACGCTGGTGATCAGGGCCGCCGAGCAGATCGGCGTCCAGATTCCCCGATTCTGCGACCACCCGCTCCTCGACCCGATCGGCGCCTGCCGCCAGTGTCTGGTGGACGTGCCCGATGCCGGCAACGGCAGAGCGATCCCGAAGCCGCAGGCGTCCTGCACGCTGCCGGTCGCACCCGGCATGGTGGTGCGGACCCAGAAGACCTCGGCAGCCGCCGACAAGGCACAGCAGGGGAACATCGAGTTCCTGCTGATCAACCATCCCCTCGACTGCCCGGTCTGCGACAAGGGCGGGGAGTGTCCGCTGCAGAACCAGGCGATGACGAACGGTCGTGGCGAGTCGCGGTTCCTCGAGACCAAGCGGACGTTCCGCAAGCCCATCAACATCTCCGCGCAGGTGCTGCTCGACCGGGAGCGCTGCGTGCTCTGCGCCAGGTGCACGCGATTCAGCGAGCAGGTCGCCGGTGACCCGTTCATCGCGCTGATCGAACGCGGCTCGCTGCAGCAGGTGGGGATCTACGAGACGGAGCCGTTCGAGTCCTACTTCTCCGGGAACACGATCCAGATCTGTCCCGTCGGAGCACTGACGTCGGCCGGTTACCGGTTCCGCTCCCGGCCGTTCGACCTGGTGTCCGTGCCGTCTATCTGCGAGCACTGCGCGTCCGGATGCGAGCTGCGCACCGACTATCGGCGGGGCAAGGTCATGCGCCGCCTCGCGGGCAACGACCCGGCGGTCAACGAGGAGTGGAACTGCGACAAGGGGCGGTTCGGCTTCATGTACGCCCGCGTCGGCGACCGGCTGGCCAGCCCGCAGGTGCGCGATCCCGAGACCGGTGAACTGCGGCGGGCCTCGTGGACAGAGGCCTTCGCGGTGGCGGCGCGTGGGCTGGCAGCGGCCGGTGCGTCCGTGGGCGTGCTGCCCGGTGGCCGGGTGACCGCCGAGGACGGCTACGCGTACGCCAAGTTCGCCCGCGCCGTCCTCGGGACCAACAACGTCGACTTCCGCGCGCGTCCGCACTCCGACGAGGAGGCCCGGTTCCTCGCGGAGCACATCGCGACGAAGCCGGGTGTGACGTACGCCGACCTGGAGCGCGCCCGAGCCGTCGTGCTGATCGGCTTCGACCCGGAGGAGGAGTCGCCGATCGTCCTCCTCCGGCTCCGCAAGGCGGTCCGGGCACACGGCGTGCGGGTGTACGCCGTCGCCTCCCACAGCTCACGGGGCCTGTCGAAGCTCACCGGCACGCTGCTGCGCGCCACGCCGGGCAACGAGGCATCGGTGGTCGAGGCGGTGGCGGTCGACCCGGAGGTGGCCCTCGATGGCGGCGGCGTGATCCTGGTCGGCGAGCGCGCAGCCACGATGCCCGGCGCTCTGGACGCCGCAGCGACGCTGGCGGCCACGACCGGAGCGCGCCTGGCCTGGGTGCCGCGGCGTGCGGGGGAGCGAGGTGCCCTCGAGGCGGGCGCCCTGCCGGGGCTGCTGCCTGGCGGGCGGCCGGCAGAGGTCGCGGACGCTCGCGTCGACGTCGCCGCCTCCTGGCGGGCGCAGACGCTGCCCGCCGGCACCGGCCTGGACACCTCCCGGATGCTCGGCGCGGCCGCCAGCGGACAGCTCGGCGCCCTCGTCGTCGGCGGCGTCGAGGTCGACGACCTGCCCGACCCGGCGCTCGCGCTCGAGGCGCTCGACGCGGTGCCGTTCCTGGTCAGCCTCGAAGTGCGGCACTCGCCGGTCACGGAGCGGGCGGACGTGGTGCTGCCCGTTGCCCCGGTGGCCGAGAAGGCAGGCATGTTCGTCAACTGGGAGGGCCGGGTCCGGCAGTTCGAGCAGGTGCTCCCGTCCACGGCGCTGTCCGACCTGCGGGTCCTCGCCGGAATCGCTGCGGAGATGGGGCGTCCACTCGGCTTCACGACGGTCGAGGGCGCCCGCGGCGACATGACCGAGCTGGGTCCATGGGACGGCGCGTCCGGAGCAGTCGCCGTGAGTGCGTCGTCGACGACGGATGCTGGGTTGCCGCCCGGCCAGCGCCACGTCGCAGCGTCGGAGGTCGCTGCGGCGGACACCCTCCGCGAGAGCGGGGACCAGCTTCACAGCGCCTCCGAGGTCGCCGCTGCCGACATCCTCAGTCAGCACGCGCGTCGGCTCTCCGGCGCGTCCGAGCTGGCGGCCACCGACCTCGAGGCACCCCACGTCCGCAGGCAGACGGGTCGGTCGATGGTGCTGTCCACATGGCGCACGCTCATCGACGACAGCCGCGGCGCCGACGGCGACGAGGCGTTGCGGGCAACCGGCCGGCGCTTCGTCGCGGTGCTGTCCCCTGCCACCATCGAGGCGCTCGGCATCGTCGAAGGCTCGGCTGTTACGGTCACGACGGCCACCGGGTCGATACTCGCCCCGGTGGAGGCCGGGGACATCGGTGACGACGTCGTCTGGCTGCCCGCCAACAGCGCGGGCACCAACCTGCGCAGGCACCTCGGTGTCGGCGCCGGTGACGAGGTATGGGTCCAGGGAGGAGTGGCGCCATGAGCGGCTCGGTCTTGCTCGCGAGCGACCACCTCGACGCGTTCGGCCGAGATCCCTGGTGGGTCATTCTCATCAAGGTCGTTCTCGCCTTCGTCATCATGCTCGTCTTCACGCTGTTCAACATCTGGTTCGAGCGCCGCGTCGTCGCGCGGATGCAGCACCGCCTCGGGCCGAACGTGCACGGGCCTTTCGGTCTCCTGCAGAGCCTCGCCGACGGCGTGAAGCTCATGCTCAAGGAAGACCTGATCCCGAGGGCCGTCGACAAGGTCGTCTACATCGCGGCGCCGCTGCTGTCGGCGATCCCGGCCTTCATGGCGGTCGCCGTCATCCCGTTCGGACCCGAGGTCCGGGTGCCGTTCAGTGACGTGCACACGCCGCTGCAGCTCACGGACCTGCCGGTGGGTGTGCTCTACATCCTCGCCGTCGCCTCCGTCGGCATCTATGGGATCGTCCTTGCCGGGTGGTCGTCCGGGTCGACGTACTCGCTGCTCGGCGCGCTGCGCTCCTCCGCCCAGGTGATCTCCTACGAGGTCGCGATGGGCCTCTCGTTCGTCGCCGTTTTCCTGTACTCCGGCTCGCTGTCGACCTCGGGAATCGTCAACGCCCAAGGCGACCTCTGGTACGCCGTCATCCTGCTGCCCTCGTTCGTCATCTACATCATCGCGATGGTGGGCGAGACCAACCGGGCCCCCTTCGACCTGCCCGAGGCGGAGGGGGAGCTGGTCGGCGGGTTCCACACCGAGTACTCGTCGATCAAGTTCGCGTTCTTCTTCCTCGCCGAGTACATCAACATGGTCACGGTCTCGATGCTGGCCACGACCCTGTTCCTCGGGGGATGGCGGGCGCCGTGGCCGTTGTCGCTCTGGGACGGCGCCAACCAGGGGTACTGGCCGGTGCTGTGGTTCCTCGGCAAGGTCCTGGCGTTCGTCTTCTTCTTCATCTGGCTGCGCGGGACGCTGCCGAGGATGCGCTACGACCAGTTCATGAAGTTCGGCTGGAAGGTGCTGATCCCGGTCGCGCTGGTCTGGATCGTCGCGGTCGGGTGCATCCGGGCGATCAGCCTCGAGGGCCCGATCAACCGCACCTGGCTCATCGGGGCCGCGGCCGTCGCCCTTGTGGTGTTCCTCCTGCTGGGCTTCGTGGGCGACAGCTCGGACGACGAGGCCCCGGCCGCGCGGCCAGCGGAGTTCGACGCCTACGCCGGCGGCTACCCCGTCCCCCCGATGTCCGGGCAGCACGTCCAGCCGGTGCCCACCGAACCGGTGCGGGAGGAGGAGACGATCCATGGCTAGCTTCAAGGAGCAGTTCCTCGACCCCGTCGCCGGGTTCGGCGTGACCTTCCGCACGATGTTCAAGAAGGTCGTCACCGAGCAGTACCCGTTCGAGAAGCTGCCGACGGCTCCCCGGTTCCATGGCCGCCACCAGCTGAACCGGTGGCCCGACGGGCTCGAGAAGTGCATCGGGTGCGAGCTCTGCGCGTGGGCCTGCCCGGCCGACGCGATCTACGTCGAGGCGGCCGACAACGGGCCAGGCGACGAGCGGTTCTCGCCAGGGGAGCGCTACGGCAGGGTCTACCAGATCAACTACCTGCGCTGCATCCTCTGCGGTCTCTGCATCGAGGCCTGCCCGACCCGCGCGCTCACGATGACCAACGAGTACGAGCTCGCGGACTCCTCCCGGGAGCGGCTGATCTACGAACGACAGGACCTGCTGGCTCCGCTGCTGCCCGGCATGGAGCAGCCGCCGCACGCGATGCGGCTCGGCGACGACGCCGGGGACTACTACCGCGGTGCAGGGGTCGTCGGCGCCCAGCCCGCGGAGGGCGGTCCGGCATGATCGTCTTCTGGGTGCTCGCGCCGCTCATGGTGCTCTGCGCGCTCGGCATGGTCGCCGTCCGCAAGGCGGTGCACTCGGCGCTGCTGCTGGCCGTGGTCATGGTCAGCCTCGCCGCGATGTACGCCGTACTCGACGCGCCGTTCCTCTTCGCGGTGCAGATCATCGTCTACACGGGCGCCGTCCTGATGCTCTTCCTGTTCGTGCTGATGCTCGTCGGGGTGGACTCGGCCGACTCGCTCGTCGAGACGTTGCGTGGCCAGCGGCTCGCGGCCGGCGTTGCCGGGATCGCCTTCGCGGTGCTGATCGTCCTCGGCATCACCCAGTCGACGATCGGCGCATCGGTGGGCCTGGACCGGGCCAACCGGGACGGCAACCTCTCCGGGCTCGCGGGCCTGCTGTTCAGCCGCTACGTGTTCGCGTTCGAGGTCACCAGTGCCCTGCTGATCACCGCCGCCCTCGGCGCCATGGTGCTGGCACACCGCGAGCGGCTGACCCCCAAGCCCACCCAGCGTGACACCGTGCTCCAGCGCATGCGCGACTACTCGAGCGACGGCCTCGATCCGGGTCCGTTGCCGACCCCGGGGACGTTCGCCCGGCACAACAGCGTCGACACACCGGCGCTGCTCCCGGACGGACGGGTGTCGGAGCTCTCGATCTCCCGGGTGATGCGCAGCCGGGGGACGGTCCGGTCGGTCGTTCCGCTGATGGTCACGGGAGAGCCGGTCGACGGCGAGGTCCGTCAGGTCGAGGGGGGCGACGCGTGAGAACGACCCCCTTCCTCGTGCTGTCCGCGCTGCTGTTCTCGATCGGCGCGATCGGAGTGCTGGTACGACGCAACGCGATCGTGGTCTTCATGTGCGTGGAGCTGATGCTCAACGCCAGCAACCTCGCCTTCGTCGCCTTCGCCCGCCAGAACGGCAACCTCGACGGCCAGATCGCCGCGTTCTTCGTGATGGTGGTGGCCGCCGCCGAGGTCGTCGTGGGCCTCGCGATCATCATGACGATCTTCCGCACCCGCCGATCGGCGAGCGTCGACGACGCCAGCCTGCTGAAGTACTGACGCGTTGGAGCCCTGGTGACCTACAGCCTGCTGTACCTGATCATCGCGATCCCGGCGGCCAGCGCCGTCGTGCTCCTGCTCGGCGGAAGGCTTGCCGACTCCTGGGGCCACCTCCTCGGCACCGCAGCGCCGTTGGCGTCGTTCGTTCTCGGCATCGTCGCGTTCCTGAAGCTCCGCGACGACCCGACGCAGCCGCTGCACCAGCACGTGTTCACCTGGATCGACGCGGGCGCCACCTTCCATGTCGAGTTCAACCTGCTCTTCGACCAGCTGTCGGCGCTGTTCGTGCTGCTCATCACGGGTGTCGGCGGCCTGATCCACATCTACTCGATCGGCTACATGGCCTCCGACGACCGGCGGCGCCGATTCTTCGGGTACCTGAACCTGTTCGTGGCCGCCATGCTCATGCTGGTGCTGTCCTCGGACTACCTGTCGCTGTTCCTCGGGTGGGAGGGCGTCGGCCTGGCGTCGTACCTGTTGATCGGCTTCTGGCAGCAGAAGAACTCCGCGGCGGTCGCTGCGAAGAAGGCCTTCATCGTGAACCGCGTCGGCGACGTGGGGATGGCGCTCGCGATCATGCTGATGTTCACCACGTTCGGGACGTCGTCCTTCGCCGGCGTGCGGGCCGGGATGGACAGCGTGTCAGCCGGGACCGCGACGGCGCTGGGCCTGCTGCTGCTGCTCGGCGCGTGCGGGAAGTCGGCGCAGGTGCCGCTGCAGAGCTGGCTGCTGGACGCGATGGAGGGGCCGACTCCCGTGTCGGCGCTCATCCACGCAGCGACGATGGTGACGGCAGGGGTCTATCTCGTCGTCCGGTCCAGCTTCGTCTACGAGCAGACGCAAGCCGCCCAGACCGCCGTCGTGGTCGTGGGGCTCGTGACGCTGCTCTGGGGAGCGATCATCGGCTGCGCCAAGGACGACATCAAGAAGGCGCTCGCCGGGTCGACGATGAGCCAGATCGGCTACATGATGCTGGCCGCCGGGATCGGGCCCGCCGGCTACGTCTTCGCGATCTTCCATCTCCTGACCCACGGCTTCTTCAAGGCCAACATGTTCCTGGGGGCCGGTTCCGTCATGCACGCCATGGACGACGACGTCAACATGCGCAGGTACGGCGCCCTGCAGAAGGTGATGCCGGTGACGTTCCTGACGTTCGCCTGCGGATACCTCGCGATCATCGGCTTCCCCGGCTTCTCCGGGTTCTGGTCGAAGGACAAGATCATCGAGGCGGCCTTCCACGAGAACCTGATCGTGGGCATCGGCGCGGTGCTCGGCGCCGGGATCACCGCGTTCTACATGACGCGCCTGATGATCATGACCTTCGTCGGTCAGAAGCGCTGGGTCAGGGATGCGCATCCGCACGAGTCGCCGGCGGTGATGACGCTGCCGTTGGTGGTGCTCGCGGTGCTGTCCGCATTCGGCGGCTTCCTGCTGCTCGGAGGATGGATCCAGAACTGGCTGAAGCCGGTGGTGGGTGCGGCGGGCGAGTCGGACCTGCCGATCTCGGCCACGGCCATCCAGCTGATCGTGCTCGCCGTGGTGGCGGCCGGCATCGTCGTCGGGTATCTCATGTACCTGCGCCAGCGCGTCGCCGACGAGACGCCGCAGCGCGTGTCGGTCTTCACTCGGGCGGCTCGGGCGGACCTGTACGGCGACGCGTTCAACGAGGCGGCGCTGATGCGGCCGGGCGAGTACCTCACCCGCTCGCTCGTCTTCTTCGACAACCGCAGGGTCGATGGGATCGTCAACGGCGTGGCAGCGCTGATCGGCGGCACGTCGGGACGGGTGCGTCGCCTTCAGACGGGGTTTGTGCGCTCCTATGCCTTGTCGATGCTGGGCGGCTCCGCCGTCGTGGTGCTTGCGATGCTGGCGGTGAGGCTCACGTGAACGGCTCGGAGACGTCGCTGCCCTGGCTGACGATCCTGGCGGCTCTGCCGATCGTCGGAGCGGTCCTGCTCCTGGCCCTCCCACGCCGCGGAGCACTCGTCAAGCAGGTGGCGCTGGCCGTCTCGCTCGTCGCCTTGGGGATCTCGATCGGCATCGCCCTGCAGTACGACACCGGCGGTGGCTTCCAGTTCGTCGAGGAGCACAATTGGATCCGGGCGTTCGGCGTGCACTACGCCCTCGGCGTGGACGGTCTCGGGCTGCTGCTCGTGCTGCTCACGACGATCTTGACCCCGGTCGTGATCCTGGCCTCCTGGAACGACGCCGACGACGCCCGGTGGAGCGTCAACGCGTTCTTCGCCCTGATGCTGTCGCTCGAGGGGCTGTCGGTCGGTGTCTTCGCCGCGACCGACGTCTTCTTGTTCTACGTGCTTTTCGAGGCGACGCTGATCCCGATCTACTTCCTCATCGGTGGCTTCGGCGGTCCGCAGCGGTCCTATGCCGCTGTCAAGTTCCTGCTGTACAGCCTCCTCGGCGGTCTGCTCATGCTCGCCTCCGTCGTCGGCCTGTACGTCGTGTCGTCGAGGACGGCGGGCGGCCCGTCGTACCTGCTCCAGGACCTCATGAACACCGGCATGAGCCAGAACACCGGCCGCTGGCTGTTCCTCGGCTTCTTCGTCGCGTTCGCGGTGAAGGCGCCGATGTGGCCGGTGCACACGTGGCTCCCGGACGCCGCCAGCGAGGCCACCCCGGGGACGTCGGTGCTGCTGGTCAGTGTCCTGGACAAGATCGGCACGTTCGGCATGATGCGCTTCTGCCTCGGGCTGTTCCCGGAGGCGTCGAGATGGGCGAGCCCGGTCGTCATGACGCTCGCCGTCATCTCCGTTATCTACGGTGCCCTGCTCGCCATCGGCCAGAACGACATCCGGCGGCTCATCGCCTACACCTCGGTCTCCCACTTCGGGTTCATCGTGCTCGGGATCTTCGCCCTGACGAGCACGTCGCAGGCGGGTTCGGCGCTGTACATGTTCAACCACGGGATCTCGACGGCCGCGCTCTTCCTCGTGACGGGCTTCCTGATCAGCAGGCGGGGCTCCAAGATGATCGGGGACTTCGGCGGCGTCGAGAAGGTCGCCCCGATTCTCGCCGGCACTTTCCTGCTGGCTGGCCTGTCCAGCCTGTCCCTGCCGGGGCTGTCGCCGTTCGTCAGTGAGTTCCTCGTGCTCGCCGGGACGTTCAGCACGTCGATCACCGCCGCCGTGATCGCCACCCTCGGGATCGTGCTCGCGGCCCTGTACATCCTGCTGGCCTACCAGCGGACGATGACCGGGCCGGTGCGCGAGTCCACGCGGCACATGCGGGACCTCAACCTCCGCGAGATCAGCGCGCTGGCGCCGCTGCTGGTGCTGATCGTGATCCTCGGCTTCTTTCCCAAGCCAGCCCTCGACGCCGTCAACCCGACGGTCAGCTCGCTGCTCGACCGTGTCCACGTGAGCGACCCGGCACCGACAGTCGCGACCGACCCGGAGGGGGCGTCCCGGTGAGCTCGCTCGCAGCCGCGCCGTTCAACGCGCCCGACCTCGCATACGGCAAGCTCTTCCCGCTCCTCATCGTCTTCGGGGTCGCGCTGGTCGGCGTCGTCGTCGAGGCGTTCGCACCACGCGAGCGCCGGTACCTGATCCAGTCCGTGCTGACGATCGGCGGGCTGCTGGCGGCCCTCGCCGGCGTCGTCGTGGTCGCCGAGGGGCTGGTGCAGAACTCCGGACCTGCGGCCGGCTCGGTGGGCGGCATCCAGGCCGCCGGGGCGATCGCCGTCGACGGGCCGTCCCTCTTCATCTGGGGAACGCTCCTCATCTTGTCCATCTGCAGCGTGATGCTGTTCGCCGAGCGCCGCCTCGAGGGCGGGCTCACGGCGTTCGCCGGCCAGGCGTCGGCGCTGCCGGGCACCCAGGCGGAGCGGGAGGCGTTCTCGCGAGGCATCGAGCACACCGAGGTGTTCCCGCTGATGGCGTTCGCGGTCGGCGGCATGATGCTCTTCAGCGCCGCCAACGACTTCCTGACCATGTTCGTCGCACTCGAGGTGTTCTCGCTGCCGCTCTACCTGCTGTGTGGTCTGGCGCGTCGCCGTCGGCTGATCAGCCAGGAGTCCGCGATGAAGTACTTCCTGCTGGGCGCGTTCTCGTCGGCCTTCTTCCTCTACGGCATCGCGATGATCTACGGCTATGCCGGCAGCGTCAACTTCGCGGACATCGCGAACGCGGTCTCCTCCCGCGCCGGCGCCAACAACCTGCTGCTCGTGGGCATCGGACTCGTCGCTGTCGGCCTGCTCTTCAAGGTGAACGCGGCGCCGTTCCACGCCTGGACGCCGGACGTCTACCAGGGAGCGCCTACCGCTGTCACCGGGTTCATGGCGGTGTGCACCAAGTTCGCGGCCTTCGGGGCGCTGCTTCGGGTGTTCTACGTCGCGCTGGGCGGCGCGCGCTGGGACTGGCAGCCGATGTTCTGGGTCGTCGCGATCCTCACCATGGCGGTCGGGTCGGTGCTGGCGATCACCCAGACCGACATCAAGCGGATGCTGGCGTACTCCTCGATCGCGCACGCGGGGTTCCTGCTCACCGGCTTCGTCGGAGCCACCCAGGGGGTGGGGATCGGTGGGCAGCAGATCTCGAGCCTGCAGGCCGTGCTGTTCTACCTGGTCACCTACGGCTTCGCGACGATCGGCGCGTTCGCGGTCGTCACGGTCGTCCGGGACCCGGGCGGGGAGGCGACGCACCTGTCGCGGTGGGCCGGGCTCGGGAAGGAGTCGCCGGTCGCTGCCGGTGTCTTCGCCTTCTTCCTGCTGGCCTTCGCGGGCATTCCGCTGACGAGCGGGTTCACCGGCAAGTGGGCGGTGTTCGCCGCGGCGTGGGCAGGTGGTGCCTGGCCACTCGTGGTGGTGGCGGTGCTGTTGAGCGCCGTGGCCGCGTTCTTCTACGTCCGCGTCATCGTCTTGATGTTCTTCTCCGACCCCGTAGGTGACGGTCCCACGGTCGCCGTACCGAGTGCCTTGACGACCGCTGTCATCACGGTCGGCGCCACCGTCACCTTGCTGCTGGGAGTCGTTCCGCAGCCTGTCCTCGACCTGGCTCGCCAGGCCGGCGAGTTCGTCCGCTGATGCCATGACGTTGTCATCGCTGGGCCTGCCACCCGTCGACGCCGACCTGGAGTCGCGGCTGAGGTCCCGGCTTGGCGACGTGGAGCTGGCGCTCGAGCAGAGCGTCGCGTCCGACATCGCGTTCCTCAACCAGGCGGCGGGCCACCTGCTGCACGCCGGCGGCAAGCGGTTCCGCCCGCTCCTGCTGGTGCTGGCGGCCGAGTTCGGCGACCCGATGCATGCGGGCGTCATACCCGCCGCGCTCGTCGTCGAGCTCACTCACCTCGCCACGCTGTACCACGACGACGTGATGGACGAGGCGAAGATGCGCCGCGGCTCGCTCAGCGCGAACGCCCGCTGGGACAACTCCGTGGCGATCCTCACCGGTGACTTCCTCTTCGCCCGCGCCGCCGAGATCGTCGCGGGGCTGGGCCCGGAGGCGGTGCTCATCCAGGCGCAGACGTTCGCGAGACTCGTCCAGGGCCAGATCCGCGAGACGGTGGGCCCGGACGAGTCCGAGGATCCGCTGGAGCACTACCAGTCGGTCGTCGCGGACAAGACCGGCGCGCTGATCGCGACATCGGCCCGCTTCGGCGCGATGATGTCCGGTGCACCGTCCGGGCTGGTGGAGACGCTTACCGAGTTCGGCGAGCAGATCGGAACGGCTTTCCAGCTCAGCGACGACATCATCGACGTCGCCAGCGAGTCGACGGTGCTCGGCAAGACGCCAGGCACCGACCTGCGCGAGGGAATCCCGACGCTGCCGACCCTGATCGCCCGGCAGTCCTCCTCCCCCACGGACTCACGCCTGCTCGAGCTGCTGGCCGGCCCGATCAGCAATGACGCCATGCATGCCGAGGCGCTGCGACTGCTCCGCACCAACCCGGCGATGACCGAGGCGAGGCTCGAGGTGAGCCGCCGGGGCGAGGTGGCTCGCAAGCTGCTGGACTCGGTGCCGGCCATCCCGGCGCGTCAGGCCCTCGTCGGTCTCTGCGACCTGGTCACCACGCGCTCGTCCTAGGCGCCGCGCAGAATCGCGAGCTCGTCGCCCCAGTCGTCGAGGATCGGCGCGAACCCCACCACGCGGGCGGCCTCCTCCACCGAGGAGAACAGCGCGCGTTGGGCGGCTGGGTCCCCGTCGTCGAGGATTGCCTCGAGCTGAGGCACGAGGATCTGCGCCTGCCAGCCTTCGCGTTCGAGCGGATGTCGCTGGAGCTCCCAGCGCAGGTACTTGTTGTAGGGCCGCGCCCGACGCTCGAAGGCGACGAGGACGGGCAGCCCCCAGGCCAGGCTCTCTACGGCATCCAGCCGCGCCTCGAGGCGGCGGCCGTCGCGGGCGCTCTTGAGCGACCGGTAGACGGTCCCACCATCCGCCGGCGTCCGGGCCCGGGACTGCGCTCAGCTCCCCCAGGGTGCAGACCGGCACGTCGATCGTGGCGCTGCGGGTGGTACGCCAGGCCTCATCTGGCTGGCTGAGGACGACGTACACATCGATGTCAGATCGCGACGTTGCCATGCCGACGCGAGCCTGCGAGCCGGTCAGCACCAGGCCCACGACACCAGGATCGTGAACGGCGCGGTCCAGCAGCGCGGCGAGCGCCGATGACTGCAGCTCCTTCGACGACGTCATGAGCACACCCTGCCAGTCTTGGCGCTCGCACAGCCGCTCAATACGCCTCGGCGGGAGAGTCCCGCTCCCGGCCTTGCGTCACGTCGCCAGCTGAGCCAGGTCTCAGGGCAGGGGGGTCAGGTCAACGGGAGCGGCGGTGAGTGCCCGGCGGAACACCCACGTCACGGGCAGTCCCCGGTCGTTGTAGCCGACGCTGAGGAGCTCCCAGCCCGCTTTCCCCCAAGCGTCGAGTCCCACACCGAGCTCCAGCCACGCTGCTTGGTTGATGTCGCGGTCGGTGAGCAGACCCGTGGGCACGACCTCGTACTCGTACGTCTCCATGGGGTGGACACTAGACCGCCGCCCAGAGCCGGCGGCTCACTCCTCGATGACGTGAACGGCGGCTTCCTCCGCGCTCGCGGCTGCGCCGTCGATGCCGACGTCCTCGGCGAACAGCTCCGCGTCGGTGTCCATCCCGAGACCCTCGTCGTCGGCAACCAGCCGGCCCGAGCGCTCGCTGCCGACCTCGCCGCTCACGTCCTCGAGATCCATCTCGGCGAGCTGGTAGGGGTCGGGCTCCGGCTCCTCCTGCGCGAGGCGCTGGTCGAGCGTCTCGCCAACCGCCTCCTCGAACGGGGTGTTCCCGAAACCCTCGCCCGCGGACCACTTCTCCGGCGGGGAGTACCCCTCATCGAGCGGGTCGTCGAGCCCACGGTCGCCCACCAGGCTGTCACCGGTGGACTGAGGCTGGTCCTCGTCGTCCACGCTGTAGCCGTGGTAGTTCTCTGCCGGATTGACGCTCTCGGTCATGGCTCACTCTTCCTTCGGAGTCTCGTCCGAGTCTGCCCGAGGACCAACCAGGCGTCACGGCCGGGGTGCGGTAGCCAGTGGATGGCTCTTTGGCACGTCGCGCTCGGCCGTTCTGCCCGCCGTACGTCGCCGCATCGCCAGGATCGACTCGGTCGACAGCAGCAGCAACGCCACCCAGACGAGGATGAAACCTATCCAGCGAGCCAGCGACATCGGTTCGGCGTAGACGAGGACCCCGATCAGGAACTGCAGCGTCGGCGCGATGTACTGCAGCATCCCGAGGGTCGCGAGCGGGACCTTGTTGGCGGCCCCCGCGAAGAGGATGAGGGGCAGCGCCGTGACGATGCCCGTCGTGCTCAGCAGCGCGACGTGCCCGATGCCTTGCGACCACGACTGCGCGGTGCCGGCGGCCGTCGACCAGGCGAGATAGCCGAGCGCCACCGGCGCGAGCACGACCGTCTCGAAGGCGATCCCCTCGGTCGGACCGACCGCCGCCTGCTTCTTCAGCAGCCCGTAGGTGCCGAAGCTGAACGCGAGGACGAGCGAGATGTACGGCGGCCGGCCGAGCGCGACGCTGAGCACGCACACGGCCGCGAAGCCGATGGCCAGCGCCAGCCACTGCACGCGGCGCAGCCGCTCCCCGAGGACGAACACACCGAGCAGCACGGTCACGAGCGGGTTGATGTAGTAGCCGAGCGACGTCTCCACGACGTACCCGTGGTTGACGCCCCAGATGTAGGTGAACCAGTTGACGGCGATGAGCACACTGGCTGCGAGCATCAGGGCTCGCACGCGCGGCGTCGTCCAGATCGCCCGGAACGCCGACGACTTCCTGGCGACGACCACCAGGATCGACGTCGCCAGCAGCGACCACAGGACCCGGTGAGCCAGGATCTCCTCGGCGCCGGCTGGTTCCAATAGCGGCCAGTACAGCGGGAACAGGCCCCACAGCGCGAAGGCGGCACCGCCGAGCAGCACGCCACGTCGTTCGTCAACCACGGTGCCAGCCTAACCTGTGTCATGAGCGTGATGCAGCCACGGTCCTGACGTTCGAGACTGAGCGCCGTACGCCGCTCAGCGTTGCGTCCCGGCGGGTGGGTGCGATTGCGCCCATGCAGGCGGACGTCGGGGAGGCGGCCGTCCGGCGCCCGGGTTGCCGGATCAGAGCGGGTTCCCTACGGTGGACGGGCAAGCACGGGCCCTTCCGGGGTCGTGAAACGCCGAGATTGTGGGTTTCCACCGGATGAAGACGACGCGCGCGTTCCTGGTCGGGCTGACGTCCGCCGCCCTCCTCGGCCTGCCGGGCGCAGCACTGGCGAACCCTCCCGCCCAGTCCAGTGCCCCGGACCAGTCCACGGCCACCATGCAGATGAGCGTCTCGCGACACCGGACGGCAATCCGCTACCTTCCCTTCTCGCACATCCGTTCCTACGGCTCCACGGTCGGTATCCGCGGGCAGGTCGTCGGCTCGGCACAGGGCAAACGCGGTGCGCTGGCGGGAGTCCAGGTCAGGCTCTACCGCCAGCTCAACGGCAACAGCGCCTGGGTCTATCAGGCGACCCGGCGGACCGGCACCGGCCCGTTCCCGCAGTTCACCTTTGGGGCGTTCGCGCGCCAGAACGCGCACTACAAGGTGGTTTTCGGAGGGAACCCGTCGTTCCAGCCAAGCGCGAAGACGACCTGGCTGACCGTGTTCCGGCTCTTCCACGGCGTCATCACCGACGGCACGAACACCGCGAACCTGCACGGTTTTGTCACGCCCTACTACACGGGCAAGCCGATCGCGCTCCAGAAGCGCTCCTGCGCCGCGTGCGACTACCTGACCGTCAAGCGGACCACGACGGGCACCGACGGCGTGTACAGCTTTGCGCTGCCCGCTCCGGGCTCCGGTCGGTGGTGGTGGCGGGTCGCCATCCCCGGCACGGTTGCCTACATGGCGTCGTACGGCGGCACGTTCACCACCGAGCTCCGCTAGGCGCAGCCTGCTACGACGGCCCGACGTTCCAGGCGTCCGAGCCGGCGAGGAGTGCGGCAAGGTCGGCGTCTGCGTCGGTGTCGAGGTCCTTCGCCTTCTCCACCTGGTCGCGCAGCTGGTCGTCGTACGTCGGCCGCTCGACCTGGCGGAAGATGCCGATCGGCACGTGGTTCATCGTGCCGTCGTCGAGGCGCGAGATCTCGAAGGCGGCGCTCGGGTCGGCGGCGTGCGCGTCGTGCAGCCATTCCCGCTCGCCGATGCGCACCGGCATTCCATGCTCAAGCCTGACCAACCGCGCCTCCGACTGCTCCTTGTCGCGGAGCACCTCGAAGGCCCCGTCGTTGAAGATCGGGCAGTTCTGGTAGATCTCCACGAGGCTGGTGCCGCGGTGCGCGGCCGCCGCGGTCAGCACCGACGTCAGGTGCGCCCGGTCGAAGTCCAGCGTCCGCGCCACGAACGTCGCCTCGGCGCCGAGGGCGAGGGAGATCGGGTTGAAGGGCTGGTCGAGGGAGCCCATGGGGGTCGACTTGGTGATCTTGCCGATCTCGGACGTCGGCGAGTACTGGCCCTTGGTCAACCCGTAGATGCGGTTGTTGAAGAGCAGGATCGTCAGGTTCACGTTGCGGCGCATCGCGTGGATGAGGTGGTTGCCGCCGATGGACAGGGCGTCGCCGTCTCCGGTCACCACCCACACCGACAGGTCCGATCGGGTGGTCGCGAGCCCGGTCGCGATGGCGGGTGCCCGCCCGTGGATCGAGTGCATGCCGTAGGTGTCGAGGTAGTACGGGAAACGCGACGAGCACCCGATGCCCGAGATGAAGACGATGTTCTCCCGGCGCAGGCCGAGCGACGGCAGGAAGGCCTGGACGGCGGCGAGCACGATGTAGTCACCGCACCCCGGGCACCAGCGGACCTCCTGGTCGGACGCGAAGTCCTTGCGCGAGGTCGGTACGTCGGACAGCGGAACGCCGGCGAGCCCCGCGGGGGCGACGGCAGGCATTGGCACAGATGTGGTCATCGGTTCGTCTCCTCCACTGCGGCTCCCAGCACGTCTTCCAGCTCACCGGCGCTGAACGGCTGCCCGCGGACCTGGTTGTAGCTGACGATGTCGACGAGATACCTCGCGCGCAGCAGCAGCGCGAGCTGGCCGAGGTTCATCTCGGGCACCACGACGCGGTCGTAACGGCGCAGGATCTCCCCGAGGTTCCTCGGGAACGGGTTCAGGTGACGCAGATGAGCCTGGGCTATCGGCCGGCCAGCCGCCCGCAGCCGCCGGCACGCCGCTCCGATCGGTCCGTACGTCGACCCCCACCCGAGCACCAGCAGGCGCGCGGAGCTGTCCGGGTCGTCGACCTCCAGTGGACCGATCAGGTCCGCCACTCGGTCGACCTTCGCCTGGCGGGTCCGCACCATCAGGTCGTGGTTGGTCGGGTCGTAGGAGATGTTGCCGTGGCCGTCGGCCTTCTCCAGGCCGCCGATGCGGTGCTCGAGCCCAGCCGTCCCGGGCACCGCCCACGGGCGGGCGAGCGTCTCCGGATCGCGCTGATAGGGCCAGAACTCGTGCTGGCCCGCCTCGGTCTCGTGGTTGGGCGTCGTCGCGAAGCCGGGGTCGATCCGGAGCAGCGTGTCGACGTCCGGGATGTGCCAGGGCTCCGAGCCGTTGGCGAGATAGCCGTCGGACAGCAGGATGACCGGCGTGCGGTAGGTGACGGCGATCCGGGCGGCCTCCAGGGCGGCGTCGAAGCAGTCGCCCGGCGAACGCGGCGCCACGATCGGGACCGGCGACTCGCCGTTGCGCCCGAACATGGCCTGCAGCAGGTCGGACTGCTCAGTCTTGGTGGGCAGCCCGGTCGATGGGCCGCCGCGCTGGACGTCGATGACGAGCAGCGGAAGCTCCAACGTGAGGGCGAGCCCGATCGTCTCGCTCTTCAACGCGATCCCCGGCCCCGACGTCGTCGTCACGCCCAACGCCCCGCCGAACGAGGCACCGAGTGCGGCGCCGATCCCGGCGATCTCGTCCTCCGCCTGGAACGTCACGACACCGAAGCGTTTGTGCTTGCTGAGCTCGTGAAGGATGTCGGACGCGGGAGTGATGGGGTAGGCGCCCAGGAAGAGCTCGAGCCCCGAGCGCACCGCGGCCGCGACGAGCCCGTAGCTGAGCGCGAGGTTGCCGGTGATGTTGCGGTAGGAGCCGGCAGGCATGGGCGCCGGCTTCACCTCGTAGGAGACCGCGAACGTCTCGGTGGTCTCCCCGAAGTTCCACCCCGCGTGCAGCGCGGCCAGGTTGGCGTCGCGGATGTCGGGCTTGCCGGCGAACCTGCGGGCCAGGTACGCCTCGGTCCCCGCGAGGGAACGGCCGTACAACCAGGACACCA
This sequence comes from Propionibacteriales bacterium, assembly GCA_038232255.1. Classification (GTDB taxonomy): domain Bacteria; phylum Actinomycetota; class Actinomycetes; order Propionibacteriales; family Nocardioidaceae; genus JAWWPG01. Next base: position 34,567 of record JBBSIF010000010.1, read on the forward strand.
GCCCGAGGGCGTACATGTTCTTCGCGCGGGTGGCGTCCTTGCGGGTGAGACCGAACGCCTTGATGGCCTCCAGCGTCATGTCACTCAGGTCGAGCTCGTGGACCGCGAACAGCTGCAGTGAGCCGTCCTCGAGGGGGTTCGACCTGTAACCCGCGCGCGTCAGGTTGCGCTCGGTGAAGTCGTGGCTGTCCACGATGATCGTGGCGCCCGGCATAAGGTCCTTGACGTTCGCCAGCAGCGCGGCGGGGTTCATCGCGACGAGAACGGCAGGCGCGTCACCCGGCGTCAGGATGTCGTGGTCGGCGAAGTGCAGCTGGAACGACGAGACCCCCGCGAGGGTGCCGGCAGGCGCCCTGATCTCGGCGGGGAAGTTCGGCAGCGTGGACAGGTCGTTGCCGAAGAGGGCGGTCTCCTGGGTGAAGCGGTCACCGGTGAGCTGCATGCCGTCGCCGGAGTCGCCCGCGAAGCGGATGACCACCTGGTCGAGCTGCTCGACCTGCTTGCTCACACCTGTCCCCACCGTCGAGTCCCTGAGGATCTCCCGTCCAGTCCATCCTACGCCGAGATCCTTGCGTCGCAGAGCGGCTGCGAGGTGTGAATCTTCACAGCCCGCTCTCGGCGTCGAGGTTGGCCCCCGAGGTTCGCCTAGGATGCCCACCATGACCGGCCCTCCGACGTACCCGGGCCTCCACCCGGCCTCGCCCCAGCAGCCCGTCGACGAGTTCTACCTCCAGCAGATGGGTCAGGAGTACGGGCCCTACCGGTACGCCGACCTGCAGGCGATGGCGTTGAACAAGACGCTGAAGCCGTACCAGCCCGTGCGTGGTCCTCAGACGCCGTGGTACCCGGCGGCCCAGGTGCCGGGGATCTTCTCCGACCGGGAGTGGCTGATCGCTCTCCTGCTGTCGGTCTTCCTCGGCTCGCTCGGGGTCGACCGGTTCTATCTCGGCTACACCGGCCTCGGCATCCTTAAGCTGGTGACCTGCGGAGGCGTCGGGATCTGGGCGATCATCGACATCATCTTGATCGCGCTGCGCAGCCTCCGGGACAGCGATGGCCGTCCGCTCAGGTAGATCGGTGCCGGTGCCGGTGCCGGTGCCGGTGGTCGTGCCGGTGGCGGTGCCGGCGGTCGCGGGGGCGACGCGGTCGGTCGCCGTGCCGGGGCAAGCGGATGCTGGGGCGACGCAGCTGGTCGCCGTGCCGGGACCTGGCACGCTGCGCCTGCTGGCGGTGCTGTCGGTTGCCGCCCTCGGCTGTGCCGCGGGGATGAGTCCTGACCAAGCGGTCTCCGGACCGGTGCTGTGTCCGGTGCGCCTGCTGACGGGTCTGCCCTGTCCCGGGTGCGGGCTGACCCGCGCCTGGGTGTTCGCGATGCACGGGGACTTGGCGCGTGCGCTGTCGGCGAACCCGTTCGTGCTCGTGACGCTGCCCGCCGCCCTCGTGCTCGTGGTGGTGGTCTCCGTAGCCGCCGTACGACGCCGGCCGCCGCCCGACGTCCGACCGCTGCTGAGCTCCGTGCTGGTGAGGGTCCTGCTCGCCGGTTGGCTCGGATTCGCAGTCATCCGGGCCATCGCCGTCCTGAGCGGTCGCGCCACGGTCTGAGCACGGTCCGCCTGAGCGAGACGTCCCCGCCCGCGACACTCCGAAGCGCAAGAGCAGCTGATCCTCGCGCTAACCCCGCTCTTGGTGGGAGCATGTGGGTGCCCAGCAACGTGGTTGGACTCAGTGCAAGGGGATGACAATGTCCGAAGTTCCGCAGACTCCGCCGCCCCCGTCGGGCACCGGTGGGAGCAGCTCATCAGGCGGCGTGAACGCAGACCAGATGAAGGCCGCCGTCCGAAGCGCCCATCCCTACGACCTTGGGATCATCGCCGCCGGCGTCCTGGCATTTCTCTTTTCTCTTTTCTCCTACTACACCTATTCGGCAGGAATTGGGTCGGCGTCCACGTCGGCCTGGCACGGTTTCTTCGGCTGGTTCGCTGCGCTGGTGGCCTTGGCAGTCGCGGTGCTGCTCGCGCTGCACCTCATGGGGATCCGGCCGCTGGACGCCAGCCTGACGAGGCTGGTCGCACTCGCGGGTTTCGCGCTTGCAACCCTGTGCGTGATCCTGGCCTTGTTCGTCGTGCCCGGTGGCGACCTAGGGGGGATCGGCATCGACAAGGGCCATGGAATCGGGTACTGGCTCAGCCTCATCGCGATCCTGGTGGGCCTGGCACTGTCGTTCCTGCGCAAGGACGCACGGGACTAGCTAGCCGGGACATCCCCGCCGCCGCCTCCGCCGCCGTCCTACCCCTACCAGGGTCCGGGCGGTCCGGCGGGCTGGTCGGGTGGGCCTGCGCCGGACCAGCGCCAGGCGACCACTGCCCTGGTGCTGGGCATTCTGGGGATCGTCGTCTGCAGCATCCTCGCTCCGTTCGC
>JBBSIF010000011.1:0-36323 GCA_038232255.1 Propionibacteriales bacterium
CGCGCTGGCACGCCTGGCTCGGTGGCCACCTCTACCTGCTCACCGGTCCCGGGGAGCAACCCGACCCGGGCCTGGCCGAGTCAGGCGTCGCGCGGGTCGTCGTACGCAGCAAGGACGACGGCCGCCACCTCCTCACGGTCGACACAGACGTCTCAGTGCTCCGACCGTCCGACGAGGACTGGGCGATGGCGACGGCCGAGCTCGCCAAGCTGCGGCTCAACCTGTCGGACCCCACTCACGCGCGGGAGCGCTGGGCGGATCCAACGTTCACCGTCTACCGGCTGACGCCCCGGTTCCCTCTCGCCGAGCTGCCTGGCGGGCTGCCCGACGACAGCCGGCGCCGCACGCCGGTGCCGACTCCCGCCACGACCACGCGGCCGGTGTCGCTCACGAGACGTCGGGTACGGCGATGGCCCCCTCGCCGATCGGCTGCACCCGCCCGGCGACCCAGCACGTGACGGCCGAGCCCGCCTCCGCCGAGACCCGTCCCCACAGCCGCGACGGACGCCCCAGCTCGACGCCCTGGGCGATGTCGTAACGCGTCGTGCCCTCCGGCTCGGCAAGCCCGGAAGCCACCAGAGCCATCCCGAGCCCCACCGCGGCCGAGCCGGTCGCCGGGTCCTCCGGAACGGACGGCCCCGGCACGAAGACCCGTGACCGCACCATGAGGTCCGTCGCATCCTCCGCGCCCGGCAGCACCGCGTAGACGTTGAGGCCGATCAGCGGGTCCTGCAGTGCGAAGTCCCCCAGGTCGACGTCCCTCATCTCCGCGAGCCGCGGCCGGGCACGAGCCAGCGACGCCACGAGGACCGGCAGGTGCACGAACGACAGACCGCAGCCGGCCACGAACGCCGGGCCGGCGAGATCTGCCGGGTCGAGGCCGACGGACCGCGCGCACTCCGTCGCGGCCGGCCCGGACAAGGCAGCCGACAGGTCGCGCGGCTTCGACCGCAGCTCGAGCGGCTCGGTGTCCGCTGCTGGGACGTCGACGCCGACGAGGCCGGCTCCGCAGGCCTGCAGTCGCGCCCCTGCGCCGAGCAGGCCTTGCCGAGCGAGCACCCACGCCGTACCCAATGTCGGATGCCCGGCGAACGGGATCTCCCTGCTGGCCGTGAAGATCCGCACGCGGTAGTCGGCGCCGACCGCCTCGTCCTGCTCCGTCAGCTCCATGGGAAACGTCGTCTCGGCAAGGTTGAACTCCGCGGCGATGGTCTGCATTTGGTACGTCGAGAGCGCGTCGGCGCCGAGGACGACGGCGAGCTGGTTGCCCGCGAACCGGCTCTCGGCGAACACGTCGACGAGCACGTAGCGCAGCGACCGGGCTTGCATGGTTGAACAGTAGCCAAGGGGCCGGTCCGGTGGCGCTGCGAACGACGCCTGACCGGCTGCTCGGCCGGTAACCTCAGAACGTGAACGCAGCAACGAACCGCGTCTTCGTCGCCCGGCTGGCGGGCCTTCAGGTCTTCGACCCGAACGGCGACCAGGTCGGCAAGGTCCGCGACGTCGTCGCGGCGCTGCGCGTCGACAACCGACCGCCCCGCGTCCTCGGGCTCGTCGTGGAGGTGTTCGGCAGGCGGCGGCGCATCTTCGTCCCCATAACGCGGGTGACCAGCCTGGACTCGGGGCAGGTCATCACGACCGGCCTCGTGAACATGCGGCGCTTCGCCCAGCGCAGCACCGAGACGCTCGTCCTCGGTGAGCTCCTCGACCGGACGGTGACGATCATCGACACCGGGAGCCCGGCCACGGTGTACGACATCGCGATGGAGCAGCTGCGCACCCGCGACTGGCAGCTGGCCCGGGTCGCCGTACAGATGGGCTCCAAACGCTTCGCGCGCAAGGGCCAGACGCAGATCCTCGAGTGGTCTGAGGTCAGCGGCCTGACCGGAAGCGAGATCGGGCAGGGCGCCACGCACCTGCTCGCCGCCCTCGACACCATGCGCCCGGCGGACCTCGCGGGGGTCATCCACGACCTGTCCCCGAAGCGGCGTGGCGAGATCGCCGCCGCACTCGACGACGAACGGCTCGCCGACGTCCTCGAGGAGCTCCCGGAGGACGACCAGGTCGAGATCCTGGGCCAGCTGGAGAGCGAGCGCGCCGCTGACGTGCTCGAGCAGATGTCCCCCGACGACGCCGCCGACCTGATCGCGGAGCTGGCGCCGGAGACCGCTGAACGACTGCTGGCCCTGATGGAGCCCGACGAGGCAGACGACGTACGCCGGCTCCTCAAGTACGAGGAGCGGACCGCCGGCGGCATGATGACGACCGACCCGGTGATCCTCGCTCCCGACGCCACCGTCGCCGAGGCGCTGGCCGAGATCCGCAACGCGGAGCTGAGCCCGTCGCTCGCGGCGATGGTCTACGTCTGCCGGCCCCCGCTGGAGGCGCCGACGGGACGATTCCTCGGCGCCGCGCACTTCCAGCGGCTGCTTCGCGAGCCGCCGTCAACAATCGTGTCCGGAGTGATCGACAACGACATCGAGCCGTTGCGCGTCGAGGCACCGCTCGACGAGGTCACGCGGCTGCTCGCCCACTACAACCTCGTCGCGAGTCCTGTGGTGGACGACGGCGGTCACCTGCTGGGCGTGGTTTCCGTGGACGACGTGCTCGACCACATGCTGCCGCAGGACTGGCGCGAGCACGACGCCCGGGCTGTGGCGGTGCACGATGGCACGTGAGGACCAGCACGAGGAGCGCCGCCAGACCCTGCGGCCTACCCGCTCACGAACCACCCGCCTCGACATCCCCCGGGAGACCCGGCGGGTCGTCGTACCGCGGCCGAGCTACGACTCCGACACGTTCGGGCGCTTCGCGGAGACGTTCGCGCGGTTCATGGGGACCGCCCGCTTCCTGATGTACATGACGGGGTTCGTGATCATCTGGATCACCCTCAATGTCGTCGGGATCTATGGGCTCAAGTGGGACGCCTATCCGTTCATCCTGCTGAACCTGTTCTTCTCCACCCAGGCGTCGTACGCCGCTCCGCTGATCCTGCTGGCGCAGAACCGCCAGGAGTCTCGGGACCGGGTGATCGCGGAGCGCGACCGGGAGGCGAACGCCCGCGCGCTTGCCGACCAGGACTTCCTGGCCCGCGAGGTTGCCGCGCTGCGCTCCGCGATCGGAGAGGTGGCCACGCGGGACTTTCTGCGGTCGGAGATCCGCGGGCTGCTGGCCGACCTCGACGAGCGGTCCCCGGGCCGCCCGAGCGCCCCCGACGCGTCATAGCGCTGGCCGCGGCCGACCGTACGTCGTGCGCAACCGTTCGATCGAACCGTTTGGACACCACGGGACCGCCGTACGACGTGCGCAACCGTTCGATCGAGCCGTTAGGACACGCGTCGACGCCCCGCCACCACCAGAACCGCTCGATCGAGCCCTGACCGCACCCGTCGACGCCCCGCGTCACCACCAGAACCGCTCGATCGAGCCGTTACAACACGCGACGTCCGCCACACCCGGGCCACCAGCGTCTGGCTGTGGATAACCTCTGCGGCTTGTCAGAGCTCTCCCGCATCGTTGGAGGATGGCGGGTAACAGCTTCGATCTTCTGCGTCCCTTCTCGACAGCAGAGGCCCTGTCGCGAGGCGTCACCAGGGGCCAGCTGCGCAGCGCGAAGTATCGGCAGGTCATGCGCGGTTACCACGTCGCCACCGCAGCGGCCCAGGATCCACACGCCCGGATCCGAGCGGCGGTGTCCCTGCATCCTGCTGGCGCCTTCGCCAGTCATCTGAGCGCGGCACGCCTGTACGGCTTGCCTGTGCCGATGACGTCGGAGGAGCACGTGACCGTCACGCGTGACGCGGACAAGCGATGGCGGACCGGCGTACACAGCCATCAGACCAGCCGTCCAGTGACCGTTACCGTCCGCCACGGCATCGCGGTGTCCGCTCCGTGCGACACCTTCGTCGCTCTTGGGTCGATGTTGGACCTGGTGGAGCTGACAGCTGTCGGCGATGCCATGGTCAGGATGCGGCTCGCGACCGTCGCGGACCTCGTAGCCGCGACGGCTGCATCAAGCCTCAAGGGCGCGCCGCGCGCGCGCAAGGCGGCGGGGTACGTCCGCACGGGCGTCGGCTCACCTCAAGAGACGCGCCTACGGATGCTCATCGTGCTGGCTGGCCTCCCCGAGCCAGCGGTCAACTACATCCTGCGCGACGATTCGGGTGAGTGGATTGCTCGCTTCGACCTCAGCTATCCGCAATACCGCTTGATCATCGAGTACGACGGTCGACAACACGCCGAGAACCCGACGCAGTGGGAACGCGACCTCGAGCGCCACGAGATGCTGGACAACGACGGCTGGAAGCTCGTGACCGTGACGGCGAAGGGCATCTATTCCGAGCCGGAGCGGACCCTCGACCGCGTGACGGCGGCACTTCGCGCACGGGGGCGACGTGTGTCGGCCGTGCGATCGCAGGCATGGCGTCCCTACTTCCCCAGCCGGTGATGCATCCAGGCGGCGACCCCAACAGCCCAAACGAACGGTTCCGGTCGGCCTGATCCCCCAGCGGCCACCCAACAGCCCGAACGATCGGCTCCGGTCGGCCTGATCCCCAGCGGCCACCCCAACAGCCCGAACGAACGGTTTCACACGTCGTACGCCGCCGCCCGCGCTGCCCCAACAGCCCGAACGAACGGTTCCGGTCGGCCTGATCCCCCAGCGGCCACCCCAACAGCTCGAGAGAACGGTTCCGCAGGGAGTCCGGCGCCGTCGGGCGGACCGAGAGGAACGGGACGGGCGGCCCACGGCGTCGACGACGGCGCCGATCGTGAACGGGACAGACACCCCGTAACCTTGCGGCATGACCTCGTCGCTGCTCGAGCCGGTGCAAGCTGCCCTCGCGACGGTGAACGACCCCGAGATCCACCGCCCGATCACCGAGCTCGGGATGGTGCGCGACGTCGACATCACCGACGCCGGCGCCGTCCAGGTCACGGTGCTGCTGACGGTGGCGGGCTGCCCCATGAAGGAGACGCTGACCCGCGAGGTGACGGCGGCCGTACGGCGCGTGCCCGGGGTGACAGCGGTCGGCGTGACCCTCGACGTGATGACCGCCGAGCAACGCCAGCAGCTGCAGACGAACCTGCGGGGGGGCGCGCCGGCCAAGGAGATCCCGTTCGCGAGACCGGACTCACTGACCCAGGTGCTCGCGGTCGCCTCCGGCAAGGGCGGTGTGGGCAAGTCGTCGGTGACGGTCAACCTGGCTATGGCGATGGTGCGCAGCGGCCGAACGGTCGGGATCCTCGACGCCGACATCTACGGACACTCGATCCCGGCCATGCTGGGCGTCGCCGACGAGCGCCCGACACAGGTCGAGCAGATGATCATGCCGGTCCCGGCCCTCGGCCTGTCGGTGATCAGCATCGGGATGCTGAAGCCCAAACGCGAGCAGGTGGTCGCCTGGCGCGGACCGATGCTCGACCGAGCGCTGGTGCAGATGCTGACCGACGTCTACTGGGGCGACCTCGACGTACTCCTCCTCGACCTACCCCCGGGCACCGGTGACGTGGCCATCTCCGTCGGCCAGCACCTGCCGAGCGCCGAGGTGATCGTGGTGACGACCCCGCAGGCAGCCGCCTCCGAGGTCGCAGAGCGCGCCGGCACGATGGCGTCGATGATGAACCAGCGCGTGCGCGGCGTCATCGAGAACATGAGCTACCTACCCTGCCCGCACTGCGGTACGTCGCACCGGCTGGAGGTGTTCGGCCGTGGCGGAGGCGAGTCGGTCGCGGCGACGTTGTCGGCTCGGTTCGGGTACGACGTGCCGGTGCTCGCCCACATCCCTCTTGACATGGCGCTGCGTGCGGGTGGGGACGTCGGGCGGCCGATTCTGCTGAGCGACCCGGCGTCGGCGTCGGCGATCGCGCTGAGCCAGGTGGCCGAGACGATCACGGCCGCGGGGCGCGGGCTGGCCGGGCGCCAGCTCGGGCTGTCACCGGCCGGACGTTAGCCGACAGCCGCCATGTTCGACGTCGGTCTCCCCGAGTTCCTCGTCCTGGCGATCCTCGCCGTGTTCGTATTCGGGCCGGACAAGCTCCCCGAGGTGGCGCGCCAGGCTGCCAAGCTCATGAAGCAGGCTCGCAAAACCATCGCAACAGCCAAAGCGCAGGTCGCCGAGGAACTGGGCCCGGAGTACGCGAACCTCGACCTCCGCGACCTCAACCCTCGCGCGCTCGTGCAGAAGCACCTGCTCAGCGACCTCGAGGACGACGACGACGCCCCGACACGCGCGGGGCATCGTCCCCTCGAGCTCGGCGAAGCTGCTCCCTTCGACCTGGAAGCGACCTAGACAGCACACCGCTTCGGCGGTCACCTGCGGACATCAGCGGGTCACCGCCGACGCCATCCGCGTCAGGCCTGAGCCGATGCGGAACAGCACGCCATGCGACTCGACCTCCTCGTCGTCCGGGAAGCGGGCGACCAGCTGACCGACCAGCTGCTCTGGCGCGTCGGTCACCACCGTGTAGACCGTGTCCCCGGACTGCCAGACCACGGTCGTCGGCAGGCCGTCCTTCAGGTGGACGCGGCGCCCCGCCACCGTCGCCGACCGGAACCCTGCCAGCGAAGAGGGGTCGAGAGATCCGCGCTCCTCGAAGACGGAGACGGTCGACATGCCGTCGCCGTACTCGGCATGCATGACTCCGCCGTCGGCGTCGACCTGGTGCAAGGCCACCAGCCGGAAGTCCCTCGTCAGCCACTCAGGACACGTCCACCCCTTGTCGTTGAGTGCGGCCGCGACCGACGTCGAGAGGCTCGTCGTGGGTGCCGTCTGCATCTGAGGCGGCAGGTGCTCCATGAACTCTCCCGAGCCGGTGTCGAGGGAGCTGTAGCCGCTCCACCGCACCAGGCGGCCGTCGACGTACATCTCCTTGCGCAGCAGCAACCCGGTCGCTTCGTCGATCCAGAATCGGGCGGAGACCTGTCCGTCCTGGCTCACCGAGATCACCCGCGCTGCTCTGCCGTGGAGCCGTTGCGAGCCGTCCATGTGCAGGTCGTACGCGCTGGTGAGCCGGGCGAGCGACCTGTCCCGGTCGACGCCTTTCCCGCTGTCGGTGTCGGAGACGAACCACGCCTGCTCCGATGCGTCACTGTCGGCTACGTCGAACCGGGTGCCCTGACCGGGTGAGTGCGTGATCTCGACGACCGCCGACTCCGCACCTCGCGCGGTGAGGGACTCCACGACGCGGATCCCGTGGAACGCGATCCGTTGCGGCGCGAGGACCGCCCTGCGCAACAGGCGAAGCGCCGCCCGGGCGTCGCCGGACCGCTTCTCGCTGAGCGCCGGCAGCCCGGCAGGCGTCGAGTCGCCCGGCAGCTCGTTCCGGGTGCCTTCGGCGGCGCCGAGCCCGATCGGGCTCGTGACCCCCGAGCTCGCTGGGCTCGCCGTCAGCTCGACCATCGGGTCGGCGAACGGGGAGCGGCCGGTGCTGTCAGTGAACTCGGCGGCGAACTCCTCGACCGACGGGCTGACCGGCCGCTGCTGGGCCGGTGCCGGAGCGCCCACGACGTACGCCACCACGATCATCACGGCCGACAGCGAGCCAACACCGACGAGCGCCCGGCGCAGGAGCGGCGAACCACCCGACTCCGGCGGCGCCGGCGGCAGCGGAGCTCCGACGGCCACGACATGGAGCAGGTCGTCGGAGATCTCGACGGGCGCCATCTTGTGCAGCCGCCGCTTGACCTCGAGTGTCTCCGCGATCTCCTGGCGGCACTGCGGACAGGTGCGCGCGTGCGCGAGCGCACGCGACCTGGCGGCCGGGCTGAGCTCGCCGTCGACGAGCGCCGACACCTTGTGGTGGAGGTGGCTCACCCGCGCCCGCCCGCATGGCTGCCGTCCAGCGCACCTCCCACACGGCGGTGGCTCGCGGTGGGAGCGCGGTGTGGAAGAGCCGCCCGCAGCATCGATCGACCGCGGTGGATCCGGGAGCGGACGGTGCCGATCTTGATCCCGAGGACGTCGCTGATCTCCTCGTAGGACAGGCCCTCCACGTCGCACAGGACCACCGCGACCCGGAAGTCCGGCTTGAGCCCGCGCAACGCGACCTCGATGTCGTCGTCGAAGGCCCGGTCGGCGATACCGAGGTCGGGCGCCGGCATCGAGCCGGGGAACCGCTCCTCGGCGTTGTCGGGAAGGGGCTCGAAGCGGATCCGCCGGCTTCGGCGGACCTGGTCGAGGAAGAGGTTCGTGGTGATCCTGTGCAGCCACCCCTCGAAGGTGCCGGGGCGGAAGGTGTGCAGCGACCGGAACACCCGCACGAAGACCTCCTGCGTCAGGTCCTCGGCCTCATGCCGGTTGCCGGTGAGCCGGTAGGCCAGGCGGAAGACGCGACCGGAGTGCTGGCGGACGATCTCGTCCCAGCTCGGCGGCGTCCTGGCGAGGTCGGGTGCGGCCTCCACGCGCCACCTCCTCCTCGCAGGTCGGACGATGCCGGTCGCGGAGCGTTCTCCTCCGGCCGCCGTGCTGGTGCCCTATCCGGAACTTCGGTCCCGTCCCCTCAGCGTACGCGACGAGCTGGAGTCGTCAGGCCCGCGAGAATCCCACGCAGCGCTCGGTGTCATCGTTCCCCGCGTCCGACGGGACCGATAGGCTCGGTCGCGATCCGACCACCGCCCGCCCCCGGCAGGCCAACCGAGGAGGCCATGATCCCCAGCGGTCCGAAGCCCGCGTCCTGGGCTTACTCCGAGTCGTTCATCGCCGAGGATGAGGTGCTGACTGACGCGCGGGCTCGTGCAGCCGACCTGGACGCGACCCCGATCGGCCAGGGCGGCGGCGCCACGCTTCGCTTCCTCGCCGCTCTCATCGGAGCCAGGAACGTTGTAGAGATCGGAACCGGGTGCGGGATCTCGGGCGTCTGGTTGATGAGAGGGATGCGGCCGGACGGCGTGCTGACCTCGGTGGACGTGGAGGCGGAGCACCAGCGCCTCGCCCGGACGGCGTTCGCCGCTGCCGGCATCGCACCGCAGCGCGTGCGGCTCATCCCCGGAGCGGCCCTCGACGTACTGCCGCGTCTGACCGACGGCCACTACGACCTCGTCTTCTGCGACGGCGACAAGCACGAGTACTGGCAGTACCTCGAGCAGGCGCTGCGGCTGCTGCGGCCGGGTGGCCTCGTGGTGTTCGACAACGCGCTGTGGCACGACCGCGTCGCAGACCCGTCGGTGCGCGACGCCGCCACGAACGCGATTCGGGAGATGCTGGCTGCCGTGCACGACGACGAGCGCCTGGTTCAGGTGCTGCTGCCGGTCGGCGACGGACTGCTGATCGCTCAGCGGCGTGCCAGCACGACGTAGCGGCGGCGGGACGAAAAAGGGCGGGAAGCGAAGGTCGCTTCTCGCCGGGGGGACGAGGAGCCGACTCAGGTCGTGACGGAGCTCAGCGCATCCTCGAGGGCCTTGGCTTCCTCGGCGTTGAGCTCGACGACCAGGCGTCCGCCACCTTCGATCGGAACTCTCATCACCAGCCCCCGGCCTTCCTTCGTGACCTCGAGGGGACCGTCGCCCGTCCTCGGCTTCATCGCCGCCATGCGCACACCTACCCTTCGTCATGAGCGCCGAGCCTTTTCCCATTGTCGGGTCAAGACGTCGGTGGCGCATCCGTACGCGGCTCATTATCGCACCGTGACCGACACCATGCGGCAGACTGCTCGCTTGTGAACGCGCGCTCGGCTCTGTTCGACGTGTACGGCGACCACCTGCGCCAGCGCGGAGGCGCAGCGCCGGTGGCGGCCCTGCTCCGCATGCTGGCGCCCCTGGACCTGGCGGCTCCCGCCGTCCGCACGGCGATCTCCCGGATGGTCCGCCAGGGCTGGCTGGACCCGGTCCGAGTCGAACGCGGAGCGGGATACCAGCTGACCCGGCAGGCCGAGCGGCGGCTGTCGGCGGCGGCGGCCCGGATCTACCGCCTGAGCATCGCGGAGTGGGACGGTCGGTGGCACATCCTCGTGGCGGAGCCGGTGGCGGAGCGGAACACGCGCGACCGGGTCCGCAACGGGCTGGCCTACCTCGGCTACGCCAGCCTCGGTGGGCAGACGTGGGTCAGTCCGCGGGAGTCGTCGGAGGTCGACGGGCTCCTCGGGTCGGAAGGCGTTCGTGCTCTGCGCTTCTGGGCGACCTCCGACGGCGACCCGGCGTCCATCGTCTCCCGCGCCTGGGACGTCGACGGGCTCGGTCGCAGCTACGACAGCTGGCTCGCCGACGCCAGGGCCCTGGTCGGCGACCCGCATGCTCCGTTGAGCGACGAGGAGGCGTTCACCGTGCGCAGCCACCTGGTGCACGAGTGGCGCAAGTTCCTCTTCCGCGACCCCGGGCTGCCCCGTGAGCTGCTCCCCTCCCGATGGCCGGGAGACGAGGCTGCGGAGTTCTTCGACGAGCAGGCTCAGCGCCTGGCCCCCGGCGCCGGCCGCTTCGTCGACTGCTGCCTGCTGCTCACCTAGCCTGCGACGGCCAGACCGCTGAACAAGTGTCGGATCGTCGGGCGTCGGTTGCCCGTCGGGCGCGTAGGTTGTCCGGCATGAGCACCGAGAACGGCGCGATGACCTCCCCGGTCCGCTACGAGCTGACGGACGGCCTCGCCACCATCACGCTCGACCGGCCGGAGGCCATGAACAGCTTGGACACGGCGACCAAGGAGGCGCTGCTGGCCGCCGTACGCCACGCCGCGGAGAACTCCGACGTGCGGTGCGTCGTGCTGACCGGCACCGGGCGGGCGTTCTGCGTCGGCCAGGACCTTCGCGAGCACGCCACCAACCTCGGCACCCAGAGTCTCGAGGAGGTGTGGTCGACGGTCGAGCGGCACTACTCGCCGATCGCCCTGACCATCGCGACGATGGACAAGCCGGTCGTCGCCGCAGTCAACGGAGTGGCCGCCGGTGCTGGCATGTCGCTCGCGATGGTGTGTGACTGGCGGGTGGCCGCCGACTCCGCGTCCTTCAACACCGCTTTCACCGGCATCGGGCTCGGTTGCGACACGGGTTCGTCATGGACGCTGCCGAGACTTGTGGGAACGACGAAAGCGATGGAGCTGCTGATGTGGCCCCGCAGCGTCGGGGCCGATGAGGCGCTCCGGATCGGGCTCGTGAACTGGGTGTTCCCTGCCGACGAGCTGGACGCCGAGGTCGCTGACATCGCGGCCCGGCTCGTGGCAGGACCGACCCTGGCGTTCGCCGCGGTGAAGCGATCGGTCGGGTACGGCGCCAGCCACAGCCTCGAGGAGACCCTGGGCGTGGAGGCGCAGATGATGGCATGGACCGGCGGCTCGACCGACCACCGCAACGCCGTCGAGTCCTTCGGAGCCAAGCGCCGGCCCGAGTTCAGGGGGTCATGAGCGCCTTGCGCACCAGGAGTTGCTTGCGCCTGCCAAGCATCGGCGGGTGTGATGGGTCCGTACGACTTCGTCCTCACGCTGTAGCGACGCGGAACGAGCAGTCGCTGAGGTGGTCGTCGACCATGCCCACCGCCTGCATGAGCGCGTAGCCGGTGACGGGACCGACGAACACGAACCGGTGGGCCTTGAGCTCACGGGCGAGTGCCTGCGACTCGGCTGTCTGAGCAGGGACGTCAGCGGTCGTCCGCGGTGCTGGCCGAGTGTCCGGCGCGAAGCGCCACATCAGGTCGGCCAGCGGCTCATCGAGCGCCAGCGCCGCTCTGGCGTTGGCGAGAGCGGCGTCCACCTTGGCGCGGTTGCGCACGATCCCCGCGTCGGCCATGAGCCGCGCCCGGTCGGAATCGTCGAAGGACGCGACGGCGGCGATGTCGAAGGACGCGAAGGCACGACGGAAGCTCTCGCGCTTGCGAAGGATCGTCAACCACGACAGGCCCGACTGGAACGCCTCGAGGGTCAGCCGCTCGAACAGAGCACTGTCGTCGTGGATCGGTCTGCCCCATTCGGTGTCGTGGTAGGCGAGGTAGTCGGGCGTCGAGATCCCCCACGGGCAGCGCCGCAGGCCGTCGTCGCCGACGACGACGCCGGCGCTCACGGCATGTCGCCGTTCCGCTCAGCAGGAGGTTCGGCGGCGGCGGCCTCGTCGGACGGACGGTCCTCTCGCTCGATCATCTCTGCCTCGAGGCGGGCCAGCAGCGCATCCACCTCGTCCATCCGGTATCCCCGGACGCCGGTGTTGAGGCGCAGGGTTCGCAGGTCCTCCGCTGTCAGCGGCCGCCCCGTGGGAAGTGCCACGTCCGGCCGGTCGTCGTACACCTCGGCCATGGCGTCACCTCGGCCGGAGGCCACAACCGCGATCGCACCGATGAGAACGACCAGCACGATCACCCAGAACCACAGCACAGCACCGATCGTGCCACGCGGGTGCAGCGGGTACGGCGACCCCGTTCCCCGCAGGCCGTGTCGCCGGCGAGGTTCTGGGTCCGATCCCCTTGCGCCGCAGGGGAGGCGTGTGGTTAGGCTAGCCTTACCGTAGTTGGTCCCGCCGCGCTTCCAGAACGGACGTTCATGAGTCTCTCCGCGACCCTGCTGCTCGGCTTCATCGCCGGCGTCACGATCCTGCTCGGCCTGCCGGTGGGACGGCTGCAGAATCCCCGGCCCGGGCTCAGGGTCTTCCTCAACGCCTGCGCGATCGGCGTGCTGCTGTTCCTGTTCTGGGACGTGCTCGCCGAGGCCTGGGAGCCGATCGACGAGGCCCTTGGGCAGTACCGGGCCGATGGTAGCGGCCTGGCGTCGGCCTTCGGCTACGGAGGGCTCTTCGCCGGTGGCCTCAGCGTCGGCCTGCTGTCGCTCGTCGCGTACGAGAGCTGGATGTGTCGTCGCGTCCCGCGTCAGTCGGTCATGCGCCCCAGCGGTCCGGGTGCGATGAGCGCGACCGAGCAGACCCGGCTGGCGGCGGCCGGGCGGACCATGTCAGCCGCGCGCCGGCTCGCCCTCCTCATCGCTGTCGGCATCGGTCTGCACAACTTCGCGGAAGGCCTCGCCATCGGGCAGTCCGCCGCCAGCGACAAGATCAGCCTCGCGGTCATGCTGGTGATCGGCTTCGCCTTGCACAACGCGACGGAAGGCTTCGGCATCGTGGCCCCCCTCGCCGGCGACGTGGACGTCGAGGGGCGGCCCAACCGACCGTCGTGGGCCCTGCTGCTCGCTCTTGGCGCCGTTGCCGGCGGCCCGACCCTGGTGGGCACTGCTGTCGGCCACAACTTCACCAGCGAGCCGGTGAGCGTGCTGTTCCTCACCCTGGCCGCCGGCTCCATCCTGTACGTCGTCACCCAGCTGCTGGGAGTGGCCGCGAAGGTGCGGCGCCCCACGCTGCTCGGTTACGGACTGGTGCTCGGACTGCTGGCCGGCTTCTTCACCGACGCGATCGTGTCGGCTGCCGGCGCCTGACCGTTCCTCGTCGCCGCGTCGACAGCCACCCACGAATGCCGACAGCCACCCCACGGATCTCGAGGTGTTTGGGTCGCTCTGGCGGCCTTAAGGCCTCAAGATCCGTCGGCGCTGGACCGATCATGAGGTCTAAGGGTCGCCCGGGCAGCACCAACCCCTCGAGATCCGTCGCGTCGATACTCTGAGGAGTGCGCACCGACAGGATCCCCGCGGGTGCTCGGCGGATTCTGGTGTATGGCGTCACCGGGAGCGGGAAGACGACGCTGGCAGCACGGCTGGCGCAGACCACCGGGATCTCCTGGCACTCCGTCGACGACCTGACGTGGGAGCCGGGCTGGGTCCCGGTTCCGATCGATGAGCAGCGCCGGCGGATCGCGGAGATCTGCGCGGGGCCGGAGTGGATCCTGGACACCGCCTACGGCGACTGGCTGGACCTGCCCCTGGCCCGGGCGCAGTGCATCATCGCGCTCGACTATCCGCGGTGGTTCTCACTCCAGCGGCTGGTCCGCAGGACTGTCGCCCGCGCCTTCGACCAGCGAACGATCTGCAACGGCAACCGGGAGTCCCTGCGCGGGATGCTCGGCCGAGACTCGATCCTCGTCTGGCACTTCAGATCGTTCCGTCGCAAGCGCGAGCGGATAGCGAGGTGGAGCACCGACGAGGGGTCCCCGCCGGTTATCCGGTTGACGTCGCCGCTCGAGACCGCACGGTGGCTGGCGCGCGAGGCGAAAGCTGTTGTCGCTGCCGGGGAGACCGCCTAGCGTTCCTGTCCATGGAGTCCATCCCCAGCTTGACCAGGGTCGAAGCCGAAACCCGCGCGGCGCTGATCACCGTCGACCGCTACGACATCGACATCGACATCACCGACATGGCCGAAGGCTCGGACTTCCGGGCGGAGGCCACCATCTCGTTCAGGTGCGACCAGCCCGGCGCGTCGACGTTCGCCGACGCCGCGCTCGACGTGCTCTCGGCAACCCTCAACGGGACGGCGATCCCCGACGACTCCATCGGTGGCGGCCGTATCCAGCTCAGCGGGCTCGAGCGCGACAACGTCCTCGTCGTCTCCTCGGTGCAGCGTGCGACGTCGGAAGGCGAGTACGTGCACCGCTCGGTCGACCCGTCCGACGGTGAGGTCTACGTCTGGATGTCCTTCGAGCCTGACGACGCCCGCCGCGCCTGGGCCTGCTTCGACCAGCCGGACCTCAAGGCGCTCCACGGGTTCACGGTGACAGCGCCGGCTCGCTGGTTGGTCGTCAGCAACAGTGGCGACCCGTCGGTCGAGGACCGCGGCGCCGCCCGGCAGTGGGCGTTCCCCGAGACGCCGCCGCTGTCGACGTACGTCCCTGTCGTCGTCGCGGGCCCCTTCCACGAACGGCGGGCGGAGCGCGACGGTTTCGACCTCGGCCTGCTGGCCCGCCGCTCGCTCGCACCGTTCCTCGACCGCGACGCCGACGAGCTCTTCGAGGTGACGGCCCAGGGGCTGACGTTCTTCGGCGATCGTTTCGGGCTGGCGTTCCCCCAGCGCAAGTACGACCAGGTGTTCCTGCCGGACATGGGCGGGGCCATGGAGAACTACGGCTGCGTGTGCTGGTCGGACGCGTTCGTCTACCGCAACGAGCCGACGTACGCCGAACGCGAGCTGCGCGCGCTGGTGCTGCTGCACGAGATGGCCCACATGTGGTTCGGCGACATGGTGACCATGGCCTGGTGGGACGACCTGTGGCTCAACGAGGCCTTCGCCGAGTGGGCGTGCCACTGGGCCGCCGTGTCCGTGACCCGGTTCACCGACGCCTGGTCCAGCTTCCTCGCCGGCGAGAAGGTGGAGGGCTACGCCGCCGACATGGCGCCCACGACCCACCCGATCCGCCAGCCGGTCGAGGACGTCGCCGGGGCGATGGCCAGTTTCGACGGCATCACCTACCCCAAGGGCGCCAGCGTGCTGAAGCAGCTCTTCGCGTTCATCGGCGAGGAGGCTTGCGTGGCCGGTCTGCGCGGCTACTTCGCCAAACACGCGTGGGGGAACACCCGACTCGACGACCTCATGGCGGAGCTGGGCACAGCCAGTGGTCGGGACCTGTCGGAGTGGACGCACGGCTGGCTGGACACCGCGGGAACGGACCGGCTGGTGCTCGAGACCGACGGGCAGGGAGCCGCTGTGCTCCGTGCGAGTGGACCGTCCGAAGGACCGCCGCGCGCCCATCGCCTCAACGTCGGTGTCTACGACCGGGAGGCCGACTCGATGGTCCGGCGACGCGTCGTCGCCCTCGAGACGTCCGGCGCCTCCACCGCGGTGCCCGGCGTCGAAGGAGCGGCGCTGCTGCTGGTCAACGACGACGACCTCACGTTCGCCTCCGTGCGTCCCGGGACCGCCGAGGTCGCGGCGCTGGTCTCCTCGGCCGCCCTGCTGCCGACGGCAGTCAGCCGCGCGGTGGCCGTCACTACCGTCTGGGACATGCTGGTCGACGGCGAGGTCGCGACTGCCGACTTCGTCCGGTGCGTGACCTCGGTGCTGGCCGACGAGACGGTCGAGGGTGTGGTCGAGCCGTACCTGGCCTTCGCGGCGGACGCCGCCGACGACTGGTCGCCGGATGCGGTCCGCGACGACCTGCTGTCGGAGGTGGCGCAGGCCTGTCTCGCACTGGCGAGCCATCCCTCGCGTCGCCAGGCAGCCGTTCGCACGCTGGCCCGCACCGCCGTCACAACCGAGCAGCTGGACCAGCTGCAGGAGCTGGCCGGCGAGGACGTTGACCTGCGCTGGCGCACCCTCGTCCGGAGGGCTGAGCTCGGCGACGTCGACCAGCGCGAGATCGACGAGCTCATGGGACAGGATCCGGACCCGGACTCCTGGGTGCGCGCCGTCGCCGTGGACTCCGCTCGGCCGGACACGGACAGCAAGGAACGGACCTGGAACCTCGTCAGCCTGGAGCACAAGGTCCCGATGGGGTCACTGGGCCAGGTGCGCCGGGCGTTCTGGCGCCGGTCGCAGGGCGAGCTGCTCGCGCCGTACGCCGACCGCTTCATCGATCTGCTGCCCACGCTGCACCACCGCGGCATGATCCCGGCGCTGGCGGTCACCAACTCCTTGTACCCGCGTGCCGGTGTCGGCACCGAGTTCGCCGAGCGGGCGGTGGCGGCAGCTAGCGCCGATGATGTGAGCCCGGTGGTCAGCCGGATCGTGCTCGAGAACACCGACCTGCTCCGGCGCATGCTCGAGGCGCGCTCGACCTGACGGCGCTCCGTGGCCAGAGCCGCGTGGCCGGAGCCGCTACTCGGCCCGGTGAGGGCTGGAGACGGGTGCGACCGATGACTCGGCGGGTGGCACTGCACGGGTGTGCTCGGCCTGGGCCTGCGACACGATCGAGACCGCCTCACCGATGTCGTCGGTCAGATGGAAGATGTCGAGGTCCTTGCTGCCCACCTTGCCGTCGGCCAGCACCACCTCGCGGATCCAGTGCAGGAGCCCTCCCCAGTAGTGGCTGCCCATCAGCACGACGGGGAACGACGTCACCTTCTGCGTCTGCACGAGCGTGACCGCCTCGAAGACCTCGTCGAGTGTCCCGAACCCGCCGGGCAGAGCGATGAAGCCTTGGGCGTACTTGACGAACATCGTCTTGCGGGCGAAGAAGTAGCGGAAGTGGATGCCGATGTCCACCCAGCGGTTGAGCCCGGACTCGAAGGGCAGCTCGATGCCCAGCCCGACGGACACTCCACCGGCGCGGGAGGCTCCCTTGTTGGCCGCCTCCATCGTCCCGGGTCCGCCGCCGGTGATCACCGCGAAACCGGCCGCCACCAAGGCCTCGCCGAGCTCCACCCCGAGGGCATACTCGCGCTCGTAGGGCTTGGTGCGTGCCGAGCCGAAGACGGAGACCGCTGGCCCCAGCTCGGCGAGGGCGCCGAAACCCTCCACGAACTCCGCCTGGATCCTCAGCACCCGCCACGGGTCGGTGTGCACCCAGTTACTTTCGGCGGGTGAGTCGAGGAGCCGCTGGTCGGTGGTCGACGAGAGCATCTGCCCCCGACGCATCACGACGGGTCCCTGGTAGCGCTCCGGCTCCTGACCGGCGGCTGGCTCGTCCTCGGAAGGCTCTGTGTGCGGGTCGAGAGACGGGTCGGGGAAGGGAGTCATGACAGCCAGGCGGTCATCTGGGCGAGGCAGGAGCGCAGCTGGTCGATGGGCACGAACTCGTCCTGCCGGTGCGCCAGCTCGGGGTCTCCAGGCCCGAAGTTCACCGCGGGAACGCCCATGGCGCTGAACCTGGCGACGTCGGTCCAGCCGAACTTGGGGTTCACCTGTCCGCCGACCGCCGCGGCGAAGGCGGCAGCCGCGGGCTGGTCCAGACCGGGCCGCGCGCCCGGGGCGCTATCGCTGACCGCCACCTCGAAACCGTCGAAGACCGCACGCAGATGCTCCGCTGCCTCGTCGACGGTGCGGTCGGGGGCGAACCGATGGTTGATGCTCACCGTGCAGCGGTCGGGCAGCACGTTGCCGGCGACACCCCCGCTGATGAAGACGGCGTTGAGCCCTTCGTGGTATCGCAGACCGTCGACGACCGGCTGCCGCGGCTCGTACGACGCCAGCCGGTCGAGCACCTCTCCGGCTGCGTGGATGGCGTTCACCCCGTTCCAGGACCGCGCGGCGTGCGCACGCCGGCCGGTCGTGCTGACGTCTACCCTGATCGTGCCCTGGCAGCCGGCCTCGATGACGGCGTTCGACGGCTCCATCACCACCGCGAAGTCACCAGCCAGCACGTCGGGCCGGACGTCTGCGATGAGCGTGAGGCCGTTGCGGTCAGCCTCCACCTCCTCGCACTCGTAGAAGACATAGGTGATGTCGCGGCTCGGCTCTCTGATCGCGGCCGCCAGCGACAGGGCAACGGCGACGCCGCCCTTCATGTCACAGGCGCCGAGGCCGTGCAGCCGGCTTCCGTCGTTCCGCGCCGGAAGGTTGGCGTTGACCGGGACCGTGTCCACGTGTCCGGCGATCACCACCCGCTCGGCGCGACCGAGCGCCGTACGCGCCACCAACGAGTTTCGGTGCCGCCACAGCTCGAGTCCGGCGACGCCGTCGAGAGCATGCTCGATCGCGTCGACGACGGCAGCCTCGTTGCCGCTCACCGACTCGGTGTCGACCAGCGCAGTGGTGAGGCCGACGACGTCCTGGCTCAGGTCGAGGGCGGTCACGCTCCGCTCACAAAGGCGCAGAACTCGTTGCCCTCGGGGTCGGCCAGGATGGACCAGGCATCGTCCTCGGCGGGACCCCGCAGCAGCGTCGCGCCGGCTGCGGTCAGGTCGTCGACCGAGTCGACGAGGACGTCCCAGTGGATGCGGTTCTTGACGGTCTTCGGCTCCGGCACCGGCGAGAAGGTCCAGCCCTCGAACGGAACGCCCAGGATGTTCTCGAGCCAGTACCAGTCCTGGTCCACACGTGCGCCCAGGTCGGCGCCGAGGACGTCGGCCCACCACGACGCGACCACCCGAGGCCGGGCACAGTCGACGACCAGCTCGTAGAGGCGGTAGTCCGACAGCTCGGCCGGCTCGCGAACGAACGCACAGAACTCACCACCCTCGGGGTCGGCGAGCACCGACCAGCCCCGCTCGGGATGCTCCGCCTGAGGCTCCAGGACCGAGGCGCCGCGCTCGACGAGCTCGTCGACGCTGGCGCAGTGGACGTCGAGGTGGACACGGTGCTTCACGGTCTTGCGCTCCGGCACCACGTTCATCCAGACCCCCTGGCTGGGATCCGTGCCCTCGAGGGCGCCCGCCTCGCCATCGGCCCGGAACTGCAGGCCGAGGGCAGCCGCCCAGAACCTGCCCAGCGTCTCGTCAGGGCCGCTGTCGATGCAGAGATCCTTGTACCGCGCGATGGCCATCGCCCGATCCTAGGGGAGGAGGTACGTCGTACCCGCGCCCACCGGCGAGTGCCCGGACGGACCTTGAGGCCTTCCGGTAGCCCCAGCAACCCCGACCCCTCGACATCCGTGCCGTACAGCGTCGCGGCACCGCTGACAGCCTTGGCCGACTCGCTAGCGTGGCTGGATGACCGACTCCCGCGGGGCCTGGGGCTTCGCGCTCGTGACGAGCGACGCCGACGGTGCGGTGCTGGATGCGTGGTTCCCCGCGCCCGCCCTCGGTCCTGCGTCGCACGACGCAACACCGCCGACCCGCCTCCTCGCACTCGAGGGCGGCGACGATGTCCGCCGCGTCACCCGCACCGTTGAGAAAGTCAGCATCGCCGACCTCGACGCCGCGCCCCGCAGCATATCCGAGCTGTGGCTGCGCCTCCACCTGCTGAGCCACCGCCTCGTGCCGCCGCAGGGACAGAACCTCGACGGCACCTTCGACCTGCTGACCAACGTCGTGTGGACCGACGCCGGTCCGTGCGCCGTCGCCACCTTCGACGAGACTCGGCTGCGGGCGCGCGAGGCCGGGCGCGTCCTCAACGTCCAGGGAGTCGACAAGTTTCCGAGAATGACGGACTACGTCGTCCCGTCAGGTGTCCGCATCGCCGACGCGAGCAGGGTTCGGCTCGGGGCACATCTGTCGAGTGGCACGACCGTCATGCACGAGGGGTTCGTCAACTACAACGCGGGGACGCTCGGCACGTCCATGGTCGAAGGGCGGATCAGCGCCGGCGTCGTGGTCGGCGACGGCAGCGACATCGGAGGAGGCGCATCGGTGATGGGCACCCTCTCCGGCGGCGGCAAGGAGACGGTCAGCATCGGCGAGCGCTGCCTCCTCGGCGCCAACTCCGGCACCGGCATCTCCCTCGGCGACGACTGCGTCGTGGCCGCGGGCTGCTACGTCACCTCCGGCACGAAGGTCACCGTGCCCGACGGCTCGACGGTGAAGGCTCGTGAGCTGTCCGGCCAGTCCGGCTGGCTGTTCTGGCAGAACAGCGTGAGCGGCGCGATCGAGGCGGTACGGCGCTCGGGCCCCGGCACCGAGCTCAACGGGGCGCTGCACGCGAATGCGTAGAGGTGTCGCCTCGCTGGCCGTGCTGCTCGTGCTTTGCCTCGTGGGGGTCGCCGTCTACTACGCCGGCGAGCAGGGCGTCGGCCCCCTGGCCGCTCCACAGGAGTGCACCGCGACCGCGGCGGGCCATCAGGTGACGTTGTCGACGTCCCAGGCGGAGAACGCCTCGATCGTCGCCGCCGTGGCGGCACGTCGCGGGCTTCCGGCCCGAGCGGTGTCGATCGCGCTGGCCACGGCGTACCAGGAGTCGAAGCTGGAGAACGTCGAGTACGGCGACAGCGACTCCCTCGGCCTGTTCCAGCAGCGCCCCAGCCAAGGCTGGGGCACCCCGACGCAGGTCATGAACCGCTTCTACGCGACGAACGCCTTCTACGACGCGCTGGTGCAGGTGCCCGACTACCAGACCATCGACATCACGAAGGCCGCCCAGGAGGTGCAGCGGTCGGCGTACCCGACGGCCTACGCCGCGCACGAGCAGGACGGCCGGGTCCTCGCGAGCGCGCTCACCGGTTACAGCACGGCGTCGTTCAGCTGCGTCGTCGCAGTGCCGGACCTGCGGCCACAGCGGATGCAGGCCGACGGGCTGACCGCTCGCGCGAACGCGGTCAAGGCAGCGATCACGACGGCGTACGGCGACCTGCCGCTCGGCGGCTTCGCACCGGGCGGGGTGACGAGCGGCCATATGGCGGGCTCGGCGCACTACGAGGGCCGGGCCATCGACGCCTTCTTCCGCCCGGTCGACGCCGGCAACACACGCCGCGGATGGGCGCTGGCGTCCTACCTCGTCGCCAACGCCGCGCGGCTGCACATCCAGCACGTGATCTTCGACAGGCGCATCTGGACGGCCGGTGAAGAGTCGCCACAGGGCTGGCGCCGCTACACCCCGCCGGACCTGACCGGCAACGAGAGCGCCGCGACGCTGGCGATCCTCGAGCACCGCGACCACGTGCACGTCGACGTCTGGCGCTGACCACCCGCCCTCCTCCCGCGCGCCAAGATCCGACGCTCAGGTCGTCGGGACGGCCGGGCTGTCGGATCTTTGGGCGTGCCAGCCCTCCTCCCGCGCGCCAGCATCCGACGGTCAGCTTGTCGGGGCGGTCTGGCTGTCGGATCTTTGGGCGCGCGAGGGCGGCGGGTCAGGCACCGCTCATGACGCCGACGCGTTCGGGGGAGAAGCCTGGGAAGAGCGTGGACAGGCTCACGGACGGGAACTGCGTCTTCACGATCTCCCACAGGACCGAGCGGTAGTCGGTGGTGACCTTGAGGTCGCCGTCCACAAGGTCGTCCGCCGTCAGCCCTGGCCAGCGGCCGTAGACGCTGCCGCCGCGCACTCCGCTGCCGAGCACGAGCATCGCGTTGCCGTAGCCGTGGTCGAGCCCAGCGGCGCCGTTCTCCTCGACCCGGCGGCCGAACTCACTGATGGTCACGACGGTGACCCGGGAGGCGAGCTCGCCGAGGTCGGTGATGAAGGCAGCGAGTGCAGACGCCAGGTCGTCGACCATGAGCCGCATCTCGCCCCAGTCGAGGGTCCCGAGATCGGTGTGCATGTCCCACGAGCCGTGGTCGACCGTGATGACCTCCGCCCCCACGTCAGCGCGGATCAACCGTGCCGACTGGGCAAGCGTGCTCCCGAGGTCGGTGGCGGGGTACGTCGCGCCGTTGCGCGGATCTGCCGGGGTGTCCATGACGGCTTTCCAGTCGGCCGCGGTGCTCAAGCCCTGCCGGGCGGCGTCACCGAGGGGCCCGGCGATCAGCGCCCAGGTGACGTCGAGCGCTGCGATCCGGTCCTCCATCGCGTTCACTGGCCCGTACACCTGGATCTTCTCGATGTCGGTCGCTGCCAGCGTCGGCTGCGGCCCGTAGATCTCCGTCTGAGGCACGCTCTGGCCGATCTGGACGGCGCCGAAGGAGCAGTCCGGCTCCGACATGCCGACCATGCGGTTGAGCCAGCCGACCCGCTCCGCCGACCCAGGGTCTGCCTCCTCGACCTCGCTCATGGCGGAGAAGTGGGACCGGTTCGGAGCCGGCATCCCCACGGCTTGAACGGCGGCCATGGCGCCACTCCTCCATAGCGGCGCGAGCGGCGCGAGGTTGGGGTGCAGGCCGAACATGCCGTCGGTCTGGAGCAGCTGGGAGGCAGGGATCGCGATGCGCGGCCGGGCGGCCGCGTACCCAGGGTCGCCGTACGGGACGACGAGGGACAAACCGTCAGCTCCGCCGCGCTGGCTGAGCACCACGAGGATGCTGTCCGCGTGTCCCGTCGAGGCGAACGCGGTCTGGTGGAAGACGGTTCCGGTCATGCTGCTCATCACGCCACCGGCCGCGACCACGCCGAGCCCCTTCCGGAAGCTGCGCCGGGACGCGAGTGACCTGCCGTAGCCGGCGCAGCCTGACTGTCCTTGGATGCTGTTCATTGCGATCTCGTCTCTCGTGGCCGCTCAGCGACTGAGGTGCTCGGGGGTGTCGAGGATGCTCACCAGCAGGCGGGGGAGCTTGTACGCCAGCAAGGCGTGGTCCTTGTCGATGACCTCGTGCGGACCGATGCCGGTGGCGACGCACGCCGCGTTCAGCATCTTGGCGCTGCACTCGACGTACAGCATGCTCCGGACGACGAAGTCGACGACCTCGCCGAAGGTGGCGGGCAAGGGCGGCATCCACGCCATGGGTGGTGGGAAGGACACGCCCTGCTGCGGCCAGAACCCGCTGGCGGCGCTCCAGTGGGCTCGCATCGACCCGAGCATCCGTCCGGCGGCCGACCAGGCGTCGGCCACGTCGGGGAAGCCGTTGGGCGCCGGCCAGTCGTAGACCACCTGCCCGATCGCCTTGCCGATGTCGATGAGCTGGTTGGCGCCATCCTGCGGGTCGTTCGGCTTGGTCACCTCCACGCGTACAGCCGCCCAGGTGGCCACGGCGTCCTCCACGGGTGTGCGCACCTTGCGTCCTCCCGAGCCCCGGAACTCGTCGGAGTCGACGAGAGCACGCAGCACGGGAACGATGTCGGTGTCGGCGTCCAGGTACACCGCCGCGAGCGACTCCACGAGCTGGCGGGACGGGGTGTCGGACACGAACCGGACGGCCAGGCGGCGACACAACCGCTCCGCAGTGGCTGGGTGGTGCGCGAGGTACGACAGGTACCGCGCGAGCACCGGCCGCCCGTCCTCGTCCGCGTTGGGGGCCGAGAACCCGAGCACCTTGACGTACCCGACCCAGTGGTCCTCCGGCGCGTACGACGCGTCCCAGGTGTCGCGGGTGTCCACCCGGAAGCCTGTGAGGATGCGGGCCGAGTCGACGACGTCCTTCTCGGTGTAGCCCGCGTCCACACCGACCGTGTGGACCTCGAGCAGCTCGCGACCGAGGTTCTCGTTGACCGCCTCAGCGGTGGACTCGACGTTGTCGAGGTACAGACCCATGCTGGGGTGGGTCACCGCGTCCTGGAGCAGGTCGTCGAAGCGGCCAAACGCATGCCGGCGAACCATCTGCTCGTACTCGATCCGCCAGACCCACGCGCGGGAGCTGGGCGAGGCGACGTGGAGCAGGTTCGACCAGAAGTCGACCATCAGCTCCTCCACCTGCCGACGCGTGGTCAGGCGGCGGAGCATGACCCAGGAGGCGAGGTCCTGCATCATCATCCAGCCCGCGGCCTCGCCCGCCTGATAACGCTGCCGCCGCTGCAAGGGGGTCATGTCGAGGACGGGGAACCAGGACCTCAGGTCGTCGGCCGCGTGGTCCGGGATTTCGCCCGGAGACAACTGCTGCCGAAACCACGCGTCGGCGCCGCCTGCCGCCTCGGCATCCGCGATCCTCTCCGCCGTGACGGCCGCAGTGAACCGGCTCAGGAGGTGGCGGTCCTGCGGGTCGGGGATTGCGTTCTGGTGCTCGACCGGGACCTCGAAGTCGCCAGTCAGCCAGCTGCGGCCGCTTGCGGAGAGTGTTCCCGCGCTCGCGGTGGCAGACGTGGCCGGGAGGACAGCCGTGGCGGTCACCGCACCTGCGAACAGGGCGGATCGTCGCGTGATCATGGCGCCATCGGGGGAGTGCGCATGGGGAGGGGCCTCTTCTGATCGCGTTCAGGTCGCCTGTAAGCATGATGGGGCCGAGGGAGGTCCGCAACCGGTTCGGCGTTATTGCCGTCCACTCCGCCCTTTCCGCGTTGGGACCTCGGTGGCTGGACGAGCCGTCACGATGCGCGCGACGTACCGGTTCGCGAGCCCAACCGGGAGGCCGCGGCAGCGACTCGCTCGTCGGTCGCCGTGAGTGCCACCCGGACATGACGGGCGCCCGCCGGCCCGTAGAAGTCGCCCGGAGCCACCAGGATCCCCTGCTGGGCCAGCCAGTCGACCGACTCGGCGCAGGGCTCCTCGCGGGTGGCCCACAGGTACAGGGAGCCCGCCGACCAGTCGATGCGGAAGCCGGCACCCTCGAGCGCCGCGCGCAGGGCGCTGCGCCGGGCCTGGTAGCGCCCGCGTTGCGCGACGACGTGCTCGTCGTCGTCGAGTGCGGCGCGCATCGCGTGCTGGACCGGCGTCGGCACCATCAGACCCGCGTGCCGGCGAACGTTGCGTAGCTCGGAGACGATCGTCGGGTCGCCTGCCACGAAGGCCGCCCGGTAGCCCGCCATGTTCGAGCGCTTGGACAGCGAGTGCAGGCACACGATGCCGTCCAGCGAGCCGTCGTTCACCGCAGGGTCGAGCACCGAGACCGGCTCGCTGTCCCAGCCGTACTCCAGGTAGCACTCGTCCGCGGCGACGACGGCCCCGCGCTCGCGAGCCCATGTGACGACTTTTCGGAGGTGCTCGGGAGGGTAGATGCGGCCGGACGGGTTGGCCGGGGAGTTCACCCAGATCAGAGCGACGTCGCGAGGCCCGACCGTCAGAGTCGCGTCGCTGGCGGATACCTCACAACCAGCGAGGAGAGCGCCGACGGCGTACGTCGGATAGGCCAGCTCGGGAACCAGCACGATGCTCGCCGCGCCGAGGCCGAGCTGCGCGGGGAGGGACGCCACCATCTCCTTCGAGCCCACGGTCGGGGCGACGCAGGCCTCGTCCAGACCGACCGCTCCGCAACGCCTGCACAGGTAGTCGATGATCGAGCGCCGGAGCTCGGGGAGCCCCCAGACCGTCGGGTAGCCGGGCGCGTCCGCGGCGTCGCGCATGGCCTGCTGGACGAAGGCTGGGGTGGGGTCGACCGGGGTGCCGATCGACAGGTCGACGATCCCGCCCGGATGCGTGGCGGCCCGGGCCTTCGCGGCGTCGAGCCGGTCCCAGGGGAAGTCGGGGAGCCGTCCGGACGGGCGGGACGGGCTGCCCACGAGCTCAGTCCTCTTGGGCCTGCGGCGGCAGTGCCGCGATCAGCGGGTGGTCCTTCTCGATGACGCCCGTCTTGGCGGCGCCGCCGGGCGACCCGAGGTCGTCGAAGAACTCCACGTTCGCTGCGTAGTAGTCCTTCCACTTCTCCGGCGTGTCGTCCTCGTAGAAGATCGCCTCGACAGGGCAGACCGGCTCGCAGGCGCCGCAGTCCACGCACTCGTCGGGATGGATGTACAGCATGCGCGAGCCCTCGTAGATGCAGTCGACGGGGCACTCGTCGACACAGGCGCGGTCCTTCAGGTCCACGCAGGGCTGCGCGATGACGTACGTCACCTTCGTCCTCCTCGGCGCTTGGGTGGGGCGCCGCTCGGACGCTCCGCTCGTCCTAGTATCTATGGCACCGCATTGCGCACCGAACCCGGGTGCGGCCGCGATCCGAGGGAGCGCAGTGGAAGCCGACGAGGCGCCGAACCGTCAGCGCGTCGTCGTGCGGAGCAGGGTTCCCGGCGAGACCGGCCCATCCGGTGGGCCCGCGATGACGGACGCCGTCGGGGTCGTCGAGCATGCCGACGACGAGGAGATCGTGGTACGGCGCAAGGACGGGACGCTCTGCAGGGTCGCGCGCCAGGACATCGTGACGATGAAGCCGGTGCCGCCACTCGCGCCGAGGCGTTGACCGTCCGGGCCACCCCCCTGACGTCCGCCCAAGCGAGCGCCATACCACCCGAACACGCGGACGCTGCGACACGAGGCGCCGCCCAACCCCCTGACGTCCGCCCAAGCGAGCGCCATACCACCCCACCAGCCGGACGCAACGATGGCCGACTAGAAGCCGGCCCGCGAGCTCCACAGCTGCACGTGGACGACGGGCCTACCGCCGGGCTCCGAGGTGAGCCATGACCGGACGAGCACGGGATACACACCGCCGTTGCGGAAGCGCAGGTCGTGCCGCGGCCCCGCGGGTCGTTCGGTGACGGTCATCGCGCCGCTCCTGGCGGCGTCCTCGGTGGCCGTGGCCAGCGGAGTGAGCAGCGCGGAGGCGCCGCCGGGAGCCGCCGCGTGCACGTAGCTGAACGTGGCGCCCGGAAGCACGACGGTGCCGTTCAACCGGCTGACAGCGGTGCGAAGCGCCGTCGGGTCGCCGACGCCTGCCGGGATGCTCGATGAGGACACCGGCACCTCGATGTGCAGCGCCTTGGCGTCGCCGGTGGTGAAGGCTGGCGCAGCCTTGCGCGCAGGGGCGACGCTGCGACGCCGATCGCTGGAGGTCGCCGCGGTGAGGACCGCCGTTGCCCAGACCTGCTTGTCGACGACGGTGCCCGGTCTGCTGGGCACCACGACCGGCCTGTCGCCATGGAACGTGATGCGCGCGTCCACCGGCCGGCCGGGCGCTGACCGCAGCACGCCGGCCGTGCGGGCGAACAGGCCGTCTACAGCCAAGTGCAGTTGCAGCCCGGTGCTCGTCGTGGTCACCCGCAGGGCCGGTCCGAACTGCTCGGGCGCGACCTTGACGGGGGCTCCGTCCACCATGACGGTGACCGGCCCGCTCAGCGCCGGTCGAAGCGTCTGCTCGACGTACTCCCGGGCTGCGCGCGAGTCCAAAGCAGGGTCCACCGACGCGAGGGGGAGCGAGGCGGTCGTCCCCCGCTGCTGCACAGTCGACACGATCGGGCGCCAGGCCGCTCGCAGGTCAAGACGCTGACCCGCGCGCGAGCGGTGCACCACGGGCCTCGACGACGCCACGCTCACCGTGGCGTTCACCGGCGCGACCGACACCTTGGCCGCAAGGGGTCCGAGGGCGGCGCGAAGCGCGCGTTGGTCGACCCGGAGCACCGGATCGACATCTCCGCCACCCTGCACCACCTTCAGCATGTGCTCGGGGTTCCAGTCGGCACCCCCCATCGCGTCGTCCAGAGTGGCATCGGCGTCGAAGGACACGCCGGCTGCGGAGGGGATCAGGCTCCCCCTGGCGGTTCCCGCCCTGATCGACAGCGGCTCGTCGAGCTTGGCGCCCACCTCCTCGTCCAGCAGCGTCCGGGCGGCGTCCCTGCTCATCCCACCCACGTCGACGCTGACGACCGTCGTACCCGTCGGCACCCGGTCCCCCGCCACCGCGTAACCGACCACGTAGACCGCTGCCAGCAGCGTGACGAACACCAGGAGGAAGAGCGCGAGGAAGCGCCCGTCATGCGTCTCCGGCAGATCGTCGACGTACACCCGACGCCGCCGCCACCATCTCAACGCCGACCACCTCCCCACAGCAGCACTGCGAGCACCCCCACCGTGTCGACGACGAGGAACGCCCAGCCGAGACTGTCACCGGCGACGAGGAAACCGCCACCCGCGGTGCTGCGCACCACTGCGGCCAGCCCAACCAGCCAGGCTCCGCCGGCCACGAAACCGTGCAGGCGCGACGACGCCCTGGCCAGCGCGACGAGGGCCATCGAGCCCGCGGCGCTGAGCGCCAGGCCGTACGGCACGGTGACGCCGCTGGAGCGCCAGCACATGCGCGAGACGAGCGCCGCGACCGGCGCCGTTGCGAACGCCACCAGGGCGAACGCTGCCCCGGCGAGCACGCTGCCCAGGAGTCGGGCACGCGGCTGCGGCGTCAGGGTCGCCCCGCCTCCCTCCCCGGGCACGTGCTCACGCGATCCCTGCGAACAGGTCGGTCTCCCGCTCGTCGTCCGGCCCGCGCTGCGGCGTCCCCTTGACGAGCCGGTACGACTCCACGCCCCACACCCAGTTGCCGACGTTGTTGGACAGCGCGAAGAACGGACCGTCCACGCTGATCTGCGTGGCATGCGCGCGCATCGCGTCCAGCTTGGCGTCGACCCAGGCGTTGCCGTCGATGTCCGCGGTCACCCACTTGTCCGGCACGACGAACGACGGCAACGGTCCCTCGGGATCCATCCCCTCGAAGGTCGTCTCGTCGCCGGATGCACGCAGCGCGCGGAGGCCGGCGCGCATCCGGTCCTCCGACATCGCGTTCCAGTAGATCTTCGGCACGTCCCACGGGTCGCCCAGCTCGAGCTTGTACGACGGCCCGGCGGCGAGCATCGACGCGTACATCGCCACCCGGTGGGACTGGATGTGGTCGGGGTGTCCGTAGCCGCCGACCTCGTCGTAGGTCACCAGCACCTGCGGCCGGACCTCCCGGATCACCGCGACGAGCAGGTTTGCCGCCTCGTTGAGGTCCGCCGCCCAGAACGAGTCCGGCCGGACGGTCTCCGGAGCCACGGCGCCGCCGTCGGGCGAGGTTGACATGCCGGTGTCGCGATAGCGCCCGGCTCCGCCCAGGAAGCGGTGATCGGTGACGCCGAGCAGCGACATCGCCTCCTCCAGCTCGCCGATCCGGTGCTGGCCGAGCGTGTCGTCGCGGTCCGAGGCCAGGTTCGACAGGGAGTCGACGAGCACCTCGCCCTCCTCGCCGAGCGTGCAGGTGACCAACGTGACGCCGGCGCCCTCGCTCGCGTACTTCGCCATCGTGACGCCGGTGCCGATCGTCTCGTCGTCGGGATGGGCGTGGACCAGCAGCATGCGCCTTTCGGGGGAAGCGTCAGAAGCCATGAGCCGAAGCCTAATGCGAGCCGCCGGACGGTCCCCGTCGCGCGACGCCACCTAGCCAGCAGGGGCGCAGCGGCGTCAGGTAGGTTGCCCATAGGACAGGGGTCACGTGGGTTCGGCGTCTTGACCGTCGCGCCCGGGAAAGGCACGGAATGTCAACCGGAATCATGGGTCCTGGGCGTGCCCAGGTCGAGGGGAAGACGCTCCGCAAGGACCGCTGGTGGCTTGCGCCGCTGACCACGTTCGTCGTCTTCGTCGCCTTCATCATCTACGCGACGTGGCGCGCCTTCAGTGGGAGCAACTACTACTCGGCGCCGTACCTCTCGCCGTTCTACTCACCATGCCTGTCCGACTCCTGCACCAGCGGAGCCTCCGACTTCGGCGAGCCGTTCTCCTGGTGGCAGCTGTCACCGGCCCTGCTCGTGCTGATCTTCCCGCTCGGCTTCCGCTTCACGTGTTACTACTACCGCAAGGCGTACTACCGGTCGTTCTGGCTGTCGCCGCCGTCCTGCGCCGTCGCCGAGCCGCACAAGGGGTACTCGGGAGAGACGCGGTTCCCGCTGATCCTGCAGAACATCCACCGCTACTTCTGGTACGCCGCGGTCCTCGTGTCGCTCGTCCTGACGTACGACACCGTGATCGCCTTCCGCGACGGCGACGGCCACTTCTTCCACGTCGGCCTCGGCGCGCTCATCATGGTCGTCAACATCGTGCTGATCTGGCTCTACACGCTGTCCTGCCACTCCTGCCGGCACGCGGTGGGAGGCCGGCTTCGGCACTTCTCGAAGCATCCGGTGCGCTACCGCATGTGGACCGGCGTCTCGAAGCTCAACAAGGACCATGCGAGGTACGCCTGGTTGTCCCTCTTCTCCGTGGCGCTCACGGACCTATACATCTACTTCCTCGCGAGCGGCACGTTCAGTGATCCGAGGTTCTTCTGATGACAGCGAGCGCAGAGGGCCAGCACGGCGCGACGGCGGCCGGCGCCTCGGGACCGGACACCTCCCGTCACCCCATGACCGGGAACGTTCTGTCGAGCGACGAGCGGACGACGCCGCACGGATTCGAGGCGCACGAGTACGACGTGGTGGTCATCGGCGCGGGCGGTGCCGGGCTGCGAGCCGCCATCGCGGCATCCGACGCCGGGGCCAAGACGGCGATCGTCTGCAAGTCGCTGCTGGGCAAGGCGCACACGGTGATGGCTGAGGGTGGGATCGCCGCCTCGATGGGCAACGTCTGGCCCGAGGACAACTGGCGCGTGCACTACCGCGACACCATGCGCGGCGGCAAGATGCTGAACAACTGGCGGATGGCCCAGCTGCACGCGCAGGAGGCACCGGAGCGGGTGCTGGAGCTGGAGGAGTGGGGAGCGCTCTTCGACCGCACCGCCGACGGACTCATCTCTCAGCGCGACTTCGGTGGCCATCGCTACGCCCGGCTCGCCCACGTCGGCGACCGCACCGGCCTCGAGATGATCCGCACCTTGCAGCAGCGCGCGGTGGCCCTCGGCATCGACGTCTTCATGGAGTGCACGGTCACCGAGATCTTCAAGGACGGCAACCGCGTCGCCGGTGCCTTCGGCTACTGGCGCGAGACGGGCAGGTTCATCGTCTTCCGGACGCCGAGCATCGTGCTCGCGACGGGCGGGATCGGCAAGTCCTACCAGGTGACGAGCAACTCGTGGGAGTACACCGGGGACGGGCACGCGCTCGCCCTGCGCACCGGCGCGACCCTGATCAACATGGAGTTCGTCCAGTTCCACCCGACGGGCATGGTCTGGCCGCCCTCGGTGAAGGGCCTGTTGGTGACCGAGTCGGTGCGCGGCGACGGCGGCGTGCTGCGCAACTCCGAGGGCCGGCGGTTCATGTTCGACCACATCCCGGAGTTCTTCAAGTCGGAGACCGCCGACAGCGAGGAGGAGGGCGACCGGTGGTACGAGGACAAGAAGAACAACCGCCGTCCGCCTGAGCTGCTGCCGAGGGACGAGGTGGCGCGAGCCATCAACGCCGAGATCAAGGCCGGCAGGGGGTCGCCGCACGGCGGCGTGTTCCTGGACATCGCCTCCCGGCGCAGTGCCGAGTTCATCCGCCGGCGCCTGCCGTCGATGTACCACCAGTTCAAGGAGCTTGCCGACGTCGACATCACGGCTGAGCCGATGGAGATCGCGCCGACGTGCCACTACGTCATGGGTGGCGTCGAGGTCGACGCGGACACCGGTGAGAGCCTCGTCGAGGGCTTGTACGCCGCCGGCGAGGTGGCGGGCGGCATGCACGGCTCCAACCGCCTCGGCGGCAACTCCCTGTCCGACCTCCTCGTCTTCGGCCGGCGCTGCGGTCTGAACGCGGCGTACCACGCGAAACGCGTGCAGGCGCTGTCGCCCGCCGTCGACGAGGCCGAGGTCGCGACGGCTGCGCAGGAGGCCCTTGCCCCGTTCTCGCAGGAAGGCGGCGAGAACCCGTACACGATCCAGAAGGACCTGCAGGACGTGATGCAGCGGCTCGTCGGGATCATCCGTGAGGGTGACGAGCTGAGCGAGTCGCTGGGCAAGCTCGAGGAGCTCGAGGAGCGGGCCAGGCACCTGTCGGTCGAGGGGCATCGCCAGTACAACCCCGGCTGGCACCTGGCGATCGACCTGCGCAACATGCTGCTGGTGTCCGAGTGCATCGCCACCGCGGCCCTGGAGCGTCAGGAGTCCCGCGGGGGCCACACCCGCAACGACTTCCCCGGTCCGGACCCACACTGGGGGAGCCGAAACCTCGTGCTGTCGCTCGATGCCGCCGGTGAGGTGGGCCTGAAGCACCAGCCGCTTCCGGTGATGCCGGACGAGCTCAAGACCCTCTTCGAGGAGCACTGATGGCCTACGACCTGAAGATGCGCGTCTGGCGCGGAGACGCGAGCGGGGGTGAGCTGGGCGACTTCACCGTCCCCGTGGAGGAGGGGGAGGTCGTTCTCGACGCCATCCACCGCATCCAGGCCACGCAGGCGGGGGACCTCGCCGTACGGTGGAACTGCAAGGCAGGCAAGTGCGGTTCGTGCAGCGCCGAGGTCAACGGCAAGCCACGGCTGATGTGCATGAGCCGGCTGTCGGACTTTGCTCCCGAAGAGACCGTGACGGTGACACCCGTGCGCGCCTTCCCGGTCATCCGCGACCTGGTCACCGACGTGTCGTACAACTACGAGAAGGCCAAGCAGATCCCGGCCTTCGCCCCGACTCCACGCGACGCCGACGGCAAGCGCCGGATGATGCAGGTCGACGTCGAGCGCGGGCAGGAGTTCCGCAAGTGCATCGAGTGCTTCCTGTGCCAGAACGTCTGCCACGTGGTGCGCGACCACGAGGACAACAAGCAGGCCTTCTCCGGCCCGCGGTTCTTCCTGCGCTACGCCGAGCTCGACATGCATCCGCTCGACACGCACGACCGCCGCCAGCTCGCAAAGGACGCGGCCGGGATCGGCATGTGCAACATCACGAAGTGCTGCACCGAGGTGTGTCCGGAGAACATCAAGATCACCGACAACGCGATCATCCCGATGAAGGAGCGCGTCGCAGACCGCACGTATGACCCGGTCACCTGGCTCGGCTCCAAGATCTTCACACGTGGAGACCGGGCGAGTCGCGAGGAGGTCTGACGGCAGCAGAAGGCAGGCAGGCGGGAATGCTCGAGGTCCTGGCTCCGGAGGAGATCGCACGGCGTCTCAGCGAGGGCCTGGACGGCTGGGAGTACGACGCCGACTGTCTCGTCCACTCGGTACAGAGCCGAACCTTCGCTGACGGTATCCGGCTCGTCGACTCGGTGGCTGCTGTGGCGGACGCCATCGACCACCATCCGGACATCGACATCCGCTGGACGACGGTCACGTTCCGGCTGTGGACGCACGTCGTCGGCGGGGTCACGTCTCGAGACTTCCGACTGGCGCGGGAGATCGACCGTCTGGTGGCGACTCGATGACCGAGCCGTTCGGCGCCGTGCCCGCCCGTGCCGCCGGTGGCCGCACAGCGCTCGACGACGACGGCCTCGACATCCCTGCCGATGTCACGGGCACTGTCGACATCCTCTTCGACGGCAACCGTGTCTGGTCGTTCTCGCCGTCGCAGCACACCCGTCTCGCGGCAGGCGAGCGGCGCATCGCCTGGCCGCGGCTGCTGAGGCCACACCTGAACGGCACGACCCGCGTCGACGTCGTCGAGCACGACAGCGGGACGGTGCTGTTCTCCGCCGAACAGTCTTTCGGCACCGGTGAGGGCCGCCTGCGCTTCACCGACGAGCGGGGCAATCCCCGCTTCATCGACAAGTGGGGGTTCGTGCAGATGCCGATGTCGTCTCGCGACCCGGCGAACCTCGCACCTGCGCTGGACGCGACCGAGGAGATCCTCGACGTGCTGAGCTCGGACTGCGGTCTGCCGGCATGGATCGCGTTCGGCTCACTCCTGGGAGCGGTTCGCGAGGGGAAGGTCATCCCCCACGACAACGACCTCGACGTCGCCTACCTCAGCCTTCACGAGAATCCCGTCGACGTGGCACGCGAGATGTTCCGGGTGTCGCGGGCGCTGCAGCGGCGGGGGATGAGCGTGCTGACGAAGGCCGGCAGCTTCGTCACGGTGATCGCTGCGATCCCCGGTGGCGGCCGGATGGCCATCGACGTCTACGCGTGCTTCTATGTCGGCGACATCCTCTACGAGTCCTCGAGTGTCGGCGCCCCCGTCCCGCGAGACGCGTTGCTGCCGCTTGGCACGGTGACGTTCGAGGGGCGCCGGCTCCCGGCGCCGCGGGACCCACGCGTCCTGCTCGAGGCGTCGTACGGTCCCGGCTGGGAGGTGCCAGACCCCGGGTTCCGCTATCAGATCCCACCGTCGCTGAAACGGCGCTTCCTGGGTTGGTACGGCTCGTCGATGCGAAACCGTCGGTACTGGGACCGGCTCTACGAAGGGGGCCTCGGCTATCAGATCAGCGAGGACCCCTCCCCCTTCGCCCAGTGGGTGCTTCCCCAGCTCTGCCCCGAGCGTCCACTCCTCGACGTGGGATGCGGCAACGGACGCGACACCTTCTGGCTGGCCGGGAACGGCCTGGCCGCAACGGGGCTCGACTACAGCAAGGCCGCGATGCGCAGCTGCCGAGCCCACGCCACCAGGCGATCCTCACCGGCGGCGTTCAGGCTCGTGAACTTCTACGACCTCCGCGACACGCTCGTCACCGGAGCCCTGATCTGTCGCGATACTCCTCCGCCTCGCTCGCTCTACGCCCGCTTCCTCCTGCATGCCCTCGAGCCCGACGGGCGCCGGACGTTCTGGCAGTTCGCTGACATGGTGCTGCGCGGCGGCGGGGCAGCGTTCTTCGAGTTCCGCACCCGCAAGGACATCAAGCGCCCCCACGCCTTCGAACGCCACTACTGCCAGTACCTACGGCCGGATGACGTCTGCGACGAGATCAGCCGAGCAGGCGGTGAGGTGGTGGATCGGGTGGAAGGCACGGGCCTGTCGCCGTACGACGGGGAAGACCCCTATCTTTGTCGACTGAAGGCGGTGTGGACACGATGAGCGCAGCTGAGGCAGGAAGTGCCGTGGGCAGGATCCTGAGGAGCCGCGCCTCATCGGCGCTCGCGAGGCTGAGCGACGGTTCCGACAGAGGCCGGCTGGAGCAGCGGGTGGCGGACCTCGAGTGGGACATGCAGGAGCAACGCGAGTTGTCCATGCGGGTGGCGCAGCTGACCGATATCGTGCAGGAACTGTTGATCCCGGTCGCCGACCGCGACGAGGAGAAGCTGCACCGGCTGTTGCAGGAGTACTCGGCGACGCTGTGAGGGTGCGGATGGCGGCGCGGTCCGGGACCAGCCGCGACGCGTAGGGGAGCCATGTCCGAACGGGTCTATGTGCACATCGGTGCCCCCAAGACGGGAACCACGTTCCTGCAGGACGTGATGCGCAAGAACCACGACGTTCTCGCCGGCAAGGGAATCTGGTACGTCGGTGAGCGGTGGCGCGACCACGTTCACGCCCGCTTCGCCGTGGTCGAGCATCCCCGGCTGGAGATGCTCGATGCAGCAGCCCGAGACGCATGGGACCGAGCCGTCGCGGAGGCGGCGCGGTGGCCGGGTCACACGGCCATTCTCAGCCACGAGATGCTCGGCTCCGCGACCCCGGACCAGGCGAGCAGGGCGCTGACCGCCCTGGCGCCGGCCGAGGTCCACCTCGTCTTCACCGCCCGGAACCTCGTGGACCATGTGCTGGCTGTGTGGCAGGAACAGCTCAAGTGGCGGTCCACCATCCCGTTGTCGAAGTGGCGCCCGGCCGAGGACGACGTCGGGCCGCACAGCGACTGGAGCTGGCGGACGATGGACCCGGTGGCCGTGCTGCGCCGGTGGCAAGGTGACCTCGACCCCGCCCGGGTGCACGTGGTCACGGTGCCCAGGTCACCGGCCGAGCCCGACGAGCTGTGGAACCGGTTCGCGGCTGCCTGCGGGATCCCGGCCGGGTCGTGCGACCTCGCCGTGGCGCGACCGAACAAGTCGATGGGTGCCGTGGAAGCTGAGCTGCTGAGGCGGATCAACGTCAAGGTGGGCGACTCGATCGGGGAGCGCACGGAGATCGGCCGGTGGATGCGGCAGTACCTCGCGCACACTGTGCTGGTGCCGCGGGAGGGCCCGCGTCTCGTGCTTCGCGAGGAGTACGTGACCGAGCTGCGAGGGCGGGCGCGGGAGGCTCGGGCGGCCCTCGAGGCAGCCGGCTACGACATCATCGGAGACCTCGACGACCTGCTGCCGCTCGACCCGCCGCGCGCGGGCATCCATCCTGACGATCTCGACGCGGCGACGCTCCTCGACGCCGCGACGGACACGATCGCTGCCGTGCTGTTGACGGTCAAGGAACGCACCGAGGAACGCGATGCCGCCCGCGAGAAGCTCTCGGCCGCCAGGGCGACAGTCGCCGACCTGCGTGCCCAGCGCGTCGGACCGCTGGGCCGCCTCGAGCGCAAGTTCATGCGCGACCGGCCGGCCAGGCGAGGCCGGCCGCAACGGCGAGAGCGGCTGCCCGACCAAAGCCAGCCCTGAGCTGCTGCCCCCTCAACGTGTTCTGCCGGTCCGAAGAGCCACCAAAGTCCTGTACGCCGCGTCGAATCGGGTGTAGACCGTTTCCCTGCACCATTCGCGCGGC
>JBBSIF010000012.1:0-36150 GCA_038232255.1 Propionibacteriales bacterium
CTGGAGGTCTGGTACGGCGAGAGGTTGGCCGTGCTGGGCTCCAACGGCTCCGGCAAGTCCCACTTCCTCCGCCTCCTCGCAGCGGGCGGCAGCGACCCGGACGTCGAGCACCGGCCCGTAGGAGAGCGCCTCATCGAGCCGGTTCGGCACAGCGGGAGGGCCAAGCTGGGAGCGCGGGTGCGACCGGGGTGGTTCGTCCAGACCCATGAGCATCCGGAGCTCGTCGGGCGCACCCTGCTCGAAATCCTGCACCGGGGAGACGCGCATCGCCAGGGGATGCCGCGCGAGCAGGCCGCCCGGGCGCTCGACCGGTATGAGCTGGCGTACGCGTCGGAGCAGCGTTTCGACTCGCTGTCCGGCGGTCAGCAGGCTCGGCTGCAGATTCTGCTGCTCGAGCTCTCCGGCGCGACGCTGCTGTTGCTCGACGAGCCCACCGACAACCTCGACGTCGAGTCGGCCGAGGCCCTGGAGGAGGGCCTCGCCGGCTTCGACGGGACCGTCGTCGCGGTCACCCACGACCGGTGGTTCGCCCGCGGGTTCGACCGGTTCTGCATGTTCGGCGCCGACGGGTCCGTCTACGAGTCGGACGAGCCGGTCTGGGACGAGGGCCGGGTGTCGCGGGCGCGCTAGCCCTCGGTCCGCCCGCGAGTCAGGGACGATCAGCTGGGCGTCACGGACAGCGAGGTGAAGACGGCGTGCGCGTCCACGACGCGGCAGCCGATCGAGCCACGGGCGTAGGCGGCGTCGTCGGCGACGACGGCCGGCTGTGGGTCGCTCCCGACATGGACCGTGAGCCGCGCGCCCGCCGCCGTGACCGTGATCCGCTGCGTCTCGCCGGTGTCGAGGCAGACCGGGGCAACGGCGATCTCGCGCCAGCTCCGCCCGTCCATCGCCCCGAGGACGACCGTGTTCCGCCCCGTGGAGATCCCCGCGAAGTACCCGCGCAGAGCGTCGAACCCGACGGCGGGCCTGGTCACGCGGAACACCATCCCGACGTCGTGGGATCCGCCCCGCACGTGGAACTCCACCACCGCCCGGAAGTCGCCGTAGACGCCGTCGCGCGCCACCACCTTCTCGCCGCTGCGGTAGGCGTTGACCGGCACCTGGGGAACGATGCCAAGGTGCAGACCGTCGGGCTGCACCGCGACGTACTGGTGGTGTCCGTAGTAGTCGAAGCCGTCCTGCCCGGCCGTCTGGAAGCGCCAGGTCGAAGCGGTGCTGACCGCCGACGTCGGTGTTCCGGCAGGGAGGGGCACCGGAGCGCCTGCCGGCACCGGCTGTCCGAACGACGGGGAGCCGTCAGTCGTCCACCGCATCGGTTGGACGTAGACGGCCCGACGCCAGCCGGGGTCGCGGTCCTGCTTGGCGTGGAACACCAGCCACGACTCGCGTCCGTTGGGCGAGGTCGTGAACCCGGCGTGCCCCACGCCGTAGGTCTCCTCGTTGGACCGGAACACCGGGTCGGGAAGCTTGCGCCAGCTCGCGGGATGGAGAGGGTCGGTGCCGACCAGCTCCAGCATCCCGAGCTTGTACGTCGGCAGCCACGACCCCCCGCACGAGTAGACGAGGAACGTCCGACCGTCGCGCTGCAGCACCTGAGGAGCCTCCGCCAGGGCCTTGGAGCGGGGCGTGTCGTCGATGTGCTCCCATGGCTGGTCACCCGCTCGCATCAGCAGGACGCGGTTCGCCTCGAGCTCGGTCGGGCTTGCCATGGCAGCGATGTAGAGGTCCTGTTGGTTCTTGCCAGGCTTCGGCCACCCCGACCAGATCGCGTAGCGGTCGCTCCCGAGCGTCAGCACCGTCATGTCGATGGCCCAGATCGGCTTGCCCCCGTCGCCGGTCCGCATTGGACCGTGCACCGTGTACTCGCCGAGCGCGTCGTCGGAGGCCGACTCGAGCACGTACGCCAGGTGGTTGAGGTCGTCGCCGTCCGAGGCGGCGACATAGATGTACCAGCGGCCGTCGAAGGCGAACAGCTCAGGAGCCCAAACCTCCTTGGAGAACGGACCCTCAGCCGGTGCCCACCACACGACGTGCTTCGTCCCGAGGGTGGTTGGCCGGTCGGAGACCCAGATCGCCACTGCGACGTTCCCCTCGCTCTGGCACCACAGGTAGCGGCTGCCGTCCTGGACGACAGCCGGGTCGGCACCTTCGGCGATCGGGTTGACGAAGTGCGTGTCGGTCATGGCCTGCGCTGGGTCAGCGCTTCCAGCGCTCGGCCGCCGGGACGAAGTCCAGACCGCGGTCGCCGGTGTAGATCTGCTGAGGCCGCGCGATCTTCTGCTCGGGGTCCTGGGCCATCTCGAGCCACTGGGCCAGCCAACCGGACGTGCGCGGGATGGCGAACAGCACCGTGAACATCTCCGGAGGGAAGCTGAGCGCCTCGTAGATGAGCCCGCTGTAGAAGTCAACGTTGGGGTAGAGCTTCCGCGACACGAAGTACTCGTCCTCGAGCGCGATCTTCTCCAGCTCAACGGCGATCTCGAGCAGCGGGTTCACGCCGGTGACCTCGAACACGTCGTCGCAGGCCTTCTTGATGATCGTGGCGCGCGGGTCGTAGTTCTTGTAGACCCGGTGCCCGAAGCCCATCAGCCGCTCCTTGCCGGCCTTCACCCCTTCGATGAACTCGGGGACCTTGTCCTTCGAGCCGACGCGCCGCAGCATCTTCAGCACTGCCTCGTTGGCGCCGCCGTGCAGAGGTCCGAAGAGCGCCCCGATGCCGGCCGCGACCGCGGAGTAAGGGTCGACCTGCGAAGAGCCCACAGCACGCACCGCGTTCGTCGAACAGTTCTGCTCGTGGTCCGCGTGCAGGATGAACAACACCTCCAGTGCCCTGATCAGCCGCTCATCCGCCAGGTACTTCTGCTCGCTCATCTTGAACAGCATCGCCAGGAAGTTCGCGGCGTAGCCCAGGTCGTTGTCGGGGTAGACGTACGGCTTGCCCTGCGCGTGCCGGAAGGCCCACGCGCCAAGCGTCGGCATCTTCGCGATCATCCTGATGACCTGCATGTCGCGGACCAACGGGTCGCTGATGTCGCGCGACTCCGGATAGAACGTGGAGAGGGCACCGACGGAGGCGAGCAGCATTCCCATCGGATGGGCGTCGTAGCGGAAGCCCTCCATGAAGCTCTTGATGTTCTCGTGCACGAACGTGTGGAACGTGATCGAGTGCTCCCACGCCTCGTACTGCTGCTTGGTGGGGAGCTCCCCGTGCATGAGCAGGTAGGCCACCTCCAGGTACGTCGACTTGGCGGCCAGCTGCTCGATCGGATAGCCGCGGTACTCGAGGATTCCCTTGTCGCCGTCGATGAAGGTGACCGAGGAACGGCAGGACGCGGTGTTGACGAACCCGGGGTCATAAACCCGGAGGCCGCCGTCCCCGCCGTTGATCTTCGCCAGGTCAGCTGCCTTGATCGCGCTGTCGGCGACGGGGATCTCGTAGTCGGTGCCGGTGCGGTTGTCACGGACGGTCAAGGTTGAGCCGGCGCTGCCGGCGGGGACGGTGCTATCGGACACGGGTACGCTCCTCGCGTCTGGTCGGATTCGGTGCGAGCCAACCGTATGCCCCGCCGCGGGCAGCGCGATAACCCGGACGGCCCCCGGACCCCGCACGACGGCGTTTTGACCGTCCGCGTCGGCGACCGGTATTCTGGGCGGTCGTTGTGCGTGTCAGGACACGCCCCGGTCAAGGTCGGAGGCGTCGCCGTACCGGGTCAG
The DNA here is from genome assembly GCA_038232255.1 of Propionibacteriales bacterium. Lineage (GTDB taxonomy): Bacteria > Actinomycetota > Actinomycetes > Propionibacteriales > Nocardioidaceae > JAWWPG01. The sequence goes on from JBBSIF010000012.1 coordinate 3,718, forward strand.
TCCCGTCGCAGCGCTCACGACGAGTCCGACAGTTCCCCCGACGAGCAAAGGTCGACGACGGTGCGCACGTTCAGCCCGAAGCCAGGTGACGTCACGCGGACGTGGCACGTCATCGACGCCACCGACGTGGTCCTCGGTCGTCTCGCCGTCCAGTCCGCGACTCTGCTGCGGGGCAAGCACAAGCCGATCTTCGCCCCGCACATCGACACCGGCGACTTCGTCATCATCGTGAACGCGGACAAGGTCGCGCTCTCGGGAAACAAGCGGGAGACCAAGTTCGCCTACCGGCACTCCGGCTACCCCGGCGGCCTGTCGACGACGGCGTACGGCGAGCTGCTGGACAAGGACCCCCGGCGCGCGATCGAGAAGGCCGTGTGGGGGATGCTCCCGAAGAACCGGCTCAGCCGACAGCAGCTGAAGAAGCTGAAGGTCTACTCCGGCCCATCCCACCCGCATGCCGCGCAGCAGCCCCAGGGGTTCGAGATCACCCAGGTTGCCCAGTGAGGCCCGCGACCGTGAACCGTTGCCAAGTGAGGATCATCCGTGGCTGAGACCACCGACATCGCCGTCGAGGACCTTGGCGCGCCCAGCGAGTACACCACGGAGAGCGCGCCGTCGTCGGACGCGCCACCGAGGTCAGTCACGATCGCACCGGCGGCCGCGACCGGTCGCCGCAAGGAAGCCGTCGCCCGGGTCCGCATCGTCCCGGGGACCGGCGAGTGGACCGTCAACGGCCGAAAGCTGGAGGCGTACTTCCCCAACAAGCTGCACCAGCAGCTCGTCAACGAGCCGTTCGTGCTGACGAGCCTGGTCGGCCAGTACGACGTGCTCGCCCGCATCCACGGTGGCGGCCTGTCCGGGCAGGCAGGCGCCCTTCGCCTCGGCGTGTCCCGCGCCCTCAACGCGACGGACGAGGAGTCGAACCGGCCCAACCTGAAGAAGGCCGGCATGCTGACCCGTGACGCGCGGATCAAGGAACGCAAGAAGGCCGGCCTCAAGAAGGCCCGCAAGGCTCCTCAGTACAGCAAGCGCTGACCCGAGCTCCGGCGTGGGCAGGCTCTTCGGAACCGACGGGGTCCGCGGCCTCGCCAACGGCTCGGTCACGGCCGAGCTCGCGCTCGACCTCGCGGTGTCCGCGGCCCGCGTCCTCGGCTCCGCGGTCGCCGCGGCGGCGTCGCGCTCGCGCGCCGTGGTCGGTCGAGACCCCCGCGCCTCTGGAGACTTCCTCGAAGCAGCGGTGGTGGCCGGGCTCGCCTCCGCGGGCGTCGACGTGCTGCGGCTCGGCGTGGTCCCCACGCCCGCGGTCGCCTACCTGACAGGGACCTGCCGAGCCGACTTCGGCGTGATGCTGTCCGCCTCGCACAACCCGATGGCCGACAACGGGATCAAGTTCTTCGCCGCTGGTGGTCATAAGCTCGAGGACTCGCTCGAGGACGCGATCGAGGACCATCTCGGGTCTGCCTGGAAGCGTCCGGTCGGCGATGCCGTGGGTCGCGTCACGGATCTCGACGATGCGCTGCAGCGGTACGCCGACCACCTGAGGGAGGCGGCGCCGACGCCGCTGACCGGTCTGCGAGTCGTCCTCGACTGCGCCGACGGCGCCGCTTCGCTGGTTGCGCCGGACGTCTTCGCCTCCCTTGGTGCCGAGGTCGTCGCCATCCACGCCTCTCCGGATGGCCTGAACATCAACGAGGGCTGCGGCTCGACGCACCTTCAGCCGTTGCGGGCGGCGGTCGTCCAGACCGGAGCCGACGCCGGCTTCGCCTTCGACGGAGACGCCGACCGGGTGTTGGCGGCGGACGCCGCGGGACGCGACGTCGACGGCGACCAGCTCCTGGCCATCCTTGCACTGTCCATGGATGCCGTAGGCGCCCTGCCCGGCCACCGCGTCGTCGCCACCGTCATGAGCAACCTCGGGCTCCTGCTCGCCATGCGTGCCGCGGGTCTCGACGTCCTGCTGGCCGACGTCGGCGACCGCTACGTGCTCGAGATGATGCGCGACCACCGCATCGCCTTGGGCGGAGAGCAGTCCGGCCACCTGATCCTCGGGGACCACGCCACCACCGGAGACGGGATCCTGGCCGCGCTGACGGTCGCCGCCCGGATGGCCTCCACCGGAACGCCACTGGCCGAGCTTGCCGGCGTGGTTGAGAGGCTCCCCCAGGTCCTCGTCAACGTGGCGGGTGTCGACAAGACCCGGGCCGCAGCAGACCCGGAGCTCGCCGATGCCGTCGCGAGAGCCGAGCGAGAGCTCGGCGACGGCGGCAGGGTGCTGCTGCGTCCGTCGGGCACCGAGCCGCTGATCCGCGTGATGGTCGAGGCCCGCAGCCGGGACGAGGCCACGAGGGTCGCCGAGCAGCTCGCCGGCGTCGTCCGCCGGCGGCTTGCGCTGTAGTCAGGACCTGGCGTCGAAGGGCTGCTGGTCCTCGTAGTCGGCACGCCTGAGCACCCGCTCCGCGATGTCCGCGAGCGTCACGTGCTGGCTCTCGGCGAGCTGCATGAGCCTGTCCAGGGCACCGTCGGGGTCCACACGATGGCGCTCCATGACGACCCCCGTGGCGCGGCCGATCGTCGTACCCGTCGACAGGGCGACGTTGAGCTTCTGCACCTCGCGCGCGTATCGCAGCACCACCTTGGCCTGGCTCGCGAACGCGTCGGCCACCACCTGGTGGTCCTCGAACGCGTAGAGGTCGCGGGCGTAGAGGTTGAGGGCCGTGTAAGCCCCGCCTGGGTGCGCCAGTCCTATCGCGAGCTGAGACATCATTCCGAGAGCGGCAGCACGCGGGCCGAACCTCGGCCAGCGTGCGTCGTTGGCCAGGTCGCGGCAGTAGATGACGTCCTCGGCGGTCACGGCGTCGTAGCAGGGACCCTCGTTGAGCTGGTACTGCAGGGCGTCGACCCGGTAGACCATCGGGCTCGTCGGCGCCACCGTCTCGAGACGGCCGTTGTGGTGGCGGATCGAGATGCTCGCGTAGTCGGCGCCGGGAACCATCGCGTGAGCGGTCCCGGTGATGCGGGCCAGCGCCTGCTCGATGTCGCCGGGCTCGCTCAGTGACCCGGCGACCGAATGCATCAGCTCGTCGAGCCGAGAGCGGACGGCCATCTCAACCAGCTTTCTCGAGACCCAGTCGAGCGAAGCGACACTTCTAGCCCGCACTATATATGTCGTACGCCGCCCGCCGGAAACAATGCCGGCCAGGAGACGGGCGGGACTCAGCGGTCGAGCTTGCGCTGCAGCTCGACGAGCAGCTCGACGGGAACGAAGCCCATCCGCTCGTTGATGCCCACCATCGGGTCGTTGTGCTCCTCGTTGCACGTGGACACGAGTGTGCACTCGGGGTGGTCGCGCTGGACGGCGCGGAGGTTGTGCGCCTTGACCGCCAGGCCGAGCCGGTGTCCGCGGTGCTCCCGCTGCACGATGGTTGCCCACTGGTGGGCCTTCTGTGGATCGCTGCGATGAAGGACCAACGTGGTGACGGCGACGGCTGACCCGGTGGCGTCGATCGCCACGGTCTCGTACCTGGTCAGGCCCGCCAACTTGTTCCGCTCATCGTGGGCTCGCCGGATCTCGGGGGTGATCTGCTCGGCCTCCATGTCGATGTCGCCCGTCGGCGCGTCGAGGGCCAGCTGGTTGACGACAGAGCAGACCGACGGCAGCAGCTCGTCAGGGGTGCCGTCGACGAAGGCGGCGATCCGGTAGTCGCGGTGGAAGGGCGCCGCCTCGTCGAGCCACTCCTGGATCCTCGCCTCGGGCACGGGGAGGTCCAGCCGGCGGACGACCTCGGTGCTGGCCACGGCGAAGCCGCGGCGCTCGGCGAACCGTCGGTACGGGTGGTCGTCGCGCCGGTCGAAGCCGTACGTGGCCTCGCCGAGGATGACGGTCCTCCCGTCCGCGCGGACGCGCTCGGCGACATGCTCGACGAGCGCGCTGCCGATGCCACGCCCGCGCTCCTGCGGCGCCACGAAGACACCGGTGTACGTCTTCGTCGTGTTGTCCAGCAGCGGGTAGAACACGAACGCTGCGCCGACCAGGCGACCGTCGGTATCGTCGTCGAAGGCCGCGAAGGCCAACGCGTCCTCGTCCTCTGCCGGCGAGAGGAAGTGTGCGGCCATGACCTCCTCGTGCCATACCGGGCGGTCGGCGTTCTCGGCCAGCTCGGCGTCGCGGAAGACCGTGTAGAAGCTGTGGATCTCGGCTGCGTCGTCGAGGTTGAGCTCCCGGATGCGCATGGGGCCGAGCGTAGGCAGGCGTCGCCAGCGCCTCCACTTGTTTTCGGCGCGCCTCATCCGGACGGCGTACTCCCTCGGTCTCTCTGGGGTTGAGCAGGCAGGACCAGGTTCATCCCTGAGCCCGATGGACGCGAGAGCTCGCAGCATTAGCGTGGAATTCGCATCCACACATCGAGGAGAAATGATGATCGAGGCAGTCGGCCTGACCAAACGTTACGGCGACAAGACCGCCGTCGACGACCTGACGTTCACCGTCACACCGGGCGTCGTCACCGGGTTCCTGGGGCCGAACGGCGCCGGGAAGTCCACCACGATGAGGATGATCATCGGACTGGACGCACCGACGTCCGGGACCGTCCTCGTGAACGGGCGGCGGTACGACGAGCACGCGGCACCGCTGCACGAGGTCGGCGCCCTGCTGGAGGCTCGTGCCATCCACACGAGTCGGACGGCGGAGAACCATCTGCGCGCCATGGCGGCGGCGACGGGCATCAAGCAGCGCCGGGTGGACGAGGTGATCGACCTGGTCGGCCTGCGCGACGTTGCGGGCAAGCGCGCCGGCGCCTTCTCCCTCGGCATGGGCCAGCGGCTCGGCATCGCCTCCGCCCTGCTCGGCGACCCCGCCACGGTCATGCTCGACGAGCCGATCAACGGCCTCGACCCCGAAGGCATCCTGTGGGTCCGCCACCTCCTGAAGGAGCTGGCAGCCGAGGGCCGCACTGTCTTCGTGTCGTCGCACCTGATGAGCGAGATGGCGCTCACCGCCGACCACCTCATCGTCGTCGGGCGCGGCCGCCTGATCCGTGACGTCTCCACGGAGGACTTCATCGCCAGCGCGTCGGCCAACTCGGTGCGGGTCCGCTCGCCGCAGGCCGAGCAGCTGCGAGCTCTCCTCCTCGGACCTGGGGTCACGATCGCGAGCGAGCACGCGGGCGAGCTCGATGTCACGGGTCTGTCCAGTGACCAGATCGGCTCGCGAGCAGCAACAGCAGGGCTCACGCTCTACGAGCTGAGCCCGCTCCAAGCCTCCCTCGAGGAGGCCTTCATGGAGCTGACCAAGGACTCGGTCGAGTACCGCTCGCACGTGTCCGACAACGAGTTCCTCACCCGGAAGGTGGCAGCATGAGTACCACGACGATCGAGGTTCCGAGGCCCGCGTCAGCGGAGCCCGCACCCTCTGCGGCCGGCGTCGGCCGCGTCACGCTCCCGAACGTCGCTCGTTCGGAGTGGATCAAGTTCCGCACCCTGCGATCCAGCTGGGTGACCCTCGGCTCTGCGGTCCTCGCCATGGTCGCGATCGGGCTGGTGATCGGCTACAACGTCGGCAAGAACTACACCGGGCTCGCCCCTGAGGACGTTGCGCCCTCCGGGATCCTCCAGGGCTACTTCCTGGCGCAGCTGCTGATCGGCGTGCTCGGCGTGCTCTTCGTCTCCGGCGAGTACGGCACCGGGATGATCCGCTCGACGCTGGCCGCCGTACCCCGCCGCGTGCCGGTGCTCGTGGCCAAGTCCGTCGTCTTCGGCAGCATCGCCTTGGTGACGATGGTGGCCAGCACGTTTGCCGCCTACTTCGGCGGGCAGCTGTTCCTGTCGTCGTACGGCCACGGTGGCTCGCTGTCGGACCCTGGAGCGCTCCGTGCGGTCATCGGGACCGGCGTCTATCTCGCGCTGATCGGCCTTCTCGGCGGCGCGCTGGGTTGGATCATCCGGAGCACCGCGGGCGGCATCTCAACCCTCGTCGGGATCCTGCTCGTGGTTCCCGTGGTGTTCCAGCTCCTCCCGGGCGCCTGGGCCGCCGACGTCCTGAAGTACCTGCCCAGCGAGGCGGGCGGCGCCTTCGTCACGAGCGTCAGCCTTCCGGGCACGCTCGCACCCTGGACCGGCCTCGGCGTGCTCGTGGCCTGGGTGGCGGCGGCGATGCTTGCCGCGGCCGTGCTCCTCAGGCGTCGCGACGCCTGAGCCGTGCGCCCTCTGGTGAGCGCCCGGCGGGCGCTGCGCGTTCCGATGGTGGCCGACATCCTCGTGGTGGCGGCCACCATCGCCTATGCGCTGACCAACGACTACTTCGACCAACCGGGCCGGTACTGGTCGTGGGTCTTCGACATCGCGCTCGCGGTTCCGCTGTTCTGGCGCAAGCGCCACCCGCTCGAGGTCTTCATCGCGATCTCGCTCATCGCCTGTGCCGACTGGCTGAGCGACACCCCGGCCAGTGGTTCGATCGCCGTGCTGATCGCGCTCTACTCCGTGGGGGCGCACGAGCCCCGCCGCCGGGCGGTCTTCTTCGCCGCAGCGTTGACGGAGGTGGGGGCCGTCATGGCCACGCTGCGTTGGGCGCCACCCGACCATCGCCTGGCCGCCGTGGTGCTGCTGACCGGCACCGTGACGGCGGCCTGGGCGCTCGGTGTCTATGCACGGACCAGGCGGGCGTTTCTCGCCGCGGCGCTGGAGCGTGCCGCCACCGCCGAGCGGGAGCGTGACCACCAGGCCATGCTCGCCACTGCGGCCGAGCGCGCCCGCATCTCCCGTGAGATGCACGACATCGTGGCGCATACCCTGTCGGTGATGGTTGCGCTGAGTGACGGAGCGGCCCTGTCCGTCGTACGGAGTCCCGACTCGGCGCGCGACGCCATGGAGAAGTCCGCGACGCTCGGGCGGCAGGCGTTGTCCGACCTGCGGCGCCTCCTCGGTGGCCTTCGTTCGCCCGACGAGGTCGAGCTCGCTCCGGCGCCGGGCATCGAGGAGGTGGAGGAGCTGGTCGCGGCGGTTCGAGCGGCCGGCCTTCCGGTCGAGCTGGTCATGAGCGGGCTCCCCCCGGCGATGCCACCCGGGCTGCAGGTTGCGGTGTACCGCGTGGTGCAGGAGAGCCTGACCAACGTGTTGAAGCACGCCCCTGGCGCGACGCACGTCGTGGTGTCCGTGAGCTACGAACCCGGAACGATCCACATCGAGGTCGTGAACGACGGCCTCGCCGAGCACGCACCGGGCGCATCCCCGCCAGAGCGGGAATCCGAGGGTCCCGGGGGGCAGGGCATCGCCGGCATGAAGGAGCGCGCCGCCGTCTTCGACGGCTCGCTGACGGCTGGCCCGGAGCCGTACGGCGTCTGGCGGGTGGAGGCCCACCTGCAGCTGGAGCAGGAGGAGGCCGGCCGGTGACCGTCCGCATCCTGCTCGTCGACGACCAACCGCTGCTGCGCCACGGCTTTCGCCTCGTGCTGTCGAGCCAGGACGACATCGACGTCGTCGGCGAGGCCGGCGACGGCGACGAGGCGGTCCGGCTAACCCGGCAGCTGGACCCCGATGTCGTGCTCATGGACGTCCGGATGCCGCGCACCGACGGCATCGAGGCGACGAGACAGATCGTCGCGGCCGGCTTGCGGTCGAAGGTGCTGATCCTCACGACGTTCGACATCGACGAGTACGCGTTCGCGGGGTTGAAGGCTGGAGCCAGCGGCTTCCTGCTCAAGGACGTCGCACCGATGGACCTGGTGGCGGGGATCCGCGTCGTGGCGGCGGGCGAAGCCGTGATCGCGCCGAGCGTGACGAGGCAGCTGCTGGACACGTTCGCGCACCGGTTGCCCGCCAGCGCAGCAGCCGCGCACCAGGACGCCGGACCCGACACCCTCGAGCACCTCACGGCTCGCGAGCGCGACGTCTTCGCGGAGCTGGCCGCGGGGCTGACCAACGCGGAGATCGCCGCCGCCCTGGTGCTGTCGGAGGCCACCGTCAAGACGCACGTCGCTCACATCCTCGACAAGCTGCACCTCCGCGACCGCATTCAGGCGGTGATCCTCGCCTACGAGGCAGGGATCAACCGTCCGATGCGGTGACGCCGGTCTCGGAGAGTGGGGCGGTAAGTCTCGGAGAGTGGGGCGGCAAGTCTCGGATGGTGGGGCGGTAAGTCTCGGATGGTCAGAGTTTGCGGAGGCGGACGTAGCGGACGGAGTGGTCGCGGTCCTTACGCAGCACGAGGGTTGCCCGGCTCCGGGTGGGTGCGATGTTGGTGCTGAGGTTGGGGCCGTTGATCTCGTCCCAGATGCTCTCCGCCTCGGCCACCGCCGCCTCGTCCGACAGGGAGGCGTAGCGGGCGAAGTACGACGCCGGGTCGCGGAAAGACGTCTCGCGAAGGCGAATGAAGCGCTGCGTGTACCAGTGCCGGATGTCCTGCGTGGCCGCGTCGACGTACACGCTGAAGTCGAAGAAGTCCCGCACCGCCAGGCCGACGCGACCATCGGCGGAGACGCGGGCCGGCTGCAGGACGTTGAGGCCCTCCACCAGCACGATGTCCGGGTGCTCGATGACGTACCGCTCGTCGGGCCGCACGTCGTACTCGACGTGGGAGTACACCGGGACCTCGACGCGCTCCTTGCCGGACTTGATGTCGATGACGAGACGCAGCAGCGCCTTGCGGTCGTAGGACTCGGGGAAGCCCTTGCGGTTGAGCAGTCCGCGGCGCTCGAGCTCCGCGTTCGGGTAGAGGAAGCCGTCGGTGGTGACGAGGGCGACGTTCGGGTGCTCCGGCCAGTGCGCCAGCAGCTCGCGCAGCAGCCTGGCCGTCGTCGACTTGCCCACCGCGACCGAGCCGGCGATCCCGATGACGAACGGCGTCCGCTCGGGTCGTCGGGCACCGAGGAACAGCTCGGTCTCCCGGTACAGCGCTCCCACGTGGCGGACGTACAGGCTCAACAGCCGCGAGATCGGCAGGTAGACGTCGGAGACCTCGCGGAGGTCCAGCTCCTCGCCCAGCCCCCGGAGGCGGTCGACCTCGGCAGCGGACAGCGGCAGCGGCATCGCGTCGGCGAGGGCGGCCCATGCCGAGCGGTCCAGCTCGACGTACGGCGACACGTCGTCGGCGGCCATGGGCGTCATTGTGTCGCGCCCTGGCGCACGGACCCGCCCTGGGTAGGCTGACGGCCATGTGCGGCATCGTCGGCTACGTGGGTGCCAAGCCGGCCCTCGATGTCGTGGTCGACGGCCTGCGCCGCCTCGAGTACCGCGGCTACGACTCTGCCGGTGTCGCCCTGGTCTGCGACGGCGATCTCTTCGTCGCCAAGCGGGCCGGCAAGCTGGACCGTCTGGAGGCCGCACTCAAGGAGGCCTCGCCGCCACCCGCGACGCTCGGGATCGGCCACACCCGATGGGCGACCCACGGCGCCCCCACCGACCGCAACTCCCATCCACAGGTCGGTGCTGACGGCCGGGTGGCCGTCGTCCACAACGGCATCATCGAGAACTTCGCCGGGCTGCGCGCTGAGCTCGAGGCGAAGGGGCGCGAGATGGGCTCCGACACCGACACCGAGGTGACCGCCCAGCTCCTCGAGGTCGAGATGGCCAAGGGCAGGGACCTGCCCGCCGCGATGCGGGCGGTGTGCCGCCGTCTCCAGGGGGCGTTCACGCTGGTCGCCACCAGCCGCGACGCGCCAGACATCGTGGTCGCCGCTCGCCGCGACTCGCCGCTTGTCGTCGGTCTGGGCGACGGCGAGAACTTCCTGGCCTCCGACGTCGCCGCCTTCATCGACCACACTCGCGACGCCCTCGAGCTCGGGCAGGACCAGGTGGTCACCATCACGAGGGACAGCGTCACGGTCACCGACTTCGTCGGGAACCCCGCGGCCGGCAAGCGCTTCCACGTCGACTGGGACATCGCCGCCGCCGAGAAGGCGGGCTATGACTACTTCATGCTGAAGGAGATCGCCGAGCAGCCGCGGGCTGTGGCGGACACGCTGCTCGGCAGGTTCACGCGCGACAGCAGGCTCCAGCTCGACGAGATGCGGCTGTCCGACGAGGAGCTGCGGGAGATCGACAAGATCATCATCGTGGCCTGCGGAACGGCGTTCCATGCCGGTCTGCTCGCGAAGTACACCATCGAGCACCTGACGCGCATCCCCTGCGAGGTCGAGCTCGGCTCGGAGTTCCGCTACCGCGACCCCATCATCGACCGCGACACGATGGTGATCGCCATCAGCCAGAGCGGCGAGACGATGGACACGCTGATGGCGCTGCGTCACGCCAAGGAGCAGCGTGCCAAGGTGCTTGCGGTCTCCAACACCAACGGGTCCACGATCCCGCGGGAGGCCGACGCGGTGATCTACACCCACGCGGGACCGGAGATCGCCGTCGCGTCCACGAAGGCGTTCCTCACGCAGATCGTCGCCACCCACCTCATCGGCCTCTATCTCGCCCAGGTCCGCGGCACCTTGTACGGCGACGAGATCACCGCCTCGTTCGGGCAGCTGGAGCGCATGCCGGACGCGATCGAGCAGGTGCTCGCCGGCGTCGGTCCGGTGCGCTCGTTGGCGCGGGAGCTCGTTGGCGCGAAGTCCGTGCTCTTCCTCGGCCGCCACGTCGGCTACCCCGTCGCCCTGGAGGGCGCCCTCAAGCTCAAGGAGCTCGCCTACATGCACGCCGAGGGCTTCGCCGCCGGGGAGCTGAAGCACGGCCCCATCGCCCTCGTCGAGGAGGGGCTGCCGGTCTTCGTCGTCGTGCCTCCGCAGGCGCGTCGGGCGCTGCGCGACAAGGTGGTGAGCAACCTCCAAGAGGTCCGGGCGCGCGGCGCACGGACCATCGTCCTCGCCGAGGACGGCGACGAGGGCGTTGCGGCGTACGCCGACGAGATCGTGCGGCTGCCCAGCGTGGCGACCCTGTTGCAGCCGCTCGTGGCTGTCGTGCCCCTGCAGGTCTTCTCGTGCGAGATGGCGACGGCCCGCGGCTCCGACGTCGACCAGCCGCGCAACCTCGCGAAGTCAGTCACGGTGGAGTAGATGATCGTGGGCGTCGGCATCGACGTCGTCGACGTCGACAGGTTCGCAGCGACCCTGCGACGCACTCCTGCGCTGGGTCAGCGGTTGTTCACTCCGACGGAGCTGGCTCGGCCGATCGCCTCGCTGGCTGCTCGGTTCGCGGCGAAGGAGGCACTGGCGAAGGCGCTCGGCGCACCCGCCGACCTGCACTGGCTGGACGCGGAGGTGCGCACCGACCCGACTGGCCGCCCCTCACTGACCATGACCGGCACCGTCGAGCGGCGGGCAGCGGAGCTCGGAGTCGCCCAGGCCCATGTCTCGCTGTCGCACGACGCCGGCATCGCGTCGGCCCTCGTCGTCCTGGAGGGCTGAGGCGTGGCCCGGCAGGCGCACACCGTCGAGCAGGTCAGGGCGGCCGAGGCCGCTCTGATGGCGACGGTGCCGCCGGGCACTCTCATGCAGCGCGCCGCCACCGGGCTCGCGACTGCCTGCGCGGACGTCCTCGGCGGCGCCTACGGCGCATCCGTCCTGGTGCTCGCCGGATCGGGCAACAACGGCGGCGACGGAATCTTCGCCGGCGCCCGGCTGGCGCGGCGCGGAGCCCGGGTGTCCGTGGTGCGGCTCGGCGACCGCGTCCACGCCGGGGCGCTCACGGCACTGCGCTCCGCGGGTGGCGTCGTCGTCGACGTCCCGCCCCGGCGGATCGACCTCGTCCTCGACGCGATCGTGGGCATCGGCGGCTCCCCTGGACTGCGGCCTCCTGCCGCCCGGCTCGTGAGCACGCTGTCGGCCCCGGTCGTCGCCGTCGACGTGCCGAGCGGCGTCGGCGTGGACTCCGCAGAGGTGGACGGTCCGCATGTAGAGGCGGCGCTGACCGTGACGTTCGGCACGCACAAGGTCGGGCTGCTGGTCGACCCTGCTGCCTCCGCTGCCGGCACCGTGCAGCTCGTCGACATCGGGCTCGGACCCTATCTCCCGCCGCCGGCTGTGGAGGCGCTGCAGCACAGCGACGTACGACGCCTGCTTCCCCGTCCTGGACGGTCGGCGCAGAAGTACAGCCGCGGCGTCGTCGGCGTCCGCGCCGGCTCCGCGCAGTACACGGGAGCCGGCCTGCTCGCGACCGGTGCAGCCGTGCGGAGCGGCCTGGCGGGGATGGTGCGCTACGACGGAGCCAGTGCGGACCTGGTCAGGTCCGCGTTCCCCGAGGTCGTTCTCGGCGCGGGCCGGGTGCAGGCGTGGGTCGTGGGATCCGGCCTCGGGGACGAGGCGGCGACCGTGCTGCCCGAGGTGCTCGGCCAGGAGCTTCCCACGATCGTCGACGCCGACGCGCTGCGTTTCCTGCCGGACAGGTGCACGACCCCGGTCGTGCTGACCCCGCACGCCGGTGAGCTCGCGGCGATGCTCGGCACGGAACGCACCGACGTCGAGGCCCGAATGCTCGCGTCCGCCCGGGCCGCGGCGGCGCGGTGGAACGCTGTCGTGCTGCTCAAGGGCGCCAGGTCGGTGATCGCCGCTCCGGACGGGCGCGTACGGGTCAACCCCACGGGGGTGCCGTGGCTCGCGACCGCAGGAGCGGGCGACGTCCTCTCCGGGCTGATCGGCGCGCTGCTTGCGGCGGGCCTCGCGCCGTACGACGCGGCGGCGGTCGGCGCCTACGTCCACGGCGCCGCCGCGACCCTTGCCTCGGCGGGTGGCCCGATGACCGCGTCGGACCTTCTCGGCACGCTGGCGCGGGCGGCTGGATAGGAACCGATCGAGCGCCGGATCGCCGGCTGCTCTTGCCAGCGGACACCGCCCGTGCTAGTGAGGCGCCGGGCCCGCATCCTGCTAACCTCGCGGGGTGTCAGCGAGCGGTGGAGCACCGATCTGGCGGGGGGAGGACGAGGCGGGCGACCCCCGTGGGTCGCTGCGGCATCTGTGGCTCCCGTTCGCCACCTCCGCTCTGCTCGTCGTCGCGTTCCTCGCCCTCCCGCTGTCCGGCACCGACCTTTCGGCGGCAGTCGCCCGCGCCGACTTCGCCGCCGATCACGCGTTCGCCCCCATCGACTTCTCCTGGTTCGGCGGCACTAACCAGTTCGGCTACAGCCTGGTGAGCCAGTACCTGATGGCTCTGCTGGGAGCGCGTCCGGCGGGAGCCCTCGCCGCGGTCGCCGCCTCGTGCTGCTTCGCCACGGTCCTGCGGCGGAGCAGCGTCGCCCGTCCGCTCGCCGGAGCCCTCGTCGGCACCTTCTGCATCTTCGCCAACCTCGTCAGCGGCCGCATCACCTTCGCGATCGGAACCTCCTTCGGCCTGGCCTGCCTGCTGGCGCTCGGTGCCCGGAGCAAGCGCCTGGGGCTGCCGTTGGCGGCCCTCCTCGCCGTGCTGTGCGCGGGGTCCAGCCCGGTCGCCGGCCTGTTCCTGCTGCTCTGCGGCGTCGCGCTGGCTCTGACCGGCAAGGTCAGGGAGGGCGTGCTCCTCGCCGCCGGCACGGTCATCCCCATGGTGGTCATCGGCCTCCTTTTCGGTCAGGGCGGCTGGATGCAGATGAGCGTCTTCGACGTGGTCAAAGGCGTGGTCACGAGTCTCGCCGTCGCCGCCCTCATCCCGTTGCGCCAGGTGCGGGTCGGAGCTCTGCTCTGCGTCGCCGGGATCGTCGTCGCGTACGCCGTGCACACGCCGATCGGCGCCAACGCGATCCGCTTGCCGGTGATGTTCGCGCTGCCGCTGATCGTCGGGCTGTGCCCTCGTCCCCGGCTGCAGCTCCTGGGGATCGCCGGGTTGGTCGCCGTGCTCAACCCTCCGCTGGTGCTGAGCGACCTCGGCGACACCGGGGACCCGGCAAGCTATCCGACGTACTACGCCCAGCTCAACGCACGGCTCGCGACGCTTCCCCAGACGGGCAAGGTCGAGGTGGTGATGACCCCGAACTACTGGGAGTCGGTCTACGTGGCGGACAAGAGCCTGCTCGCCCGGGGCTGGCTGCGGCAGCAGGACACCGCGCAGAACCCGTTGTTCTTCAAGGACCGGGCGCCGAGTGCCGCGGCCTACCAGCGATGGCTCGTCCGCAACGGTGTGGCGTACGTCGCGCTGCCGAGCGAGGTGTCGTGGCTCGGGGAGGCCGAACGCCGGGCCGTGCACCGCACCGCAGCCGCCGCAGGCGCTGGGTCGCTGTCGCTCATCTGGGGCGACGAGCGGTGGCAGCTCTACAGCGTGACGGGCTCGCCCGGCCTCGTCGACGGCCCGGCGACCGTGATCCGCGCAAACCAGGCCGTGATCGCCCTGCGCTTCAGCCGGCCCGGCAGCGCTCTGATCCGCGTCAACTACAACCGCTGGTTGGTCGCCGCCCCCGACGCGTGCCTCGCGGACGCGCATGGCTGGACCCGGGTGCGCGCGTCGGAGGCAGGCCCGGTGCGGATCAGCAGCTCGCTGCGGCCCACTCGCCCTGCGGAGCCCTGCTGAGCGCCTCCCCGCTGCGGGCAGAGGCGGTCATCGACCTTGACGCGATCGCCGCCAACACCGCGGCGCTGCGAGCCCACGTCGAGAGGCGGCAGCTCATGGCAGTCGTGAAGGCGGACGGCTACGGACACGGGATCGTCGAATCAGGGCGGGCGGCGCGCGCCGGCGGAGCGGACTGGCTGGGGGTCGCCCTGCTGGACGAGGCGCTGCAGCTGCGCGCCGCCGGCGACACCGGTCCGGTGCTCTCCTGGCTGGCCGTCCCGGGTGAGCGGTACGACGCTGCGATCGCCGCAGGTGTCGAGGTGTCGGCGTACTCCGTCGAGCAGCTCGAGGAGGTGGCCGCGGCCGCCCGGACCGCCGGAGCGCGAGCATCGGTACAGCTCAAGCTCGACTCGGGCCTCGGGCGTGGCGGCGCCTCCGCCGACAGCTGGCCGACCCTGGTGGCGGCGGCCCGGGCGGCGCAGGGTCGCGGCGATCTCGAGGTCACCGGGGTGTGGTCGCACCTGGCCTGCTCGGACGAGCCGACGCACCCGTCCGTCGGCGCTCAGGTCGCCGAGTTCGAGACGGGGCTGAGCTACGCCCGGTCAGCGGGACTCGAGCCTCGCCACGTGCATCTCGCCAACTCCGGCGCGGCGCTGGCGATCCCCCGGGCCTGGTTCACGATGGTTCGCCCGGGCATCAGTCTCTACGGCATCTCACCCTTCGCCGACGGGTCGAGCCCGGTCCCGCTGCGCGCTGCCTTGCGGCTCCAGGCGCGGCTCGCCCTGGTCAAGCGCGTCCGAGCGGGGCAGGGGATCTCCTACGGTCACCGCTACACGACCGCCACCGCCACCACGCTCGCACTCGTGCCGCTCGGGTACGGCGACGGCATCCCGCGGCACGCCGGGAACCGGGGACCCGTATGGATCGACGGCCGGGTGTTCCCGGTCGCCGGCGCGGTGAGCATGGACCAGGTCGTGCTCGACATCGGGGACCTGCCGGCGAGAGCCGGGGACATGGCCGTGCTGATCGGGGATCCGGCCTTGGGTCAGCCGACGGCGCGCGACTGGGCGGCTGCGGCCGACACGATCGGCTACGAGATCGTCACGAGAGTGTCGGCGCGGGTGCCCCGGCGCTACGTCGGAGGGTCCCGATGAGCGACTCCGCGGTGAAGCGGGCGGTGGGGCTCATCGGCGCGACGGCAGGTGTGCTGGCGGCAGGCACGGCGGCGGGGGTCCTCACCCAGCGCAAGGGCCTCGGCCGTCGCCGTACCGCGGCGGCGAAGGTCCCCCTTGGCTCCGTGCGCGGAATCCCGCGCACGGTGATCACCGGCGACGGTCTCTCGCTGTACGCCGAGGTGGACGAGTCTCCGACGGCGGCTCCGGGCAGGGCGACCGTGGTCTTCGTCCACGGCTACGCCCTGAACCTGGACTGCTGGCACTTCCAGCGCCTGGCGCTGCGCGGCGAGCACCGGCTGGTGCTCTACGACCAGCGCTCCCACGGAAGGTCGCCGCGCTCGCAGCCCGAGCACTGCACCATCGACGCGCTCGGGGAGGATCTGGGCCAGGTTGTCGAGCAGCTCGTCCCCGAGGGACCCGTCGTGCTCGTCGGCCACTCGATGGGCGGGATGACGATCCTGGCCTTGGCGCAGCTGCACCCGGAGTGGTTCGGCCGACGGGTCGTCGGCGTGGCGCTGGTCTCGACCAGCGCGGACGGCATGGGTGACGTCACCTTCGGCCTCCCCCGGGGCATGGCCCGGGTGCTCAACGACGTGTCCCCCTCGATGCTGCTCGCGCTCGCGCGAGTCCCGAAGCTCGTCGAGCGCGGCCGCCGCATGGGCTCGGGCTACGCCTTCGCGATCACCCAGCGGCTTGCCTTCGGTGGCCGAGTCCCGAGGGAGTACGTCCACTTCACCGACCAGATGCTGTCGGCTACTCCCGTCGACGTACTTGCCTGCTTCTACCCCGAGTTCGCGAGGCTCGACAAGGCGCAGGTCCTGCTGGCCGAGGACTGGCCGCCGACGACGATCATCTGTGGCAGCCGGGACCTGTTCACGCCCGTGCGGCTCAGCCGCCGGATGGCTGAGGCGGTACCCAGCTCGCGGCTTGTCGAGATCGCCGATGCCGGCCACCTGCTGATGCTCGAGCGGTCGGAGCAGGTCAACGAGGAGATCTCCGCGCTCCTGCGGACGGTCGAGCTTCCTTCGTCGTCGCCATGAACGGGTACGTCGAGGTTGTGTCGCGCAGCGCGGACGAGACTCGCACCGTCGGGCAGCGGCTCGCGAGCCTGCTGCACGCCGGCGACGTCGTGGTCCTCAGCGGCGACCTCGGCGCCGGGAAGACCACCCTCACGCAGGGCATCGCCGCGGGGCTCGGCGTCAGCGGCGCTGTGACGTCGCCGACGTTCGTGATCTCGCGCGTCCACCGCCCGACCGGCGGCGGGCCGGGGCTGGTCCACGTCGACGCCTACCGGCTGAGCGGCGCCGGGGAGCTGGACGACCTCGACCTGGACGAGACACTGGCCGATGCCGTGACCGTCGTGGAGTGGGGCGATGGTCTCGCGGACGGGCTGTCGGGCGAGCGGCTGAGGATCGAGCTGATGCGGCACGCCGGCGCGGAGCAGGCCGACGTCCGCACGATCGGGGTCGAGGGCATCGGCGGACGATGGGCTCGCGCGCAGCTCGAGCGGGTTCTCGGCCCGGACCTAGGCTAGGCGCGCCATGCTGCTCGCTCTGGACACGGCGACGAACGCCGTCACGGTCGCGCTGCACGACGGTTCAGACGTCGTCGCCGAGTCCAGCACCGAGAACCGCCTGCGATCCGGCGAGCTGCTGGCGCCGGCGATCGACGCGCTGTTGCGCAGCGCCGGGGTGGCTCCCTCCGACCTCGGCCGCATCGCGGCAGGCGTCGGTCCCGGGCCCTACACCGGACTGCGGATCGGCCTCGCGACCGCCACGACGATGGCGGCGGCGCTCGGCATCGAGGTAGTCGGCGTATGCACTCTCGACGTGCTCGCGGCGGCCGTGCGGGTGCAGGGACCGTTCCTGGTCGCGACCGACGCTCGCCGGCGGGAGGTCTACTGGGCTCGGTACTCCGACGCGCTGGTTCGCGCCAGCGACCCCGCCGTGGACCTGCCGGTCGCGGTGGCGACGGAGCTCGCGGTGGCCGGGAACGCGCCGTCCCTCTACCCCCACGACTTCCCGAACCCGGTGCCACCACCGCTGCCGCGGGCGGGCGACCTCGCGCGGCTGGTCGCCTCGGGCGCCGCCGCGCTGCTGCCCCCGCTGCCGCTCTACCTGCGGCGCCCGGACGCCGTCGTACCGACGGTTCGTCGGCGCGTGACGTGACCTCGATCCGGGATGGCCTCCCGGGCGACCTCGAGAGCGTGCTGGCTCTCGACACCGCTCTGTTCGGGGACGACGGCTGGAGCCGTGCCTCGGTGGAGGCGGAGCTCGTCCGCGACGACGGCACCGGCGCCGTCCTGCTCGCCACCGTCGACGGCGAGGTCGTCGGCTTCGCCGTCCTCCGCATCGGCGCGGACTCGGCCGACCTGCTCCGGGTGGGAGTGGATCTCGCCTTCCAGCGCGGCGGAGTGGGTTCGGCCCTGCTCGCCGCCGTGGCCGCCATGGCGGTCGGCGCTGGCTGCGGGAGCCTGCTGCTCGAGGTGGCGCGCGACAACGCGGCAGCGTTGGGGCTGTACACCCGCCTCGGCTTCGTCGTCCGCGCGGTCCGTCCGCGCTACTACGCCGGAGGTGCAGACGCCGTCGTGATGGAGCTGACCCTGTCAGGTGACCGGGTCGACGAGCAGGGCGACGGCTGACTGCGGGGTCCTCGTCACGACGAGCGTCGCCTGCCGCTGCCCCGTCAGGCCCAGGCGACGACGCAGGACCTCCGGCGTCACCGCGATGCCGCGCTTCTTGATCGTGAGCGCACCGATGCCGCGCTGGCGCAACGCTGCCCGCAGGCGCTTCTCCTGGTAGGGCAGCACCTCCAGGACGCGGTAACAGGCGGCAAGCCCTGTCTGGACCTCCCGGTCGGAGCAGACGTACGCGATGTGCGGATCGAGCAGCCAGCCGTCCACCTCCGCGGCCGCTACCGAGACCAGGTGCGCCCTGATCAGTGCCGGGTCGGGCTCGTACAGGTAGCGCCCCACCCGCGCGACCGGCGGCGCATCGAGAGGGGCATCCTCCTCCGTCCGCTCGAGGAGGCTCCCGTCAGTCCCGAGCACCGTCGCGCGGCGCCGGGCGACGGTCGGCGCCGGCGACCAGAGCGCCGTCTCCCTGAGCTGTCCGTCCAGGCTGACCCACTCCGCCTCGACGTCGCGCCCGATCAAGGCGTGGTCGAGGCCGGGAGCCAGCTTCACGACAGCGTGCTGGGGCACCGGCGCGCCGCTCCCGGTGCCCTCGAGCAGGCTTGCCACGAAAGTCCACGGCGGCGAGAAGGCCGCCGGGTCGAACACCCGGGCGCTCCCGCGCCGCCGCGACGGGTCCGCGAAGACCAGGTCGAAGGCTGCCCGGTCGACCGACTCTGCCGCCGCGCTGACGACTGTCCCAGCAAGTCCGCTGACCTCCAGGTTGGCCGCTGCCATCCGGGCCGTTACGCCGTCCTGCTCGACGCCGGTGACCGCGAGCCCCGCCCCGGCGAAGGCCATCAGGTCGGAGCCGATCCCGCAGCCGAGATCGAGGCAGGCTCGCAGGCCGGCGTCGTGCGTCCGGCGGGCCCGATGCCTGGCGACAACGGGATGCGTGGCCTGTTCGAGTCCGGCGGCGGTGAGGTAGAGCCGGCTGGCGGCAGGGCCGAACTTGGAGACGGCGGCTCGACGCAGGCCGACCAGCGTCAGGGCGGCTGCCACCTCGTCGGGGCGATAGCCCCCGTCGAGGCCGCGCAGCCTCAGGTTCAGCGCCAGCGGGTCGACGTCGTCGTACCAGGAGCTCGCAGCGTTCAGCAGACGCTGTCCGACGGGTCGGAGCAGGAAGTCGAGGACGTCGGCGTCCACGCGCACCGCCTTTGGCACTCGACGGAGGGGAGTGCTAGATTCTGCCTTGGCACTCTCAACCGGAGTGTGCCAGACGTGAGGGTTCACGGCACCGCGACGACGTGGCGTCCTCGCGTTCAACCCGTTATCGCACACCTTCCTTATCGAAGCGAAAGGTGAGGTCAGCAAGTGTCCAAGAGCATCAACATCAAGCCGCTCGAAGATCGCATCGTCGTCCAAACGCTCGAAGCCGAGCAGACCACTGCCTCCGGGCTGGTCATTCCTGACACCGCCAAGGAGAAGCCCCAAGAGGGCGAGGTCCTTGCGGTGGGTCCGGGACGTGTCGACGACAGCGGCAACCGCATCCCGCTCGACATCACCGTGGGCGACAAGGTCATCTACAGCAAGTACGGAGGCACCGAGGTCAAGTATTCGGGCGAGGAGTTCCTCATCCTCTCCGCGCGCGACGTCCTCGCCGTCATCGACAAGTAGGCCTCCCGGCTCCGACCCGTTGCGCCCCGGACGTCCTTTGGGCTCCGGGGCGCAGTCGGCGGAGCAGAGCCCCCCGCGCCTGACCATGAACAGAAGGACGTGCATCAATGCCAAAGATTCTCGAGTTCGACGAACGTGCCCGTCGAGCCCTCGAGCGCGGGGTCGACGCGCTCGCCAACACCGTCAAGGTGACCCTTGGTCCCAAGGGCCGCTACGTGGTCCTCGACAAGAAGTGGGGGGCTCCGACCATTACCAACGACGGAGTCACCGTTGCTCGTGAGGTCGAGCTGGACGACCCCTTCGAGAACCTCGGTGCCCAGCTGGCCAAGGAGGTCGCCACCAAGACCAACGACGTCGCCGGCGACGGTACGACGACGGCCACCGTGATCGCCCAGGCGATGGTCCACGAGGGGCTGCGTGCGGTTGCCGCGGGGTCCAACCCGATGGACCTCAAGCGCGGCATCGACCAGGCGGTCGAGGCCGTCGGCGCCGCACTCGCGGAAGCCGCCAGGGAGGTGGAGACGACGGAGGACATGTCCGCCGTCGCGACGATCTCCGCCCGCGACCGTCACATCGGTGACCTGATCGCCCAGGCCTTCGACAAGGTCGGCAAGGACGGGGTCATCACGGTCGAGGAGTCCAACACCTTCGGGACGGAGCTCGAGTTCACCGAGGGCATGCAGTTCGACAAGGGCTACATCTCGCCGTACTTCGTGACCGACAGCGAGCGTATGGAGACCGTCCTCGACGACCCCTACATTCTCGTCAACCAGGGCAAGATCTCGTCTATCGGCGACCTGCTTCCCCTCCTCGAGAAGGTCGTGCAGTCGGCCAAGCCGCTGTTCATCCTCGCCGAGGACGTCGACGGTGAGGCGCTCTCCACTCTCGTGGTCAACAAGATCCGCGGCACGTTCACGGCGGCGGCGGTCAAGGCGCCGGCCTTCGGCGACCGCCGCAAGGCGATGCTCCAGGACATCGCGTCGCTGACCGGAGCGCAGGTGGTCACGCCCGACGTCGGCCTGAAGCTCGACCAGGTCGGCCTCGAGGTGCTGGGCCAGGCTCGCCGCGTCGTCATCACCAAGGACGACACGACGATCGTCGACGGCTCCGGTGACGCGGGCGAGGTCGAGGCGCGCATCAAGCAGATCAAGGCAGAGATCGAGTCGACGGACTCCGACTGGGACCGCGAGAAGCTCCAGGAGCGACTGGCGAAGCTGGCGGGCGGTGTCTGCGTGATCAAGGTCGGCGCCGCCACCGAGGTGGAGCTGAAGGAGAAGAAGCACCGCATCGAGGACGCTGTCTCGGCGACCCGGGCAGCCATCGAGGAAGGCATCGTGGCAGGCGGCGGCTCGGCGCTGGTGCACGCCGCTGCCGTCCTCGAGGACGGCCTCGGGCTCCAGGGCGATGCTCGTGTCGGCACTCAGATCGTCGCTCGCGCCATCGACGAGCCATTGCGGTGGATCGCCGAGAACGGCGGCGACCAGGGTTACGTTGTGGTGGCGAAGGTCCGGGAGGCCGGACTGGGCATGGGCTTCGACGCAGCGACGGGGTCGTACGTCGACCTCGTCGCGCAGGGTGTCCTCGACCCGGTGAAGGTCACCCGGTCCGCGCTGGTCAACGCTGCGTCGATCGCGGCGCTGCTCCTGACCACGGAGACGCTGGTCGCCGAGCGCCCCGCGGACTCCGAGAACGGCGACGACCACGGCCACGGGCACGGCCACAGCCACTGAGGTGACGACAGAGACGGAGTAACCAGCGACACGAGGCCGGCTCGGCGGGCAATGCCCGCCCAGCCGGCCTCGGTCGTGACAAGGGCCGGTCGGGCCGTTAGTCTGACTTCGGCTCCGCGGCCGGCGTCTCTCGCGCCGATGCGGTGTCGCCATCTCGAAGTCTCGTCGGGGGTCCAACGTTTCCATGCACGCGGCAACGCAGCAGTCGACCGGGGAGCTCAGCGAGCTTGCCTCTCGGGCGCAGGCCGGTGGGCGCTCCGAGGTTGAGCTGCTGCTGCAGCGTGTGCGGCTCGTCGCCCACCGCTACTGCAGGGCGCGGCTGGCGACGTATCCCGGGGGCGTGCACCTGGCCGACGACGTGGCGCAGGAGATCTGCATCGCTGTGCTGTCGGCGCTGCCACGCTACCGCGACCGCGGCAAGCCGTTCGAGGCGTTCGTGTACCGGATCGCCGCCCGCAAGGTCGCGGACGCCCTGAGAGCGTCTCACCGGCACCCGATCCCCACCGATGACCTGCCGGAGACGGTCGACGGCGAGCCCACTCCCGAGGACCGGGCCATCCTGGCCAGCCAGGTCGAGGTGGCTCATGCACTATTGGGCAGGTTGCCAGACAATCTGCGGGAGATCATGCTGTTGCGGGTGGCCATGGGACTGTCCGCAGAGGAGACCGGTGCGGCGCTCGGCATGACGGCGGGCGCGGTCCGGGTGGCGCAGCACCGTGCGCTGGCCAAGATGCGCCAGCTCGCGGCCGAGGCGACGGGAGCCGACCGATGAGCGACTCGTTGAGCGAGCTGCTCGAGACGGACGCCGTCCTCGACCTGGTGGCCTCGCGCGCCGACCTGACCTTCGACGACGCCATGCTCGCCGGGCTGTCCTGTTTGGCCTGTGCCGTCGACGCGCTCCCGATGCCCGCTCTGGTCGAGGACCGCGTCAGGCCTCCCCGGCAGAGCCGCACATGTGGGTGGGCGCTTTCGGCATCGATAGCGCTGATCCTCGCGTCGAGCGGCTTCGCTGCCGCCGTCGCCGACGACCCGTTGGCCCCCGTCCAGTACGTCAAGGAGCGCATGATGACGCTCACTCCACCGCCCGAGGCCCGCGGATGGGACCTCGACGGCACGGCGGTGGTCCGGGCGCGGCGCGACAGCGGTGCCGAGGACGTCACCCCCGCGCCGGCCGCCACCGGCAGTGCCGTTCCTCACGGCACGGCCGCTTCGCCTGACACGGCTCCTCCTCCCAGCCCGACCGCCCCCGCCGCCGCTGCCGCCGGCAGGCCGACGCTGGGCTTCGGCCGGGTCCGGACCGACGGTCCCCGGCCCGCGAGCCGGCCGGTCCTCGGCTTCGGCCGGGTCCGGACAGAGGCTGCCCACCGCGGAAGCCGACCGGCGCACTCCGCGTCCGGCACGCAGGAGCGCGGGGACCGGAAGCGGTCCGCTGTGCGAACTCCGCCGCCGGTGGGGAGCGGGGGTCAGCGCGGCCCTGGCAAGACGGATCCGACCCCTCGCGACCCCCGGTCGCCAACGAGTCCGGACGCGCCGAGCGGTTCGGAGCACCCCCAGCTTCCGCTGAGCCCGGTCCCGCCGCCTCCGCCACCAAGCGACGGCGGCGACGAGGACACGTTCGTGCTCGGCTACCTGCCGGTCGGGAAGGTCAACGGTTCCGTCCCTACTCCGCACCCCCCGATCCTGCCCGGCTCCGACGACGAGACGTCGTCGGCCGGCACGGCCCCCTGAGCGCCGCTCTCCTGGGCGCCTCCTGTCGCCGGCGTCTCGTATCATGAGGTGATGGGTGCCGACGCCTTCGACGTACCGGACAAGTTCGCACGGCTGGGCCTCACCTTCGACGATGTGTTGCTGCTGCCGGGGGAGACGGACCTGGCGCCGGGCGACCTTGACACGGCCTCCCAGCTCACGCGCGAGCTCACTGTCGCCATCCCCTTGGTGTCGAGTGCCATGGACACGGTCACCGAGGCCCGCATGGCGGTGGCCATGGCGCGCCAAGGGGGCATCGGGGTGCTGCACCGCAACCTTTCGATCGTCGACCAGGCGAGCCAGGTCGACCTGGTGAAGCGCTCGGAGTCGGGGATGATCACCGACCCCGTCACGGTCGGTCCGGACGCGACCATCGCCGAGCTCGACACGCTGTGCGGGCGCTACCGGGTGTCCGGGCTGCCGGTCGTGGACGCTGCCGGTGTGCTCCGCGGCATCATCACCAACCGGGACCTCCGCTTCGTACCGGTGGCGCAGTGGGACCGGCGCCTGGTCCGCGAGATCATGACGCCGATGCCGTTGGTGACCGCGCCCGCCGGGATCACCTCGACCGACGCCGCGGCGCTGCTGGCCAAGCACAAGATCGAGAAGCTCCCCCTGGTTGATGACGCGGGCCACCTGACGGGGCTGATCACCGTCAAGGACTTCGTGAAGAGCGAGCAGTACCCGCAGGCCACCAAGGACTCGTCGGGACGGCTCCTCGTCGCGGCAGCGATCGGCTACTTCGGGGACGCCTGGGAGCGGGCGACAGCGCTCGTGGACGCTGGAGTCGACGTCCTGGTGGCCGACACCGCCCACGGGCACGTCAGGGTGATGCTCGACATGGTCCGCCGCCTCAAGACCGATCCCGCGACGCGTTCCGTCCAGGTCATCGGCGGCAACGTGGCCACCCGGGCCGGAGCGCAGGCGTTCGTCGATGTCGGCGCCGACGCCGTGAAGGTGGGCGTCGGACCGGGCTCCATCTGTACGACGCGCATCATCGCCGGCGTCGGAGCTCCCCAGGTGACCGCGATCTACGAGGCCGCACTGGCCTGTCGTCCCGCCGGAGTTCCGGTCATCGGGGACGGCGGCGTGCAGTACTCGGGCGACATCGCCAAGGCACTGGCGGCCGGCGCGGACACCGTGATGGTCGGGTCGCTGCTGGCCGGCTGTGACGAGAGCCCGGGTGACCTCGTCTTCGTCAACGGCAAGCAGTACAAGAGCTACCGGGGCATGGGCTCGCTCGCGGCGATGTCGTCCCGCTCGGGGCCGTCGTTCTCCAAGGACCGCTACTTCCAGGGCGAGGTCACGAGCGACGACCGGCTCGTCCCGGAGGGCATCGAGGGGCAGGTCCCCTACCGCGGACCGCTCGCAGCTGTCGCACACCAGCTTGTCGGAGGGCTGCACCAGTCGATGTTCTACGTCGGATCGCGGACCGTGCCCGAGCTGCAGGAACGCGGCAGGTTCGTCCGGATCACGCCGGCCGGTCTCAAGGAGAGCCATCCCCACGACATCCAGATGACGGTCGAAGCCCCCAACTACTCGGCGCGCTGAGCCACCGCCGTACCCGACGATCCCCAAGGGACCCATGGACATCGAGATCGGCAGCGCGAAGCGTGGGCGGCGGGGCTACTCCTTCGACGACATCGCCGTCGTCCCGAGCCGGCGGACCCGTGACCCCGAGGACGTGTCGGTCGCGTGGCAGATCGACGCGTACCGCTTCGAGATCCCCGTCCTGGCCGCTCCGATGGACTCGGTGATGTCGCCACGGACCGTGGTGGCGTTCGGGAACGAGGGCGGTCTGGGCGTTCTCGACCTCGAAGGGTTGTGGACCCGGTACGACGATCCGGAGCCGCTCCTCGACGAGGTGGCCGGCCTGCGCGGCAGCGACGCCACCCGGCGCCTGCAGGAGATCTACTCCGAGCCGATCAAGCCTGAGCTGATGGTCGCGCGGGTCAAGGACCTTCGCGGCTCGGGGATCACCGTCGCGGGGGCGTTGTCTCCGCAGCTCACCAAGGAACACGCCCAGTCGGTGATCAAGGCAGGGCTCGACCTGTTCGTCATCCGGGGGACGACGGTCTCGGCCGAGCACGTGTCCGGCGCCGCGGAGCCGCTCAACCTCAAGCAGTTCATCTACGACCTCGATGTGCCGGTGATCGTCGGTGGATGCGCCACCTACCAGGCGGCCCTACACCTGATGCGGACCGGTGCAGCCGGCGTCCTCGTCGGGTTCGGGGGAGGCGCCGCGCACACCACCCGCACGGTGCTCGGCATCGCCGTTCCGATGGCCACCGCCGTCGCCGACGTGGCCGCCGCCCGGCGGGACTACCTGGACGAGTCCGGCGGCCGCTACGTCCACGTCATCGCCGACGGCTCCATCGGTCGCAGCGGCGACGTCGCGAAGGCGATCGCCTGCGGCGCCGACGCCGTGATGATCGGCTCACCGCTCGCGCGCGCCGTGGAGGCTCCCGGCCGGGGCTTCCACTGGGGTGCCGAGGCGCGCCATGCGCTGCTGCCCCGGGGTGAGCGCGTCGAGATCGGGACCGTGGGCAGCCTCAAGGAGATCCTGCACGGCCCCTCGTCGGTCTCCGATGGGACGATGAACCTGATCGGAGCCCTCAAGCGGTCGATGGCCATCACCGGCTACACCGAGCTCAAGGAGTTCCAGCGGGTCGAGGTGGCTCTCCAGTGAGGTCTGGCGTCACCCGCGAGGAGTGCGTCGCCCTTGACCGGGCGGACCCTCTTGCGTCGTACCGGGGCGAGTTCGTGGTCGAGGACGAGTCACTGATCTATCTGGACGGCAACTCCCTCGGCCGGCTGCCCCGGGCCACCGTTGACCGGGTGGGGCAGGTCCTCGATGCCGAGTGGGGGCACGGACTGATCCGGTCGTGGGCATCCACATGGGTCGAGATGCCGACGAGGCTGGGCGACCTCATCGGAACTGGTCTGCTCGGGGCTGACCCGGGCGAGGTCGTTGTCGCCGACAACACCACGGTCTCGCTCTACAAGGCCGTCAGCGCCGCCCTGGACTCCTGCCCGGAGCGCTCGACGGTCGTCATCGAGAGCGCCAACTTCCCGACCGACCGCTACGTCGTGGAGTCCCTCGCGCGGCAGCGCTCGCTCGACGTCCGGTGGGTTCCCGAGACGGGACCTGAGCCGCTCGGTGCCGATGACCTCGCGCCCCACCTGGACGACTCGGTCGCCGTCGTGGTGCTGTCGCACGTCGACTACCGCTCGGCCGCCCTCCTCGACATGCCGGTCCTCACCGCGTTGGCCCGAGGCGTCGGCGCGCTGACCGTGTGGGACCTCTGCCACTCGGTCGGCGCCGTCCCGATCGACGTGCATGCGGCGGGTGTCGACCTCGCGGTCGGCTGCACCTACAAGTACCTGAACGGCGGTCCCGGGGCGCCGGCCTTCACCTATGTGAGCGCTGCACGCCAACGGAAGCTCGCGCAACCGATCTGGGGCTGGTGGGGCGGGGCTGACATGTTCGACATGGCCGAGGGCTACTCGCCGCAGGCCGACATCAGGTCCTGGCTGACCGGCACGCCTGGCGTGCTGTCGCTCGCAGCGGTCGAGCCCGGCGTCGAGATGGTCGTGCGGGCGGGGATCTCGGCCATCCGTCAGAAGTCGGTGGCGCTCACGGGCCTCGCCGTGGAGCTCTACGACGCCTGGCTCGCAGCCGAGGGCGTGACGCTCTCGTCGCCGCGCGACCCGGATCGGCGCGGCTCCCACGTCACGCTGAGCCATCGCGACGCCAAAGCGATCGCAGCGGAGCTGGCCGACGCCGGCGTTCTCCCCGACTTTCGCCGGCCCTGCGGCATCAGGCTCGGGATGTCAGCGCTGTCGACCCGGTTCGTCGACGTCTACGACGGACTGGCGGCGCTTCGCAACGCAGTGACCGCCACCCGGCGCTGACGCTCAGCGCGGCGTCGTACCCGGTCCGTCCGCCTCGCCGACGAGCACGTCGTCATCGAGTGTCCCCGCGTCGTTGGGCTCGTCGTCGAGCGGCAGGCTCGTTCGGGCAGCTGCGGACTCCGCGGTCACCTCTTTGAGCGCCTCCGGGATGGACTGCGCGGCCTGCACTGCAGGGTCGGAGTCCTCGAGGGCCGAGTCATCGGTGTCCGGCGACTCGTCCACCGCGGGGATGCTCGTAGACACGGCTGCGACGTCGCTCGCGTGCACCGGGCCGCTATCGATGTCGAGACGGGCAGGCTCCAGGTCCGAGCCGTCCTCGTCCTCGTCCTCAATGGCAGCCACCTCGTGGACGTGGGTCCTGTGCTCGGAAGGGTCGACGTGCGGGCGGACGTCGAGCCGGGGAGCCTCGGGGTTCGCCCACAGCTCCAGCAGCCGGGTGAGGTGGTCGTCCATCGTCGTGAGACTCATCGCCGAGGCCCAGTAGTCCCCGGGCTGCAGCTCTCCCTCGACGAGCTGGCGCCAGATCTCGATCAGCGCATCCTTGTCGGAGGACTTGAACACGAACGACTGGTTGTCACCGCCCAGCTCCTTGGCGCCACCGCGGTGGGACGTGATCAGCGGGACGCCGTGCGCGACCATCTCCGTCGCCACCTGGGGGAGATTGTCCTCCCACTGGACGGGGATCATCCCGACGTCGACCCCGTCGAGGATCGTCTCCAGCTGCTCGTGGGTGTAGCCGTCGAAGTGCACGATGTCATGCATCTGGTCGGACAGGGCGATCAGCCGGTTCATCGTGTCCGGGTCGGCCGTCTTCGCCCCCAGCACCAGTCGGATCCTCGACTTCAGGTCGGGTGGGCAGGCCTCCAGCGCGTCGAGCAGGAAGTAGAATCCCTTGTCCCGGCGCATGTACCCGAGGTAGCAGATGGTCAGCTCGCCCTGGACCTGCAGCTCCTTGCGCAGCTCGGCGTTCTCGAACTGCTCAGCCGCGCGGGTGCCCGCGTAGGCCACCGCCATCATGCCCTCGTCGATGCCGTGCGCCTTCAGCACGTCGAGGACGCGGTGCGAGGTCGCCAACACGAGGTCGACCTCGTTGTTGATCATGTTGACCCCGCGCTGGCGGCGCGACACGAACCGCGTCGCGAGGCTCAGCGACACCGGCTCGACGGGGTTGACCGGGTTCTTCGCGATCTGACCGACGGAGCCGGAGCTGACGGCGGCGCTTTGACGGTTCTGCTGCATCCGCTTGCGGCGGCGCATCAGCGCCGGCCCGAGCAGGGGCGCCAGCAACGGGCGGCTGATGCGCGAGTAGCGGCCGCTGCGCAGCTGTCCGTAGATCCGGTAGGCGAGCGCGTACCCCTTGGTGTTCGGCGTGATGTTGGAGCGGCGGAGCACCCGCGACACCTGGTGCGCGCGCAGGACCTCGTGGGGGTTGGGCAGGCTGGGGATGCAGTTCACGCAGTCGCGACCCTTGTGGTAGTCGCTGCAGTGGACGCGCTCGTCCTTCCAGAGGTTCACCTGGGGGCACACGATGTAGTAGTTGTGCGCATACATCAGCACGCGCGTCCTCGTGGACACCTCGTGCACCCGGAGGTAGGTGAACGGGATTCCCTCGAGGGAGTCGAACTGGATGACGTCGAAGGGGCCGTGCTCATACAGGAAGTCGTGCCACACCTCCAGCATGTCGCCCTCGTCGAACAGGTGGGCGGACCCAAAGGCGTGATGCCCGGGCGCAATCACCGTCGAGTTGACAACCGTGAACGACTTGACCCGAGAGCCGTGGGCGTTGGTGGTCGGCTCGATGCGGATGCGAGGGTCGAGGAAGTCGTGCTCGAGGCCGGACGCCATGACGTAGATCTCGTGGTCGCTGCTGCTCGCGAGGTGGTCGACGAGGTTCTTCTCGTAGATCCGGACGCCGCCGCCCCGGCTCTCGATGTCGTCGTACTGCACCCAGTTGTAGAGCAGGATCTTCATTGGCCACTCACCTGTTCCATCGTCAGTCCGGTTTCGGGGACGGCGTTCGTGGTGCGGTCAGGCAGCGGGAAGTAGTCGTCGAACTTCTTGTACCGGCCGGGCTCGGTGTAGTCGAGGATCTTGGCGCGCAGCTCGTCGTCGGGCCGCTCGACGTACAGGAAGTCGGCGAGCTCGTCGATCAGGTCCGTGGTGTGGGACGCCGCCTTCTCACTGCTGATCAGCAGGCAGGGGCGCCGGGTCGCGAGGACGAAGCCGGTGTTCGCATTGACGATCGAGTTGGTCTCGTGCAGCGACATCCGGCCGTTGCGGCGGATGAACTCGCCGTCCCACTGGTCACGGCTGAGGGCGGTCGCGACCACGTCACGGTAGACGACGACGAAGAACGCGTTGCGAAGGGACTTGGACAGCACCGGAAGGTATGACGATGCTGTCGGGTACTTCCACCCCCAGACGTCGTAGTCCTGGTTGCGTCGGGCGATCGTGGCCTTCATCTGGCCGAGTGCACGGTTGTGGAACGCCTTGTCCTCGTTGTTGCCCTCAGGAATTTCTCCGAGGTAGAGCCCGAGAGCGCGCAGGACGCCAGCGACCAGACTCGTGCCCCCGCGCTCGACACCGAACGTCACATAGGTGCGCTGTGGCGTTGGCTCGTCGATAGCGTTGAGCAAGATGCTGGTCTTGTTGGTCGTCACCGGCTGCACCATCTAGTCCGTTCCGTTCCACGTGTTTGTCGTCGCCATCTTATGGCACCGGTTGAACAGGAAGCGGCCACTGCCTGTGCAGGCGCCCTCGGCTTACGCCCAGCGTGGCCGGGGGATTCCTGCGCGGCCCTGAGGATTCGGCGCCGCGCTCGGCGCCGGATTGGATGGTGAGCGACGAACCACAACCTCTCGCCTCGTATCGACAGGATAACGGAGCGTGGCCGGTTTTGTCAGACTCGCCCGCGGCACGTCGTACCCTCGTCGGATGGCCGACTCCCGCGACCTATCGACTCTTTCACCGGCTGGTCCGGAGATCGCAGACGCGACGGGAATGGATGCGGTCGGCCCGGAGATCGTCCGCGGGCTCGCGACAGCTCTGGTGGCCACGTCCGGCGACCACTCGACGACGTACGCCCCCTTCACCGGGCAGCCGGTGGCGGACCTGCCGGTCTCGACGCCAGCCGACGTCGCGACGGCGACGGAGCGCGCCCGGGTCGCCCAGGCCCGGTGGGCCAGGGTGCCACTCGAGGTGCGGGCGGATCTGCTCCTGTCGTTCCACGATCTCGTGCTGGACCGCCAGGACGAGATCATGGACCTCGTCCAGTGGGAGTCGGGGAAGGCGCGCAAGCATGCCTTCGAGGAGGTCGCCCACGTGGCGCTGACGGCCCGGTACTACGGGCGGCGCGCGCACCAGCACCTCGGAAGGTCCCGCCGGCTAGGGCTGTACCCGGGTCTGACGAGGGTGGACCTCGTCCGTCACCCCAAGGGGGTCGTCGGGCTCATCTCTCCCTGGAACTATCCCTTCACGATGGCGTTGTGCGACGGCCTCGCGGCGCTGCTGGCCGGGAACACCCTCGTGCACAAGCCGGATGCGCAGACCATGCTGTCGGCGCTGAAGGGTGTGGAGCTGCTCCGGGAGGCGGGCATGCCCGCAGACGCCTGGCAGGTGGTCGCAGGGCCAGGACCGGTGATCGGGCCGGCTGTCGTCGACGCCACCGACTTCGTCTGCTTCACCGGCTCCACGAGGACCGGACGCGAGGTCGGCAGCAGGGCGGCGGAGCGTCTGGTGGGCTCGAGCCTCGAGCTCGGGGGCAAGAACCCGCTGCTGGTGCTCCGGGACGCCGACCTCGGGCGGGCGGCCGAGGGCGCCGTCCGTGCCTGCTTCTCCTCGGCCGGCCAGCTCTGCGTGTCGATGGAGCGGGTGTACGTCGCCGACCAGGTCCACGACAGCTTCCTCGAGCTGTTCCTCGCGCGGGTCGCCGCGATGCGCCTGTCGGCCGCCTTCGACTACAGCGCCGACATGGGCAGCCTGGTCTCGCGGCGGCAGCTGGAGACGGTGGTGCACCACGTCGAGGAGGCGCGCACGAAGGGAGCCCGCGTCCTGGCCGGCGGCCGCGCCCGGCCAGACATCGGCCCGCTGTTCTACGAGCCGACCGTGCTGGCGGGTGTCCGGCCGGGGATGGCGTGCTTCAGCGACGAGACGTTCGGCCCCGTCGTGTCGGTGTACCGCTTCGGCGACGAGGCGGACGCGGTGGCCCGCGCCAACGAGGGACCGTACGGGCTCAACGCCTGCATCTTCACGCGTGACGCCCGCCGCGGCAGGGCGCTGGCGCAGCGCATCCGGTGTGGCTCCGTCACCGTCAACGAGACGTACGGGGCGGCGTTCGGGTCGATCGACTCCCCCATGGGCGGGATGGGCAGCTCCGGGATGGGTCGGCGACAAGGCGCCGAGGGCGTGCACCGCTTCACGGAGGCGCAGACCGTCGCCACCCAGCGCCTGCTGCCACTGAGGCCGGTGCTCGGCATGTCCGAGCAGACCTACACCCGCGCGCTGACCAGCACGCTCCGGCTGCTGAGACGGCTGCACCGGCCATGACGGCCGACGGCAAGCCGTCGTTCGACTACGACGTGATCGTCGTGGGATCGGGCTTCGGCGGCTCCGTGTCCGCGCTTCGGCTCACGGAGAAGGGGTACCGGGTCGGCGTCCTCGAGGCAGGAGCCCGGTTCGACGAGTCGTCGTACCCGTCCACATCCTGGGACGTCCGCCGGTTCCTCTTCGCGCCGGCGCTCGGCTGCTACGGCATCCAGCGCCTCGACGTGCTGCGCGACTGCGTGGTCATGTCCGGAGCCGGAGTGGGTGGCGGCTCCCTCGTCTACGCCAACACGCTCTACGAGCCGCTCGACCCGTTCTACACGGATCCCTCCTGGCGCGCCATCACGGACTGGCGCGGCGAGCTTGCGCCGTACTTCGACCAGGCGAAGCGGATGCTCGGTGTCGTCACCAACCCGACGATGACCCCGAGCGACGAGGTGATGCGTCGGCTGGCGGACGAGATGGGCGTGGGCGACACGTTCCGTCTCACTCCCGTCGGGGTCTACTTCGGCGCCCCCGGCGAGCTCGCCGAGGACCCCTACTTCGGTGGGGCCGGGCCGCAGCGGCGGGGCTGCATCGAGTGTGGCGAGTGCATGACCGGCTGCCGGCACGACGCCAAGAACACGCTGCCGAAGAACTACCTGCATCTCGC
>JBBSIF010000013.1:0-34611 GCA_038232255.1 Propionibacteriales bacterium
GGCTCCCTGCGCTCAGGTCGCTGACGTCACTGGCGGCGCAGTCTTGAGCTCGTTGAGCCGGTGACGTGGGTCGTCGGCAGCGCCGTTCACTGGGGCGGGGAACGGGTGGACGGTCACCCCCTGAGGGACATACTTCACAAGAGCACAGTTGCTTCGGACCAGCTCCTCCCCGAGCCGGTTGCCGGTACGACGGTCGATGACCGTACGCCAGATCTGGTTGGCCCGGAAGTACTCGCCGCCGAGGCGGTAGAAGCGCTCGTTCTGGCTGTACACCTTGTACGACGTCGTCTGCGCGTCGCTCGCCCGGAGCTCGCCCTCCAGATACTTCGCGCCAACCGAGACCCGCAGCTGGAACGTGGACGCGGTATCGTTGCGGAACTGGAGATCGACGTAGTTGTAGACGATGCTGCATCCTGTGCCCCACGGCAGCACCCGGCCGTTGTCCGGGAACGGGTCGAACGAATGCTCCGAACGCTCCGTCACCGTGAGGCTGGAGTGCAGCACCATCCAGTGAATGAGGTTTGCCAGCTGACAGAGGCCGCCGCCCACCCCCGGAACTGCCTCGCCGTTGGACAGCTTCATTCCGGACACGTAGCCCCGCCGCCTCGTGCAGTTGCCGACGACCTTGTTGAACGAGAAGGTCTCGCCGGGCCGGACCAGGATTCCGTCGACCTTGGACGCTGCCAGGCGGAGGTTCGTCACCTTGTTGTGCTGCAGATACATCTCTGACTCGCCGAGCTGACGCAGCAGCAGCGACTTGTGCTCCTTGATCCGCACCTCAAGATCCTCGGTGGTGCGGCTGGTTGTCGAGACTGCTCCACCGCGGATCCACGTCCACCGGCGCCGGAGCCGGTTCACTCCAACCGCCACTGGGAAGAGAGCAGGGTAACGCTCGGACAGACGCCTCTCGCGCGCGACGAGCCGATGCAGCTGCGCCTCCTCAGGCGCCCAGGGCGCTACCTCGTCAGTAAGACCCTTCACGCTGCATCACCCTCCGCGGTGCCGGCCGAGCCGGTCCCCGTCCTGCACGGCTGAGACTGGTACGACGCCCGCTCGGCCCAGCCGTGTCGCACCCTAGGAGGTCTCGGGTGGTGGCGGCGGCAGCCGCAGCCGGCGGGCCCGGGAGCGGATCCACGGCGCCGCGATACCGAGCATCACGGCATCGAGCGCCAGAGGTGCCCACGTCACGTCCGACGGGTCCACCGCTGTCGACAGCTCGTCGAGCAGCGCGGCGGGAATCAGCACGCTGACGTTCTTCACCGCATGCAGGGCGATGGACGCCTCCAGCCCGCCGGTGCTGGTGGCAAGCCAGGCGAAGACGACGCCGATGAGCCAGCGGTCGGCGAACAGCGGAGGGTCGAACTGGCCGTGAGCCGTCGCGAACACCGCGCCTGAGACCACCCAGCAGATCGGCGCCCGCAGGCCAGTGGCACCGAGGCTCTGGAGCAGGTACCCGCGGAACAGGTACTCCTCACCGGCCGCCTGCAGCGGCGTGGTGAGCACCACGACGACGAGAAACCCGACGGTCTCACCGTCGACGGACGCCTGCGAGGAGGCGGTGATGCCGAGCAGGGTCAGTAGCAGCAGCACGCCCCACACCACCGACGCGACGGTGACACATGTTCCCAGCCAGCCGCGACGAAGACCGCCCGCGACCGAGCCGAGCCATCTCGGATTGAGCCGGTAGACCGCCCAGGACAGGCCGGCGGCTAGCGGAATGCACAGCGCGAGGCCGAGGTTCGTTGCCAGCAGCAGGGATGGGCTGATCTTCGCGGTGTCCACGACGAGGTGCTGACCGAGCAGCCTCATCGCCCCGCTCACCGCGAGCAGCGCCGCCAGCGTCACCGCCAGGAAGCCGACGGCACCTGCGGCAACGCCGAGCACCAGTCGCCACCAGGCGCCCTGCAACGGCTCCGAGAGCCTGAGGTAGCTGCTGCTGTCGTACGGCGGGC
The DNA here is from genome assembly GCA_038232255.1 of Propionibacteriales bacterium. Taxonomy (GTDB): domain Bacteria; phylum Actinomycetota; class Actinomycetes; order Propionibacteriales; family Nocardioidaceae; genus JAWWPG01. Next base: position 1,953 of record JBBSIF010000013.1, read on the forward strand.
GAGCGGCCATCGGCGGCGTCAGGCAGGCGCCTGGGCGGCCCGGTCCAGCCTTCGCAGCGACCGCTCGCGCCCCAGCAGCTCCATGGACTCGAAGAGCGGCGGCGAGATGCGCCTGCCTGTGACGGCGACGCGCACCGGACCGAAGGCGTTCCTCGGCTTCAGGCCCATGTTCTCCACCAGCGCCGCCCGCAGCGCCGTCTCGATGCTCGCCGTGTCCCACGCCTCGAGGCCGTTGAGGGCGTCGTACGAAGCCCGGACGACGCTCCGCCCGTCACCGTCGAGGACCTTGGCCGCGTCGTCGGCACTGACCTCGAAGCTCTCGTCGGCAACGAGCAGGAACCTCAACATGTCCGCCCCCTCTCCGAGCGTCGTGATGCGCTCGTGGATCAGCGGCGCCGCGGCGCGCACGACGGCCCGCTGCTCGTCGGTCGGTGACGAGCCGAGCAGCGTGGCGTCCTGGAGGTACTGCAGAAGGCGGTCGGCGAGCGCGTCGACCATGAGCAGCCTGATATGAGCGGCGTTGATCGCCTCACACTTCTTCATGTCGAAGCGAGCGGCGTTGGGATTGACCCGCTGGATGTCGAACGCGTCGATCATCTCGGCCATGCTGAAGACGTCGCGGTCGTCGGCGATACCCCAGCCGAGGAGCGCCAGGTAGTTCAACAGGCCCTCCGGTACGAAGCCCCGCTCGATGTAGTCCGTGAGCCCGGAGCCCTTGTCCCGCTTGGAAAAGCGCTTGTTCCCCTCGTTCATCACCATCGGCAGGTGGCCGAAGCGCGGCGCCCTCTTGGCCATCCCGAGCTCGATGAGCGCGCTGTACAAGGCGATCTGACGCGGCGTCGAGGACAGCAGATCCTCGCCACGCAGCACGTGGGTGATCTCCATGGCGGCGTCGTCCACCGGGTTCACCAGCGTGTAGAGCGGATGCCCGTTCGCCCGTACCAGCACGTAGTCAGGCACGTGCTCCGGCAGGAACGTGATCCGACCACGCACGAGGTCGTCGAAGACGATCGGCGAGTCCGGCATCCGCATCCGGAGCACTGGACGTCGACCCTCGGCGAGAAAGGCAGCCGTCTGCTGTCTGGTCAGGACCCGGCAATGACCGTCGTACCCGGAGCTTCGACCCTCCTTGCGCGCCACCTCTCGACGCTCGTCCAGCTCGGCTTGGGAGCAGTAGCAGTCATAGGCTCGGCCACTCTCGCGCAGCAGCTGAGCCACCGCCGTGTAACGGTCGGCGCGCTCCGACTGCAGGTACGGCGCGAAGGGACCGCCGACCACGGGGCCCTCGTCGTAGTCGATGCCGAGCCAGCGCAGCGAGGCGAGGACCGACTCGAGACCTGCCTCGGTGTTCCGGGCGACGTCGGTGTCCTCGATGCGCAGCACCAGCGTGCCGCCGTAGTGCCGGGCGAAGGCCCAATTGAACAGCGCCGTGCGTACGTTGCCGATGTGCAGGGAGCCCGTGGGCGACGGGGCGAAGCGCAGCCGCACCTGGTGAGGCTGGAGCTCGCCGAGGACGTCCGCATCGGGGTCAGTCACGCGCCACCACCCTGTTCGTGAGAGTGCCGATGCCCTGGACGGTGACGGAGACGTCGTCTCCCGGCCGCATGGGCCCGACGCCCGCAGGGGTTCCGGTGAGGATCACGTCGCCGGGCAGCAGGGTCATGAACGACGTGATGTAGGCGACCACCGCCGGCACGTCGAAGATCATGGCGCTCGTGCGACCCAGCTGCTTCACGTCGCCGTTGAGCTCGGTTCGGACCTCGAGGTCGGAAGGGTCGAGCTGCGTCTCGATCCACGGGCCGAGTGGGCAGAAGGTGTCGAAGCCCTTCGCCCGCGTCCACTGCCCGTCGCGGGCCTGGAGGTCGCGGGCCGTCACGTCGTTGCCGACCGTGTAGCCGTGGACGACGTCAGCGACCCGCGACACCGGGACGTCGCGGCAGATGCGGCCGATGACGACCGCCAGCTCGCCCTCGTAGTGGACGTCGGAGCTCTGCGCCGGGTAAACGACGGGCTCGAGAGGGCCGACGACCGAGGTGTTCGGCTTGAGGAAGATCAGCGGCTCGGCCGGCACATCGCTGCCCAGCTCGGCAGCGTGGTCGGCGTAGTTGCGGCCCACGCACACCACCTTGCTCCGCGGGATGACCGGGGCTAGCAGCCGCACGTCGGAAAGCGGGAACTGCTCACCTGTCAGCTCGATCCCGGAGTAGAGGGGGTCGCCGACGACAGCGGCGACGACCTCGTTGCCGTCCGCTCCTGCGACCACGCCGAACCGCGGGTCCTCGTCCGTCGTGAACCGCGCGATCCTCACGGCGGAACCTTACCCACCTCCCGGAGCGCGCGGAGTCGACCAGCGGCTGGCGGAGAGCGCTCAGCGGCCGGAGAACGGGGCGTACGTCGTGCCGGCCACCTGCTGGGCAGCGGCCAAGCCGCACGCGATGGCCAGCAGCAGCACGAGCACGACCGTCAGCGCCAGTCCCGAGCGGGGCAGCCGCGCCGCGACCAGGTCGGCGCCGCGCCGAACGTCGCGGGTCAGGGGCCCCCACCAGCTCAATGACGCGGCGGCCAGGCCGGCGCCGAGAAGGGCCGCCCGCTCCACGCCGGACGGACCGAACCGGGCGAGCAGCACGAAGCCACCCGCGCCGACCAGCACGCAGATCGCACTGACCAGGCTCGCGACCATCCGCCGGACGGCGAACCACGGCAGGGCCAGGACCGTCATCGCCGGATCCCGCCGTCGCGGCCCGCGGGACGCCTGCCGGCTGCGCGCCGTGGCACCGGCGAGGGCCAGGGTGCGAAGCGCCCAGCCGAGCGCCACCGCCACCGCGAAGGTCCCCACCGGCGCGGCGACGGTGCCGGCAACGAGCACGCTCACGGCACAGAGCCAGCACGCGGCTCGGCGGAGCCGGCCAGGCTCGGCAGCCGGCCCGCGCGCCACCGACGGGCCAGGGAGCGACCTCGTCGCGCCTGCTCCTCCTGGGCCGGTGGCGCCGAGCCATTCGACGACCTGGCCGGCGGTCGGCCGGTTCGCCGGGTCCAGCCTCAGTGCCGCGGTCAGCACCGGGACCAGCTCGCCCGGCACCCCGGTCAGATCGCACTCGCCTCGTCGCGCCCGGTCCATGACGGCCATGGGCGGTCCGCTGCCGTAGGGACCGCTGCCGGTGGCGGCGTAGACGACCGTCGCTGCCCAGGCGTGCACGTCGGCGGCGGGAGAGGGCGCGTCGCCGTACAGGACCTCCGGTGCGAGGTATCCCGGCGTGCCGAGCAGCCAACCGGTCTGCGTCAGCGTCATGTCGTCGGACAGCTGCGCCAGTCCGAAGTCGATCAGGACCGGGTCGCCGTCCTGCAGCAGGACGTTCGACGGCTTGACGTCTCGGTGCAGCACGTCCGCCCCGTGGACCACCACCAGTGCCTCGGCAAGGCCCCTGGCCAGACGCAGCAGTTCCGCGCGCTGGAGGGGCCCGCGGCTGTCGACGACCTCGCGCAACGACGGCCCCGGCACATAGCGGGTGACCACGTACGGCGTCTCACCCCACGGGTCCGCGTCGTACACCTCGGCGATGCGGGGCGAACGCACCCGGCGCAGTGAGGTCACCTCGCGGGCGAGTCTCGCGCGGCCGTTGGCGTCGCCGACGACGTGCGGGCGCAACACCTTGACCGCGACCCGGCCGCCCTGTGGACCCTCGGCGACGTACACGACACCCATGCCGCCCTCGCCAACCTGTGCTCGGAGGCGGTAGGGCCCGACGGTGCGCGTCGAGGAGGCAGCGGGAGTGGTCACGCCCGGCCTAGCGAACCTGGTGGAGCCAGCCGTGGGAGTCCGCTGCTCGTCCGTACTGGATGTCGAGCAGCATCGACCGCAGCCGCATCGTCACGGCCCCGGTGGGCATCGGGCTCGGCGCCTCGCCACCGTTCCACCTGAGGGCGGCGACGGGAGTCACGACGGCGGCTGTCCCGCAAGCGAACACCTCGGTGATGTCCCCCGTCTCGACGCCCTTGCGCCACTCGTCGACACTGACGCGGCGCTCCTCGACGTCGAGGCCGATGTCGGCGGCCAGCTCGAGCAACGACGCCCGCGTGACACCCTCGAGGATCGAGCCGTTGAGCTCCGGGGTGACGAGCGATCCGTCGGCGTACACGAAGAAGAGGTTCATCCCTCCCAGCTCCTCGAGCATCGAGCGCTCGGTCGCATCGAGGAACACGACCTGCTCGCACCCGTGGGCAGCTGCCTCCTGCTGGGCGAGCAGGCTGGCCGCGTAGTTGCCGCCGCACTTGGCGGCCCCGGTGCCTCCCGGAGCCGCCCGGGTCAGCTCCTGGCTGAGCCAGATCCTCACAGGGCTGACGCCGCCGCTGAAGTAGGCGCCGGCGGGCGACGCGATGATCGCGAACGTCACTTCGCTCGCGGCCCGCACGCCGAGGAACGCCTCGGAGGCGAACATGAACGGCCGGAGGTAGAGCGACCGCTCGCCGCCGGCGGGGACCCAGTCGAGATCGGTCCGCACGAGGGCCTCGACGGCGGCCACGAAGTCCGCCTCCGGTACGGCGGGAAGCGCGAGGCGCTCGGCGGAGTGCACGAACCGGGCGGCGTTCACCTCAGGACGGAACAGCCAGACGGACCCGTCGTCGTGCCGGTAGGCCTTCAGTCCCTCGAAAATCTCCTGGGCGTAGTGCAGCACCGCAGTCGCCGGGTCGAGGCTGAACGGCCCGTACGGCTTGACCTTCGCGTCGTGCCAGCCGGTTCCTGAATGCCACGTCGCGACGAGCATGTGGTCGGTGAAGTGTGCGCCGAAGCCAGGGTTCGCCAGGATGTCCGCCCGGCGGCCGACATCCGTCGGTGCTGACGTCGGGTCGATGGCAATGTCAGCCGGCCACGTCATACGAGCACGGTAGCCCACCGAGCGATCTCGTTCACGCCCCGCGGAGCGCGTCCGGTGCCGCGATCGAACAGCGTGATCCATGACGTCGACGAGCAGGAGAAGGAGCTTCACGAGAACACCGCCTTGACGCGGGAGATCCATGCGCTCGTGCAGCGCCTGCAGGCCGAGGCCACGGGGGCAGCGGGCGTTGAGTGAGTCGCTCGACGGTCACCAGACGTTCACGTGTTGTTTCTTTCGCCGTCACAGGGGAACATTGCAGGCAGCCTGGCACTCCACCGTTGCGCCAGAACTTCACACGTGCCAGGCGTCGTCGCGGACTCTCTCGACTTTGCCGCCTGGCCTCGACCAGGAGACCGCTTCAAAGGGGGGTCCGTGGTGCACCTGTCCGACAGCACACTCAGGGCCTGTGGTCGGCGTGCAGGCGTCCCTACGCAGGACCGCAGCCGACTGCGCCACTCAGTCGTCCATATCGGTGTGGGCGGGTTCCATCGGGCTCACCAGGCGGTCTACCTCGACTCTCTGCTGCGGACCGGTGAGACGGGGTGGGGAGAGATCGGCGTCGGCCTGCACTCCCCCGCGATGAAGCAGGCGCTGGCGCCCCAGGACTGCCTCTTCACCGTCGTGGAACGCGACGCGACGGGTGACTCGATCCGGATCGTCGGCTCGATCTGCGGATACCTCTTCGCCCCCGACGACCCCGAGGCGGTCCTGCGAGCGTTGGCATCCCCCCGGACCCGGGTGGTGTCGCTCACGGTCACGGGCGGCGGCTACAACCTCGACGCACACGGACGCTTCCGTGCCGACGCCGCCGACGTGAGCCACGACGTGCGCTCCCCTGCTCAGCCCCGGACCTGGTTCGGCTACCTGGTCGCAGCCCTCGAGCGGCGGCACACCGCCGGCCTGCCGGGTTTCACCGTGTTGTCGTGCGACAACGTGGCGGACAACGGCCGGGCGGCCCGCACAGCGGTGTTGTCGTTCGCGCGGCTGCGCGACGACAGGCTGGCGGACTGGATCGACCGCAACGTGACATTCCCCGAGAGCCTCGTCGACCGGATCACCCCGCAGACGAACGACGCCCTGCGCACGCTCGTGAAGAAGCGCTGGGGTATCAAGGACCGGTGGCCGGTGGCCACCGAGCGGTACTCCGAGTGGGTGGTCGAGGACGAGTTCTGCAACGGACGCCCTGACCTGGAGCGTGTCGGAGGGAGGTTCGTGTCCGACGTGTCGCCGTACAAGCTCGTCAAGACCCGGATGCTCAACGGCGCTCACACCGCCATGGCCTACCTGGGTCAGCTCGCCGGCTACCGAACCCCAGCGGAGGTGATGGCGAACTCGACCTTCGCCGCCTTCCTCGAGCTGATGCTGACCGACGAGATCCAGCCGTGCCTGCCACTGGTCCCCTCTCTCGACCTCGCCACCTACCGGGCCTCGGTGCTCGAGCGGCTCGCCAACCCACGGGTGGGCGACACCATCGAGCGCCTGTGCGAGCGTGGCTCCACGAAGGTTCCGGGCTATCTCCTGCCCTCCCTGGCTGCGGCGCGGCGCTCCGGCCATCCCGCTCCGCTGCTGACGCTCGCTGTCGCAGGGTGGTTCCGGTTCCTGCGGGGCAGGGACGCAGCAGGGCGGTCCTTCGACGTCGTCGACCCCCGGCGCGAGTCGCTGCAGCGGCTGGCGTGGCTCGGCGGCACCGACCCAGGGCCGCTGCTCGCTGAGCGTGGCGTCATGGGTGATCTCGGTGACGACGGGCTCACCCGCCAAGGCCTCGAGCAGGCCCTTCGTCGGCTTGACCGCGGTGGGCCGCTCGCTGCGGTACGGCGCGAGGTCGAGAGAGCCGGCGTCGGCGTCCGGCTCGAGGTGGCGACACCGGTCGAGGCGCGGATCGGCGCCTGAGGATGACGGTGACGAGCAACCCGCTCGCTGGCGTGCGGGTGCTGCTGTGCGATGCGGACGGCACCTTGTTCGCGTCGGAGGAGCCTGCCTTCGCCGCGTCCGCGGGGGTGACCAACGACTTCCTCAACAGTCTCGGTGTCGCCGTCACGTACTCGCCCGAGGAGCTGCGCCGCGCGACGACAGGCAAGAACTTCCGCGCGACTGCGGTCGACCTCTGCCGCGTTCACGGGGTGACAGTGGCGTCGGACTCGGCGGGGTCCGGCGAGTCCGTTCTGACGAGCACCCTTCTCGAGGAGTGGGTCGACGTGGAGCGTCGCACGGTCACCAAGCACCTGGCCACCGCACTGCGGCCGGACGCGGAGGTCAACGCCCGGCTCGCCGCGCTGGCGTCGCGATGCGCCCTCGCCGCGGTGAGCTCCAGTGCCACCGTGCGGCTGCGCGCGTGCCTGGAGGCCACGGGGATGGCCGACCTGTTCCCGCCTGACGTGGTCTTCAGCGCCGAGGACTCGCTGGAGGTGCCCGTGAGCAAGCCGCATCCGGCGGTCTACCTGCTGGCGGGGCAGCGGCTGGGGTGCTCCGGCTCGACCGCCCTCGCCGTCGAGGACTCGCCGACGGGAGCACAGTCGGCTGTCGCCGCAGGTTTCCCCACCATGGGCAATCTGCACTACGTCCCCCGTGAGGAGCAGCAGGAGCGCCGCGCCGCCCTCATGGACGCCGGTGTCGTCGGCGTCGCCGGGTCGTGGGGCGAGCTCGCGGGTCTGCTCGTGCGGTCGGCACCGAAGGAGCGCGGCTGATGGGCGCGGCGGTCGGGAGCCCTCGGTCGGGAGGTCGCCCATGAGAGTCGTCTACCACAGCTTCTACGGTCGGTACTCCGACAGCCCACGGGCGATCTTCGAGTCGCTGCGGGACCGCTCCGACCTCTCTCAGGTGTGGCTCGCGGACCCGAACCACCAGGGCGCCTTTCCGGCCGACGTCACGACGGTGCGGGTCCACGGTGCCGAGGCGCGGGACGCCTTGGAGTCCGCAGACCTGCTGGTCGCCAACACCCACACCGAGACGGAGTGGCGCAAGGGGCCGCACACGACGTACCTGCAGACCTGGCACGGCACACCACTCAAGCGCGTCCACCGCGACGTGCTGTGGGCCCCTCCGGGACGGCTCAGCAGACTCGACCGGGACGTCGCGAAGTGGGACCTGCTGCTCTCACCGAACGCAGCGAGCACGCCGCGCCTTCGCCACGCGTTCCGCTATGACCGCGAGGTGTTGGAGAGCGGCTATCCACGCAACGACGTGCTGAACGCACCGGAACGGGACGCGCTCCGGCAGCGCGTGCGGCGCGCCCTCGGCGTGGACGACGGCACCGTGGCCGTGCTCTACACCCCGACGTGGCGTGACGACGAGTTCTTCACCGACGACCGACGCAGCGCCCCGTTGGGTCTGGACTTCAGGCGCTGCATCGACGGTCTCGGCGCCGGCTACCGCATCCTCGCCCGGTCGCACGCCTTGATGACGGGGCGCTCCGTGCCGCCCGAGGAGCGCGGGGTCGTGGACGTGTCGTACTACCCGGACATCGCGGAGCTCTACCTGGCTGCCGACGTCCTCGTCACGGACTACTCCTCCGCGATGTTCGACTTCGCCGTCACCGGAAAGCCGATCGTCTACTACACGTATGACATGGAGCGGTACCGCAGCTCGATCCGCGGGTTCTACTTCGACCTCTTCTCCGACGCCCCCGGTCCGGTCGTCGCAACGGTCGACGACCTCGTCGGCGCGCTGCGCGACATCCCGGGCGGAGTTCCCCGCTACGCGGCGGCGTACGAGCGGTTCGTGGCGACGTACTGCCATCTGGAGGACGGTTCGGCGACCTCACGAGTGCTCGGGCGGCTGGGTCTGCTCGCGCCCGTGGCGACGGCCTGACCACGGGTCGAGAGGACTCGGCAGTCTGGGGGCGACCGGCTGGCGTTGTGCAAGACTTCGGCTCGTGAGCGCGCCGCCGGACGTCCCATCCGTCGTACGACGTGCGCTCGACCTCTCCCGCAGGCGCGGTTTCGTGACGTCCAGCCGCCTCGAGACCGGGCGCCTGCTCGCGACTCTGGCGGCGAGCCGGACAGGCACGCTGGGCGAGTGCGGAACGGGATGTGGCGTCGGCGCCGCCTGGCTGGTGAGCGCCGCGCGGGAGGGCAGCACTGTCGTCAGCGCGGAGCTGGACAGCGAGCTCGCCGCCGCCGTCGCGGACCTGTTCGGTTCCGACGAGCGGGTCCAGGTCGTCACCGGCGACTGGCACGCCCTGTGCGAGAGCGGGCCGTTCTCGTTGCTGTTCCTCGACGTGCCGGAGGCGAAGCGCTCCGGCGCCGACGTGGTGGCGGACCTGTTGGAGCCGGGCGGCGTCGTGGTGCTCGACGACTTCCCGCCGTCGACGTGCTGGCCGCCGATCGACGACGGCCGTGTCGACACCGTGCGCCAGCAGTGGCTGACCGACGAGCGGTTCACGACCGTCGAGGTGATGGTCACCGACGATGCGGCTGTGCTGGTGGCCGCCAAGCGCTGAGGCGCCGTACTGGTCTCACAGGTCGATGCTGCGGGCCAGCTTCGCGTCGATGTGCTCCCGGATCGCTTCCAGGATCGTCGACGGCAGCATCGTGTCGAGCCGCAGCGCGACGAGTGCGAGCCCACCGCGCGCCTCTCGCGACACCTGCATCCCGGCGATGTTGATCTCGGCCGCACCGAGGATGCCGCCGACCGCCCCCACCATGCCCGGGCGGTCGTCGTAGGTCAGGAACACGAGATGACCACGTGGCTCGAGGTCCACCTCATAGCCGTTGACCTCGACGAGGCGCTCCCGCTGGTGGATGCCGACCAGCGTTCCCGACACCGACACCTGGCCGCCGTCGGCCATCGTGCCGCGCAGCGTCACGAGGTTGCGGTGGTCGGTGCTCTCGGCTTCCGTGACCAGCCGTACGACGAGACCACGCTCCTGCGCCAGCAGAGGAGCGTTGACGTAGGACACCGCCTCCTCGACTCCGTCGACGAAAACCCCTTTGAGGGCGGCCAGCTCGAGGACCCTCACGTCATGCTGGGTGATCTCGCCGCGCACCTCGACGTCGAGCTGCTGCGCGATCTCACCGGCCAGCGCGCTGAAGATGCGGCCGAGGCTCTCGGCCAGCGGGATACCGGGTCTGATGTCCTCGGCGATCACCCCGCCCTGGACGTTGACGGCGTCCGGCACCAGCGCCCCGCCCAGGGCCAGCCGCACGGACGCGGCCACCGAGACGCCGGCCCTCTCCTGGGCCTCCTCGGTGGAGGCACCGAGGTGCGGCGTCGCCACGACGTTGTCCAGCTCGAAGAGCGGTGAGTCGGTGCACGGCTCCTTGGTGAACACGTCGAGCCCCGCCGCCGCGATCCGGCCCTCCTTGAGCGCGTCGTACAGCGCCGCCTCGTCGACGATGCCGCCACGGGCAGCGTTGACCAGCACGGCCCGCGGCTTGCACCGGCTGAGCTGGTCGGCGCCGATGAGACCGGTGGTCTCCGGCGTCTTCGGCAGGTGGACGGTGATGAAGTCAGCCTGCGCCATCAGCTCCTCGAGGGGCACCAGCCGCACGCCGAGCTGAGCGGCGCGGCCCGCCTGCACGAACGGGTCGTAGGCGATGAGGCTCATGCCGAAGGCGGCGAGCCGTTGAGCCACCAGCACACCGATCCTGCCTAGGCCGACGATGCCGAGCGTCTTCTCGAAGAGCTCGGTTCCGGAGTACCGGCTGCGCTTCCACTCCCCGCCGCGCAGGGCGGCGTTCGCGGGAGCGATGTTGCGGGCAGCGGCGAGGAGCAGCCCGACGGCCAGCTCGGCGGCGCTGACGATGTTGGAGGTCGGGGCGTTGACGACCATCACGCCCGCCTGGGTCGCGGCCGGTACGTCGATGTTGTCGAGCCCGACACCGGCACGCGCGACGACCTTGAGGCGGGGTGCAGCCGCCAGCACCTCCGCGTCCACCGTCGTCGCGCTGCGGACCAGCATCGCGTCGGCATCGGGTACGGCGCTGAGCAGCTGCGCCCGGTCCGCGCCGTTGCAGTGCCGGACGTCGAAGTCCGGCCCCAGCGCGTCGACGGTGGCGGGGCTCAGCTCCTCGGCGATGAGCACGACAGGCTTGACCACGGTGGTTCCTTCGGACGTGGGCCCGGATCGCCCGACGGGTGCGGTCGCGAGAGCGACGGCTCAGTGTAGACCGGCGTCGGCCGAGCTCGACCAGGCGATCATGGAGCGAACCGCTCCCGCCGCCGGGCCGAAGGGATCCGCGGTGGACGCGGCTCGGTCGCTGGCGCGGACAGCGGTCATCTTGGCGTCGAGGGTTCCTCTCCCGAGCTGGTCGGCGAAGCCTGCGAGGCCGTGGATGCATGTCAGGTAGGCCACCTCCGGCCGGCAGCCGGACGCCACCAGCGAGTCGAAGCCCGCGCGGAGCAGCCGCAGCACCTCGTCGCCCAGCAGGGTGTCGGCGGTCTCTCGGGCGGTGCGGTACTCCTCCTCGCCAACCCGCAGGACGCCCGCCCGGGTGGCACCGACAGCCCGGGCGTAGGCGAGGGCGAGGTCCCAGGCGCTCCCGCTCGCGTCCTGCACCACGGCAGCGAACATCGCGACGCCTCTGCCCTGGCTGTACTCCTCCCGCAGCGTGGCACCGCCGGCCCAGGCGGCGACGCGCACGACGTCCACGCCGGTGGCTGCGGCGTCGGTGGTGAACGGCGTCGCGTCGACTCCGGGCCCCAGCACCACCACGTCACCGGGGACCAGGTTCGCGAGCACGCCGGCTCGGAAGCCGCCGGCGACGGACTCGGTCAGCACCACGATGAGGTCCGCCTCCTCGCATGCCTCGTACGGCGCGACGACTCTGAGCCCCTCGGCCTCGGCGTCGGAAGCCCCAGGCCCGTCGGGCTCCAGCCCGATGCGGACGTCGACCCCGGAGTCGCGCAGGCAGCGGGCCGAAGCGGCCGCGAGGTCGTCGTACCCGATGACGGCAACGTTGCGGTCCTGGACGAGCGACAGGTCGGCGTCGTCGTCGACGAACCGCCGGCCCGGGACGCCACGGTCCTCGCTCACTGGTAGCTGACGAACTGGACCCGGGGCACCGCACGCAACAGGCTCCGCGGCGTGAACATGTCGACGTCCTCCCGGTAGAAGAGCTTGAAGCCGAGGACGAACCTGCCCGGCCGGGCCACGTTGTGCAGGGTGGCCAGCTTGTTCTGCCGGTCGCCCCATCCGTCGACGTGCTGGACGATCGCGAGGCCCTTGAGCGGGGCAATGTCAGCCAGGCCGCGCACCATGCTGGGGGTGAACTGGTGGATGACGAACAGCTTCTGCGGCAGGCGGTTGCGCCGCGCGATGCCGGCGGTGAACGCGGCCGTCTCGTTGACCTCGGCGGCGGTCACGGAGCCGAAGACGTGGGCCGGCACCTCGCCCGGGCCCATCCGCCACTCCGGGTCGAGCGCCAGGCCGACGTAAGGCTCCTTCAGCGCCCACGCGTACCGCTTGGCGACCGTCAGGAAGTCCGACCGGCCAGGCTGGAGGTCGAGGACGAGGAGCGCGTGGTTGCGCCGCGCCGCCGCCATGTAGGCCTCGACGGCGGTGCGGGGGATGTCGTGGCTGTAGGTTCCGTCCGGCCCCGCGGTTCCGTCCGCGACCGTCGCGATGAGCTCGTACACGATCTGGACCCGCTTGCCGGACGCGGCCGCGTACGGGGCCGCAGCGGCCCGAAGCCGGTCGGTCACCTCGGCGATGGACCCGTCACCGAGAACGCCGAGCGAGTCCGTGCCGGCGGTGCCGTAGTAGGCGACGAGGAACGTGTCGTCGAAGACCGGCGCGGGATGCCACGGCGATGGCGTCGTCGCCGCGTCGGGTGTCTCGCCCGGACCGGCTCCTGGAGACGCGGGAAGGAGCGGAGGGGCAGTGAGACCGCTCGCCGCCGGCCAGAAGAGGGCGGCGGCGGCGACCAGCGCGGTGACGACGAGTGCTGCGCTCGCCAGCCACACCTTCGCCACCACCACCGCAGGCTAGCCGCCCGGTACGGCGAGAGCGGGGCGCCACACGGACAGTCAGGGCACCTGGGCGGCCCGGACGCACAACACGTCGGGAAGGTGGCTCGCCGCCAGCGTCCAGGAGCTCCCGGCGTCCCTGCTCGCGTAGACGCTGCCGTCGCGGGCGCCGAAGTAGAGCCCGGTCGGAGTCTGCTGGTCAGTGCACATGGCGTCCCGCAGCACCGCCGAGTAGAACCCGCTCTCCGGGAGGCCCTTCGAGAGCTCGGTCCAGGTCGAGCCGGCGTCACGGGACCTCCAGACCCGCGGCTTCGCGCCGGGTGGGATCCGCTCGCCGTCGGCGACCAGTGGGAACACGTAGACGGTGTCCGCGTCGTGCGGGTCGACGACGATCGGGAAGCCGAAGTCACTCGGCAGGCCGTCGGCGATCGACTCCCAGCGCCCGCCACCGTCGTCGGTGCGGTAGACGCCGTGATGGTTCTGCAGGTACATCCGCTCCGGGCGCGACGGGTGGCTGGCGACCTTGTGCACGCACTGGCCGTACTCCGGCCACGGATCCGGCATGAAGTAGGCCTTGACCCCGACGTTGGCCGGCTGCCAGCTGTCCCCGCCGTCGGTCGTCTGGTAGACCCCGCCGGTGGACATCGCGACCGTCAGGGCGGCGTTGTCGCGGGAGTCCGGCACGATCGTGTGGATCGCCTGGCCGCCGAAGCCGGCACCCCACTTCTCGCGGTGCGGATGGTCCCACAGGGCCCGCACCATGCTGAACGTCTCACCCCGGTCGGTGCTGCGGAACAGCGCCGACGGCTCGGTGCCGGCGTACACGACGTCGGGCTCGTCCGGTGGCAACGTGAGCTGCCAGACCCTCTCGAGGGCCGTGCCGGTGTCCTCGGGGAAGCGGATCGCTCCGTTCGGTGTCTCCTCCCAGGTCTCGCCGAGGTCGTCGGACCGGTACACCTGGGGGCCCCAGTGCGGGCTCATCGTGCCGGCGAGCAGCCGCGTGTCGTCACCGCGGGTGTCGATGGCGCACGAGACGACCTCGGCCATCAGGAACTGGGGGTCGCTGAGGGTCCAGCGTCGGCGGTCGTCGGACCTGCCGATCCACAGACCCTTGCGGGTCCCGATCATGAGCATCGAGCTGCTGTCCATCACTCGTTCCCTCCGCTCTGGGTCAGGCCGATGTTGTTGCCTCGGAGTCCTTGACCTGTGCCCGCCAGCTTCCCCACGGCGTGATGGCGGCTTGCCGACTTATTCCTGTCAGGAATATACACTCGCCCTGTCATGAGTCAAGGGCTGCCGACCACGTCGTACGCGCTCCTCGGCTTGCTCACCTTCGGCGACGAGCTCACCGGTTACGAGCTCAAGCAGCGCGCGGACTCGACGCTGCGCTTCTACTGGGTCTCCCCCGCGATGAGCCAGGTCTACACGGAGCTCGCCCGCCTCAGCGACCACGGCCTGGTCAGCGCCGAGCAGGAGCCCGGCGGGCCGACCCGGTACCGCATCACTCCCGCGGGGCGCCGCGACCTGACACGGTGGCTGGCGGACGAGCCGATCGACTTCCCGGCGCTGAAGCATCCCGTGGCCCTGCGTCTGCTGCTCGGCCACCTGATGGAGCCGGCTGCCGTGGAGGCCATGCTCGAGGGATACCTGGGCGACCTCGACCGCAGACGGCAGGACCTGCAACGCGTCCACGACGGGCTCGAAGCGACTCGTGGGGATCCGCAGGACCCGTTCCGCTTCCCCCGGTTGGTGGCGGACTGGGGGCTCGAGTACTACGCCGGGGAGCGCAGGATGGTCCGCGAGCTGCTGCGCCGGCTGCGCAACGCCGCGCCCTAGCCGAGCCGAGCCAGGACCAGCTCACGGACGCGCCCCGCGTCCGCCTGCCCACGCATCTCCTTCATCACCGCACCGATGAGCGCGCCGGCCGCAGCGACCTTGCCCGCCCGGATCTTGTCCGCGACGTCGGGGTGAGCCTCGATCGCGCGGTCGACCGCAGCCGACAGCTCGCCGTCGTCGGACACCACGGCCAGCCCCCGGGAGACGACCAGGTCTTCGGGGTCCCCCTCGCCCGCGAGCACGCCGTCGAGCACCTGCCGGGCGAGCTTGTCGTTGATCCGCCCCGCGTCCACCAGAGCCTGCAGCTCGGCGATCTGCGCGGGCGTGACGGGAAGCTCGGCCAGCTCCACCCCTTGACCGTGAGCGCGGCGTGAAAGCTCCGACAGCCACCACTTCTTCGCCGCCGCCGGGCTGGCTCCGGCCCGGACGGTCTGGTCGATCGAAGCTGTCGCGCCCGCTCCCACCACGTCCCGCATCTCCAGATCGGTGAACCCCCACTCCTCCTGCAGCCGTGAGCGCCGCGCCGCGGCGGGTTCCGGCAGCGTGCGTCGCAGCTCCTCGACCCACTCCCGCGACGGAGCCACCGGAACCAGGTCGGGCTCCGGGAAGTAGCGGTAGTCCTCCGCCTCCTCCTTCGGTCGGCCGGCCGTCGTGACGCCGGTGTCCTCGTGCCAGTGCCGCGTCTCCTGGACGATCCGGCCACCGGCGGCCAGCACGGCTGCCTGGCGCATCACCTCGTAGCGGGCGGCGCGCTCGATCGAGCGGAACGAGTTGACGTTCTTGGTCTCGGTCCGCGTGCCGAACGGAGCCGACGGGTCCGCCCGCAGCGACAGGTTGACGTCACAGCGCAGCGACCCCTGGTCCATCCGTACGTCGGAGACGCCGAGCCCGCTGACCAGGTCGCGCAGGTGCATCACGTAGGCACGCGCGACGGCCGGCGCCTTCGCCGCGACCCCCGTGATCGGCTTGGTGACGATCTCGATCAGCGGGATCCCGGCCCGGTTGAAGTCCAGCAGCGAGTAGTCGGCGCCGTGGATCCGCCCCGTCGCGCCGCCGACGTGCAGCGACTTGCCGGTGTCCTCCTCCATGTGCGCGCGTTCGATCTCGACGCGCACGACCTCCCCGTCGCCCGCCCCATCGAACACAGTGACGTCGGTGTAGCCGTCGAAGGCGATCGGCTCGTCGTACTGCGACGTCTGGAAGTTCGTCGGCATGTCCGGGTAGAAGTAGTTCTTCCGCGCGAACCGGCACCACTCGGCGATGCGGCAGTTGAGCGCGAGCCCGAGCCGAATCGCCGACTCGACAGCCGTCGCGTTCACCACCGGCAGCGCGCCGGGCAGCGCCAGGCACACCGGGCAGGTCTGCGTGTTCGGCGCGGCGCCGAAGGTCGTGGAGCAGCCGCAGAACATCTTCGACGCGGTGTTGAGCTCCACATGCACCTCGAGACCCAGCACCGGGTCGAAGCGCGCGAGCGCCTCGTCGTACGGCGTCAGTGCCGTCGCAACACCGATCGCCGTCATCGCGAGACCAGCAGCTCGGGCGCCTGGGACAGCAGGGAGCGGCCCCATCTCTCCTCCAGCATTGCCTCGAGTGCGGCGCCGACGTTGTAGAGCCTGGCGTCCTCCGTGGCGGGAGCCAGGAACTGGATGCCGGTGGGCAGGCCGTCCTCCGGAGCCAGGCCGCTCGGCACCGAGATGCCGGGGACGCCGGCCAGGTTGGCGGGGATCGTCGCGATGTCGTTGAGGTACATCGCCAGCGGGTCGTCGAGCTTCTCGCCGATCCTGAAGGCGGTGGTCGGAGCCGTCGGGGACGCGAGTACGTCGACCTTGCCGAACGCCTCCGTGAAGTCGCGGCCGATGAGGGTGCGCACCTTCTGCGCCTGACCGTAGTAGGCGTCGTAATACCCGCTCGACAGCGCGAACGTGCCGAGGATGATGCGCCGCTTGACCTCGTCGCCGAACCCCGCCTCCCGCGTCGCCGCCATCACCTGCTCGGCACTGGGTGCCGGCACCGCAGCGGGACCGACGCGCAGCCCGTAGCGCATCGCGTCGAAGCGGGCCAGGTTGCTGCTTGCCTCGCTCGGGAGGATCAGGTAGTAGGCGGCGAAGGCGTAGACGAAGTGCGGGCACGAGACCTCGACCACCGTGGCACCTGCATCCACCAGCAGGCCGACGGCCTCCTCGAAGCGCTGGCGAACCCCCGCCTGGTAGCCGTCGCCACCGAGCTCCTGCACCACGCCGATCCGCAGGCCGTCGACATCGGCCCGCCGGGCGGCCTCGGCCATCGACGGCCACTGCAGATCGATGCTGGTGGAGTCCATCGGGTCGTGGCCGCCGATGACGTCGTGCAGCAGAGCGGCGTCGAGAACCGTCCGGGCGACCGGCCCTGCCTGGTCGAGGCTGCTTGCCAGGGCGATCAGCCCGTAGCGCGAGACGCCGCCGTAGGTGGGCTTCATCCCCACGGTCCCCGTGACGGCTCCTGGCTGGCGGATCGAGCCACCGGTGTCGGTGCCGATGGCGAGCGGAGCGGCGTACGCCGCCACAGCAGCAGCGGACCCGCCACCGGACCCGCCCGGGATCCGCTCGAGGTCCCACGGGTTGTGCGTCGGGCCGAAACCGGAGTGCTCGGTCGAGCTGCCCATCGCGAACTCGTCCATGTTTGTCTTGCCGAGAATCGGCAGCCCGCTGGCGCGCAGCCGGGCCACCAGCGTTGCGTCGTACGGCGGCACCCACCCCTCGAGGATCCGTGAGCCGGCGGTGGTGGTGAGGCCCCTCGTGGTGGCGATGTCCTTGACGGCGACCGGGACGCCGAGCAGCTCCGGTACGTCGTTCGGGCCGCTCGCGCGGCGGTCGTCGGCGGCCGCCGCCTGAGCGAGGGCGCCGGCCTCGTCCACCTCGAGGAAGGCGTGCAGGGCGTAGTCGACGGCCGCGATCCGGTCGAGGTGGGCCCGCGTTATCTCGACCGAGGAGGTCTCACCGGCGGACAGGGCTGCGGCCAGCTCGGCCGCCGTCATCGCGACGAGGTCGCTCACTGCTCCTCACCGAGGATCCGGGGAACCTTGAAGCGCTGCTGCTCAGCCGCCGGCGCCCCGGCGAGCGCCTCCTCCGGAGGAAGGCACGGCCGCACCTCGTCGGGACGCATCACGTTCTGCATCGGCAAGGCGTGAGACGACGGCGGGATGTCGTCGGCGGCGACCGCGCCGACGGCCGCGACGGACTCCACGATCACGGCGAGCTGCGGCGCGAGATGGTCAAGCTCCGCGTCCGACAGCTCGATCCGCGCGAGCTGGGCGAGGCGCGCCACGTCCTCGCGCGTGATCGTCGGGGTCTCAGGCATGCCCCAATCCTAAGCGGAGTCGTTGACCCCCTGGCCGCCGCGTCGCAGGCGGGCCGGCTCGCGTCGGCGCGAGTCAGGAGCCGCTGACGGCCTCGGCGAGATGTCCGAGGGTCTCCTCGAGCTGGTGCTCGGTGACGAGGGGGAAGGACACCTTCTTCAAGATGTCGGGATCGGTGACCTTGCCCCAGTCGTAGGTGAGCGAGACCGACGTCGAGTCCGGGCCCTGCGGGTCGAGCTCCCACAGCCACTCCCAGCCGGGCGGCTCGGTGCCGGCCGGGGCGGTCTTCCACGCAACGAGCTTGCCCGGGTCGAATCCGGAGACGACGTTGTCGGTCTGGTAGTCGCCGCCCATGTGGTCACCGGTCATGTTCATCCGGAAGGACTGCCCGGTCGCGGTGATCCGGTCGGCGTGGTCAACGCCCTGCACGAACCCCGAGCCGTCGAGGTCGACGTGGCGTGCCGGGTTGGACAGGACGGCGAAGATGTCGGTGGCCGATGCGGGGATGTCTCGTTGGACGGTGATGGACTTCTCGTTGGTCATGCTTCTCCTCTGCGGGGGGCTGGCTGTCGAGCCTACCGACCGCTGCCCGGCAGGTCGCGCTGTGCTTCCAATGCTGGTCACACCGGGCAGGATGGCTCCATGGCTCTGCCACCGACATCTGATCACCCAGCCGCCGACTCCCACGGCGCAACTCATCGCCTCGAACTGGGCGACCCGACCCTGCGGGAGTGGGACGCCACGGTGGTCGGCGTGGACCCGGAGCGCGGGATCGTGCTGGATCGGTCGGCGTTCTACCCCGGCGGCGGCGGCCAGCCACCGGACCAGGGTGTGCTGCTCTGGGGCGGAGTGCGGACCCGGGTGGTCGGGACCGTGAAGGCAGACGACCTGTACCTCGTGCCCGCCGAGGACGACCCCGTGCCGGGCGTGGGCACGGCCGTGCGAGGAGCGCTCGACGACGAGCGACGTACCCAGCTGATGCGCACGCACTCGGGGCTGCACGTGCTGACCGGCGTGGTGTTCCGCGACTTCGGTGCTCTGGTCACCGGCGGGAACATGGAGCCACTGACCGCCCGGATGGACTTCGACCTCGCGGAGGTGCCCCCCGACTTCAAGGACCGGGTCGCGCAGGCGTGCAACTCCGAGATTCGCGTCGACCGCCGGATCGAGGTCACGACGCTGCCCCGCGAGCAGGCCTTCGCGATCCCGGACATCATCCGCACGGCGACCAACCTCCTGCCGCCCGACATCGAGGTCGTGCGCATCGTCGACATCGTCGGCCTCGACACCCAGGCCGACGGCGGAACCCACGTGGCGTCGACGGCCATGATCGGCGGCGTCGAGGTCGTCAAGATGGAGAGCAAGGGTCGCGGCTTCCGACGGCTCCGGGTGCGGATCGTCTGACCCAGGGCCGCGCTCGTCGTTCGAGGATGAGGATCTGGGTCAAGTGCGCCCCACTCGGCGGTTGCGAGTCTGGTTGCGTCGTCGAAACCGATCGAGGAGCCTCTCATGCAGCTGCCCTACGCCGACCCGTTGACCGTGCGAGACCTGTCAGCCCCCGTGGTCCCCGAGCCGCTCCGCAGGGGCGAGCCGGGAGGCGAGCCGTGTCGCATCTGCGAAGGCGGGGTCACGACCGCCGTGTGGCACGACGACCTGTGGACGCTGCACCCACCGGCGCAGTGCAGCCTTCCCGGCACGGTCTGGCTGGCCAGCCGTGAGCATGCCGACTCGTTCAGCGACCTGTCGCAGCGAGCCGCCGCCAACTTCGGGGTCGTCGCGGCTCGGGTCGAGCGAGCGATCCTGGGCCTCGGTGGGTTCGCCCGGGTCCACCTCTACCGTTGGGGCGATGGTGGTGCGCACTTCCATGTGTGGTTCATGCCGCGGCCGTTGGGCATGCTCGACGCGGCGGGGATGATGCTGCCGCTGTGGGAGGACGTGCTGCCCAACGTCGCCGATGAGGAGCTTCGCGCAGCCGCCGAGAAGGTCGCCGCAGCTCTCGGTCGCGATGGCTGACCCGGTGGCGGCCCGGCAGCCGGCGCTGCTGCGGCAGCTGGGCCCGACGGACGCCGTCGTGATCGGGCTCGGCTCCATGATCGGCGCCGGTGTCTTCGCCGTCTTCGGGCCGGCGGCGCGCGTGGCCGGGTCGGGCCTGCTGCTCGGGCTCGTCCTGGCTGCGGGTGTCGCCTACTGCAACGCGGTAGCGTCGGCGCAGCTCGCGGCCGCCTACCCGACGTCGGGCGGCACCTACTTCTACGGGAGGGAGCGGCTCGGTCCCTGGTGGGGCTTCGCAGCCGGCTGGGGCTTCGTCATCGGAAAGCTCGCGTCCTGCGCCGCCATGGCGTTGACGTTCGCGGCGTACGCCGTGCCGGGACCGCAGTGGGCGCAGCGGTTGGTCGCCGTGGCCGCCGTGCTCGGGCTTGCCGGCCTCAACTACCGCGGCGTGGCCAAGACCGCACTCCTCACCCGCGTCCTGTTGGCGCTGGCGCTCGTCGCGCTGGGAGTGGTCGTCACCGCGGTGTGGACCGGTTCGCCGGGCCGCTCGGCGAGCATGGACGCCGGCGGCTGGCTCGATGCCGGCGGCGCCCACGGCGTCCTGCAGTCAGCCGGCCTGATCTTCTTCGCATTCGCCGGCTACGCCCGCATCGCCACGCTGGGCGAGGAGGTCAAGGACCCGGAGCGCACGATCCCGCGCGCCATCCCGCTCGCGCTCGGCCTCACGGTGGTGGTGTACGTCGCGGTGGCGACCGCCGCCCTGGCGGCCCTCGGCCCCGGGCGCCTCGGCGAGGCGGCTGCGCCGTTGAGTGCCGCCGTGCACGCGGTGGGGGCCGGCTGGGCGAGTCCCGTGGTGCGGGTCGGTGGCGCGGTCGCGAGCCTGGGCACCCTGCTGGCGCTGATCGCCGGGATCGGGCGCACCTCGATGGCCATGGCCCGCCACGGCGACCTCCCCGGTTGGCTCGCCGGCGTGCATCCCCGGTTCAGGACGCCGCACCACGCCGAGGCCGCTGTCGCCGTCGCCGTGTGTGCCCTGGTCCTGGTGACCGACCTGCGGGGCGTCATCGGCTTCTCGTCGTTCGGGGTGCTGGTGTACTACGCCATCGCCAACGCGTCGGCGTACACCCAGCCCACCGAGCAGCGCCGCTGGCCACGGGCGCTCAACGTCGTCGGCGCGTTCGCCTGCGGCGTGCTCGTCGTCAGCCTTCCGGTAGGCGCCGTCCTCGCCGGCGTCGTCATGTTCGCGGTCGGTCTCGGCGGCCGATGGACGCTCAGGAGACGAGATGGTGGAAGACGACCCAGCCGAGGGTGACGATCAGGCCGAGCAGAGCTGCCACCAGAGCCGTCAGCAGCACCAATGCCTGGTGACTGCCACCGGGCCGCGGCACCCCCAGCGGGTCGACGCCCTCGGGCAGCTCGGGGCTCATCGGCGGTCCAGCGCTGCCGCCGAGTCGGAGGGCTCCGCCGGCTCAGCCACGCGCGCTGCGGCACGCGCCGCCTCCGGACCGTCGGCGAGCAGCACCGCGAAACCGTCCTCGTCGAGCACCGGCACCTTGAGCGCGAGGGCTTTGTCGAGCTTGGTCCCCGGCGACTCACCGGCAACGACGAACGCGGTGTGCTTGGACACCGACGAGCTCGCCTTCCCGCCTCGGGCCACGATGTGTTCCTTCGCCTGGTCACGTGACCAGCCGGCCAGCGAGCCTGTGACGACGATCGACATCCCTTCCAGCGTGCGCGGCACCGACTCGTCGCGCTCGTCGACCGTCCGGACCCCGGCTGCCCGCCACTTCGCGACCAGGTCGCGGTGCCAGTCGACGGCGAACCACTCGGCCACCGACTCCGC
Organism: Propionibacteriales bacterium; assembly: GCA_038232255.1. GTDB lineage: Bacteria > Actinomycetota > Actinomycetes > Propionibacteriales > Nocardioidaceae > JAWWPG01. The sequence continues at coordinate 23,737 of JBBSIF010000013.1, forward strand.
GATGATCTGGCCCACTCCCTCTGCGGCAGCGAGCTCCGGCAGGCTGGCACGCTCGATGGCCTCCAGCGATCCGAACGTGCCGGCGAGCGCGCGCGCCGCGGTCGGGCCGACATGCCGGATCGACAGGCCGACCAGCACCCGCCACAGCGGCTGGTCCAAGCGCTGCTCCAGGTTCGCGAGGAGTCGCGCCCCGTTGGCCGACAGGACCGGCGCATCGCCTTCGCCCTTCTTGGGGGCGCGGGTGAACAACGGCACCGTCAGCAGCCGTGCCTCGTCGAGCCCGAAGAGGTCACCCTCGTCGTGCAGGACGCCGGCGTCGAGCAGCGCCGCCGCCGCCTCGTATCCCAGGACCTCGATGTCGAAGGCTCCCCGCCCCGCCACGTGGAACAGCCGCTCACGCAGTTGGGCGGGACAGGATCGCTGGTTGGGGCAACGGATGTCGGCGTCACCCTCCTTGGCGGGGGCGAGCGCCGTACCGCAGGAGGGGCAGACGGTCGGCATCACGAACTCGCGCTCCGCGCCGGTCCTGAGCTCGGCCACCGGGCCCACGATCTCGGGGATGACGTCGCCCGCCTTGCGCAGCACGACGGTGTCGCCGATCCGCACACCCTTGCGCTTGACCTCGGACGCGTTGTGCAGGGTCGCCAGCTCCACCGTCGAGCCCGAGACGCGCACCGGCTCCATCCGCCCGAAGGGCGTGACTCGGCCGGTGCGCCCGACGTTGACCTCGATCTCGAGGAGCTTGGTGGTCACCTGCTCCGGCGGGTACTTGAACGCGATCGCCCACCTGGGTGCCCGGGACGTGCTGCCGAGGCGGCGCTGCAGCCTCATCTGGTCGACCTTCACGACGACGCCGTCGATCTCGTGCTCCACGTCGTGCCGGTGCTCGCCGAAGTAGTCGATGAACTCCTCGACCGCATTGAGGTCGGGAAGCACTCTCGCCCGGTCGGAGACGGGCAGTCCCCACGACCTAAGGGCGGCGTACGCCTGCGACTGGCGGTCGGGTTCGAAGCCTTCGCGGGCTCCGATCCCGTGGCAGACCATCTGCAGCGCCCGAGTCGCCGTGACTCGCGGGTCTTTCTGGCGCAGCGATCCGGCGGCGGAGTTGCGGGGGTTGGAGAACGGGGCCTTCCCCGCCTCGACGAGACCGACGTTGAGCCGCTCGAAGGCCTGCACGGGCATGAAGACCTCCCCGCGCACCTCCAGGAACGCCGGCACCGGGAAGTCGCTGCCCGCTCGGAGCCGGTGTGGGACGTTGTCGATCGTGCGGACGTTGGGAGTGACGTCCTCACCGACCCGGCCGTCGCCTCGGGTGGCGCCACGCACGAGGCGGCCTCGCTCGTAGGTCAGGTTGATCGCCAGCCCGTCGACCTTCAGCTCGCACAGCAGTTCGGCCTCCTCGGCGCCGTCGCGCCCGAGCCGGCCCCACCAAGTCTCCAGGTCCTCGCGGGAGAAGGCGTTGTCGAGGCTGAGCAACCGCTCCGCGTGCTCGACGGGCGTGAACTGCGTCGAGACGGCACCGCCGACGTGCTGAGTCGGCGAGTCCGGAGTCCTGAGCTCGGGATAGTCGTCCTCGAGAGCCTCCAGGCACTTCATCAGAGCGTCGAACTCGCCGTCGCTGACCGTCGGCTGGTCGAGCACGTAGTACCGCCACCGGTGCCCCTCGACGACCTCCGCGAGCGCGGCGTGCTCCTCTCGCACCTCGGGCGTCGCCGGCCCTCCCGCCGCGGAGCTCATGTGGGCATCCTGCCCTGCTCCACCGACAGGTTCCGGGCCACCTCGTTGCACAGCGACAAGGCGGTGCGGGCCCCCGCCGGTGACGCGCCCGCGAGCCCGCACGTGGGAGTCACCGTGGTGTCCGGCAACGTCTCCAGGGACGAGTAGCCGAGGTCTGCCCACCACCGCAGCACGGTCGAGGTCAGCTGGGTGGCGGTCGGAGGGTTGCCCGCAGGATCGGTCGCCGGTACGACGCCCGGCCAGAGCGACCTCCCGTCCTCGACCCAGGCGCCCAGGTCGTCGTACTGGCTCGTATCGAGCGACGTGGCGTCGAAGGAGAGCGCCGGAACGGGAGCCGAACGCAGCACGTCGAACGGCAGTCGCGCCGCGCAGCAGTGCACGACGGGGATGGCACCGACTCCGGAGGCCGCCTCCAGCACCCACCCCAGCGACTGCGCGGCGTCCTGGGGTGTCACCGACCGGTGGCGGTGGAACCCGCTCGCGGTCGGAACGCTGCCGCCCAGCACGGCGGGCAGGGCGGGCTCGTCGATCTGGACGACCAGCTCCACCGGGCCGATGCGGCGTCGCACGTCAGAGCAGTGGTTGCGGACGGCCTCGGCCAAGGCCTGCGTCAGCTCCCGGCGCGCGCCGGGGTCCGCCAGCACCTTGTCGCCGCGGGGGCGCTCGACGGTCGCGGCGAGCGTCCACGGCCCGCAGACCTGCACCTTGAACGACGCTGCGGAGCCTTGCGCCTGCTCCTCGGTGACGTCCAGGTCCTGCGCGAGCATGGACGCGGCGCGCCGGTGGTCGATGCCCGAAGCGCCGGTCAGGCGCCAGCCGGCGGGCTGGAGGTCGAACGCCAGCTCGCCGATCATCGCCAGCGTCCGGCCAGTCATGGTGGCGAGCGGCCCCCGTTCCGGAAGCTCGACGAGATGCGGCAGCTCCGGGATCTCGCCTCGCACGATCCGAGTCGCTTCGCGGTAGTCGTCGCCGGGCATCGAGCCGACGCCGGTCGCGCGGTGGGTCACCCCGTGACCTTATCCATCCGCCTCCGTCATGGGCCGTCGAGACCGGTGAGGAAGTCGTCGATCGCCGCCAGGCATGCGTTGTCGCGTTCGAAGTGCGGCAGGTGGGCGACTCCGGGTAGCACGACAAGGCGAGCGTTCGCGGCACGGTCGGCGACAGCGCGGCAGGCCTCCTGGACGTCCGGCAGGTCGAGCTCGCCGACGAGCACGAGGACGGGCAGGGTCAGCTCCTCGAGCCGCTGCCAGGCGTCGACGGAGTGCGGTTCGTCCCCCGGGTCGACAGCGGCGAGGGCACGTCCGTTCATCTCGAGGAAGAGCTCCCGAACGGCTCCGCCGACCCTGCCCTCCGGTGCCTGCCGACCGTCGAGCCACAGGTGAGCCTCGAGACGGTTCACCTCGGCGAGGTCGTCGGCCTCCGCGGCGCGCTCGAGGTCGCGGGCGAGCGTGGCGAGCGGCTCGGCGTGCTCGTCGTCGCCCTCCGGCGTGCCGAGACCGCGGGGGCGATCAGCACCAGCGCGGTGACCCGGTCGGGATGCTCGAGCGTGAGGTCGAGAGCGGCTCGTCCTCCCATCGAGGCGCCGACCACGACGGGCGCGTCGAGACCCGCCGCCGTCATCACCGCGAGCGCGTCGTCGTGGCTGAAGTGGTCCTCGGGCCGGTACGTCGTCTCGCCGTAGCCGCGGGCGTCGTACGACACCACGCGTCGGCCGTCTCCCACCGCATCGACCAGCGGCCGCCAGCTGCGGCGGTCGGTGACTCCGGCGTGGATGAGCACCACGTCGAAGCCGCCGCCCGGCGCGCCGTCCACGTCGTACGCGATCGAGGCCAGTCCGGATCGAACGAACACCGAAGCAGCGTGCCAGCCCCGTCCCACCCGGTCAACGCCGATATGCGGTCTGACCGCACCAGCCCTCCCCAGCCGACTTGTCTGCGAAACGCCGGGTCCGCCAGGCGGAGGCGTCGCAGACGAATCGCCCTGAACCCGATTCGTCTGCGGTGTCGCGGGTTCCGCCAGGCGGAGGCGCCGCAGACGAATCGGAAGGCCGACGGCCGGAGGACGACGGACAACGGCGCGGAGGCCAGCGGGCGGCGAGGTGTCAGGTGGCGGCCTTGGTCAGACCGGCGTACGACGTCCTGCCCTGGCGATGGTGGCGGACCCGACAACCCGGGATCCGGCGTAGATCACGACCGCCTGACCCGGCGCGATCCCCGAGGCGGGCTCGAGCAGGTCGGCCTCGACCCGGCCGTCGACCACCCGCACGACCGCGCGGTGCTCGTCGCCATGCGCCCGGAGCTGGACGGCGCAACGGAGCTCGTCAGCGGGCGGAGAACCGCACCATCGCGGGTCTATGCCGGCGACCTGGTCGACGACCAGCTGCTCCCGCGAGCCGACCGTCACCGTCCCCGAGACCGGCTCGATGTCGAGCACGTACCGCGGACGCCCGTCGGAAGCGGGGCGCTCGAGGCCCAGTCCCTTCCGCTGGCCAACGGTGAACCCGAAGCTGCCCTCGTGCGATCCCAGCACCTCCCCTGCGGAGTCGACGATGCTGCCGCTGCCGACGCCGAGCCGGTTCCGCAGCCAGCCGGCCGTGTCACCGTCGCTGATGAAGCAGATGTCGTGGCTGTCCGGCTTGCGCGCGACAGCGAGACCGCGCCGCTCCGCCTCGGCGCGCACGGCGGTCTTGGTCGAGTCGCCCAGCGGGAAGAGCGAGTGCGCGAGCTGTCGCTGGTCCAGCACGCCGAGCACGTAGGACTGGTCCTTGGCGGGGTCGACGGCGCGGTGCAGCTCGACCCCACCGCCCCGACCCGTCTCGAGCCTCGCGTAGTGACCGGTCGCAACGGCGTCGAAGCCGAGCGCCAGAGCCCGGTCCAGCACGGCCGCGAACTTGATCTTCTCGTTGCAGCGCAGGCAGGGGTTGGGCGTCCGGCCAGCGGCGTACTCCGCGACGAAGTCCTCGACGACGCTCTCGTGGAAGCGTTCGCTCAGGTCCCAGACGTAGAATGGGATGCCGATGATGTCGGCGGCCCGGCGGGCGTCGTTGGCGTCCTCGATCGTGCAGCACCCGCGGGCACCGGACCGGTAGGACTGCGGGTTGCGCGACAGCGCAAGGTGAACTCCGGTGACGTCATGGCCCGCCTGGGCGACCCGGGCCGCGGCGACCGCTGAGTCGACACCGCCGGACATCGCGGCCACGACCTTCAAGCCCGGCTCCCGCCCATCCCGGTGACTCCGGCCGCACGCGCGCGCTCCACCGCGGGGCCGATGACGGCCACGAGCCGGTCCACGTCGTCGCGGGTCGACGTGTGGCCGAGGGAGAAGCGCAGCGAACCCCGCGCCGTGGCCTCGTCGCGCCCCATGGCGAGCAGCACGTGCGACGGCTGCGGCACGCCCGCTGAGCAGGCCGACCCCGTCGAACACTCGATCCCCTGCGCGTCGAGCAGCATCAGCAGCGAGTCACCTTCGCAGCCAGGGAAGGAGAAGTGCGCGTTCCCCGGGAGCCGCCCGTCGCCCGGCGCGCCGTTGAGCTGTGCGTCCGGTACGACGTCCTGGACCCGGCGAACCAGGTCGTCGCGCAGCTCGCACAGCAGAGCGGCCCGCTCGGGCTGCCCCTTGACCGCGAGCTCGGCCGCTGTGGCCAGCCCGACGATCCCCGGTGCGTCGATGGTGCCGGACCGGACGTCGCGCTCCTGCCCGCCGCCGTGCAGCAGCGCCACGAGGTCGACCTCCCGGCGCAGCAGCAGCGCTCCACAGCCGAGCGGACCGCCGATCTTGTGGCCGGTGATCGTCATGGCGTCCACGCCGCTGGCGGCGAAGTCCAGCGGCAGCTGGCCCATCACCTGCACGGCGTCGCTGTGCACCGGGATGCCATGGCGGGACGCGATCTCGACGACCCGGTCGACGGGCTGGAGGGTGCCGACCTCGTTGTTCGCGGACATGACCGTGGCGAGCGCGACGCTGCCCGGATCACGCTCGACGGTGGCGGCGAACGCGTCGACGTCGAGGCGCCCCGTGTCGTCCACCGGCAGCAGCTCGACCTGGGCTCCCACCTCGGCGGCCAGCCAGTGCAGCGAGTCCAGCACCGCATGGTGCTCCACCGCCGTCGACAGCACCCGCACCCGTCGCTCGTCGACCTTGCGCCGTGCCCAGAAGAGGCCTTTCGTCGCGAGGTTGTCGGACTCCGTCCCTCCGGACGTGAACACGACCTCCGACGGCCGCGCGTTGATGGCGGCGGCGATCATCTCGCGGGACTCCTCGACGACACGGCGGGCGGCCCGCCCCGAGCCGTGCAGGGACGACGGGTTCCCGAGGCTGGCGAGCTGGCGGGTCATCGCGGCGATCACCTCGGGGTACACCGGCGTCGTCGCTGCGTGGTCGAGGTAGGTCACTTGACCGGGCTGACTCGTCGCTTCGCTCATCGCGCCCCAAGCATAGGCGCGGTCAGAGCCGGTCCAGCCACGCATGACCGGGGTGGATGCGTTCGAGGAAGCCGACGAGCCAACCGCGCGCACCGGAGTTGAGAAGCGGAAGCGCTGCGGTGAAGTCAGCCTCGTCCTTCGGACGCTCCGTCTTCGCCTTGAATCCCAGGGCGACCTCCGGCCTCAGATATGCGATCCCGTCGTGCTGCCAGGTGACCTCCTCGAGGTCGACGACGTACGAGCTGTCGCGGCGCGACACCCACCGCCCGTCGAGATCCGGATTGAGCAGGACGTCAACCCGCCACGGTGCGAGTGCGTGTGCGCGCAGCCACACCTGGTCGGCGGTGGCGGGCATCGCCTTCGCCTCGTCAGCAAGTGGGGTGAGCGCGCCCTCGCCTGCTGCCCAGACATGGAACCGCCCCGCGACTCCCTCACGCAGCACCGGAAGATCACGGCGGAATATCGAGACGTCGATGTCCTCATGCTCCCGCCGCACGCCGGTGAGCGCCTCGATCGCCCAGCCGCCGGCCACCCACCACGGGATTCCCAGCGGCTCGAACAGCTCGCGAGCCTGCTCGGGGCCGAACGCCTCCCACGGCCCGTAGAGCCGCTGGAAGGCACGCTCTGAGTCGCTGAGGTCGACGCGGTAGCCCTCGTCGTCGTAGCGCGACACGCCCACCGCCCTGCTCAGCCGACTCACGAGGCAAAGGCTAAACCGCAGCGACGACATCACGACGCGTTGGTAGGCTGCGCTTCCCATGTGGATCTGACATCAGCCCGGCCTCGCCTTGCGGCTCTACGCGGCGAGCTCGTCGTACGTCCTTCCGGCGGTGCTGATGTCTCGTTCCTCCTCCCATGGCTGCCTTGTCGCGCGCGATCTCGCCAAGTCGTACGGCGACCGCGTGGTCCTCGACGGCGTCGACCTCGTCGCCAATCCCGGCGAGCCGGTCGGTCTCATCGGCGAGAACGGCGCCGGCAAGTCCACCCTGCTGCGGCTGCTGGTGGGCATCGAGCCGCCCGACGCCGGGACCGTCCGGCTGCCGGCCGACGTGGGGTACGTTGCGCAGGACCTCGCCCTCCCGCCAGGAGCGACCGTGCACGACGTCCTGGCGGACGCGCTCGCACCACTGCACGAGGCCGTCACCCGCCTGGAGAGGCTCGCACACGGGCTGACCGACCCGGAGACGGCTGCCGAGTACGCGCGGACACTGGAGTGGGCCACCGACTCCGCCGCCTGGGACGCGGACCGCCGGTCCGAGCTCGCCGCCCAGCATCTCGGCGTCGCGGCCCTCGATGCCGACACGCCGGTGAGCCGGCTGTCCGGCGGTGAGCGCACCCGGCTCGCGCTCGCGGCGCTCATCGCGCGCCGACCGGGCTGCGTGATCCTCGACGAGCCGACGAACCACCTCGACGACGACGCGATCGCCTTCGTGGAGTCGTTCCTGCTCGACATTCGCGGCGTCGTCCTGGTGGCCAGCCACGACCGGGTGTTCCTCGACCGGGTCTGCGCCGTGCTCGTGGACCTCGACGCCGGCCACTTCGGGGTCGACGGCTCGGGCGGGAGCCGCTTCCAAGGCACGTTCACGGCGTACCTCGAGCACAAGGCGTTGGCTCGACGCCGGTGGGAGCAGACGTTTCGCGAGCAGCAGGACCAGCGGGCCGGGCTCCGGCTCGCGGCTCGTACGACGGCGCGCGAGGTGGGGCACGCCTTCCGGCCGGCGCGCGACAACGACAAGTACATCCCGCACGCCAAGGCGCAGATCAAACAGGCGGCGGTCAGCCGCCGCGTCCGCGACGTGGAGCGGCGGATCGACACTCTGGAGGACCAGCAGGTCCCCAAGCCACCGCGAGAGCTCGCCTTCCGGCGGCCGCTCACGGCCGCCGCCCGCGCCACTGGCTCGGTCGTATTCGTCCGCGATCTCGAGGCCGCGGGGCGCGTCAGCCTCCAGCGCCTCGACGTGATGCCCGGCGACCATCTGCTGGTCACCGGGCGACACGGCTCGGGCAAGTCGAGTCTGCTGGCGGTGCTGGCGGGTTACCTGCCGCCGACGTCCGGCACCGTCGCGGTGCACGCCGGTCGGGTCGGGCTGCTGGCGCAGGACGCCCGCTTCTCTGACCAGTCGCTGTCACCCCTGCAGGTGTACGACGCCGCCACCGGCGGCACGACCGGTGGCCACGTGCCGCTGCGCGAGCTCGGGCTGCTGCACCCGCGGGACCTGCGACGACCACTTGGCGTGCTGAGCGTCGGCCAGCAGCGGCGGCTCGCGCTGGCGATCCTGGTGGCTCGCGGCACCGACCTGCTGCTCCTCGACGAGCCGACGAACCACATCTCACTGGCTCTCGCGGACGAGCTCGAGTCGGCGCTGGAGCGGGCGGCGGGCGCGGTGGTGGCTGCAAGCCACGACCGGTGGCTGCGTCGTCGCTGGTTGGGGCGCACGCTCGCGCTGTGAGGCCTATGCGGGCAGGCGCGGAACGGCTCGAACGGGCGGTTCGGCGGCTCGCACGCCGGACGGATAGCGCGGAACGGCTCGAACAGACGGTTCGGCGGCGGTTGGTGAGCGCTTGTCGGCCAGCGCTCGCCGGATTGTTGGCGGCGTTCAGGCGCGGCGGCCCTGGATCTTCTCGGCAGCTGCTCGCAGCACGGTGTGCACGTCGCCCACGACGCCGAAGTCGACGAGCTCGAAGATCGGCGCCTCCTCGTCCTTGTTGACGGCCACGATGGTCTTGGAGGTCTGCATCCCAGCCCGGTGCTGGATGGCTCCGCTGATGCCGCCCGCGACGTACAGCTGAGGCGAGACTGTCTTGCCGGTCTGCCCGACCTGGTAGGCGTGCGGGTACCACCCCGCGTCGACCGCCGCCCGGGACGCCCCGACGGCACCGCCGAGCGCGTCGGCGAGCGCCTCGATGGACTCGAAGTTGCCGCCGGTCCCCCGGCCGCCGGACACCACGACCGTCGCGTCGGTGAGCTCCGGGCGACCGCTCGCCTCACGCGGCTGGCGGTCGACGATGCGCGCCTTCTTGGCGCCGTCGCTCACGCTGACCACCACCGACTCCTCGACGGCGGCCCCCTCCGCCGGCTCCGGGGTCGTGGCGTTCGGCTTGACGGTGATGATCGGCGTTCCGGAGGTCACCGTGGCCTGCACCGTGTAGCTGCCCGCGAACACCGACTGCGTGGTCACCGGGCCGTCGGGGCCAGGCTGGACGTCGACGGCGTCGGTGATGAGCCCGGAGCCGGTCTTGATCGCCAACCGCGCCGCGATCTCCTTGCCGTCCACGTTCGACGTGAGCAGCACCGCAGCGGGGCTGGTCTGCTGGACCAGCTGCGCGAGCGCCTCCGCCTTCGGCGCCACGAGGTAGTCGGTGAGCTCCGGAGCGTCCAGGACATAGACCTTGGCGGCGCCGAACCGGCGCAACGCCTCACGAGCCGTGTCGATGCCCTGGCCCACGAACACCGCGGACGGCTCGCCGAGGCGGCGCGCGATCGTCAGCAGCTCGGCGCCGGTCTTGCGCACGACTCCGTCGGCGTGGTCGACGAGCACGAGGATCTCACCCATGGGTGACCGACCTGCCTTTCCTGTTGGGTACGACGGTGCGGTCGCGGTCGACGTACCGGCCGACGTTGATCAGACGAACTTGCCGGCCACGAGGAACTCGACGAGCTTGTCGGCGGCGGCGCCGTCATCGGTCACGATCGTGCCGGCCGTGCGGGGCGGGCGCGCCTCGTAGGACTCCACCTGGGACCACGCTGCCGCGAGCCCGACGTCGCTAGGCCCGATCCCGAGGTCGGCGAGGCTGAGGGTCTCGACCGGCTTCTTCTTCGCCGACATGATCCCCTTGAACGACGGGTATCGCGGCTCGTTGGCCTGGTCGGTGACGCTGAGCACGACCGGCAGGGTGGCCTCGACCGTCTCGACGGCGACGTCACCGTCGCGTCGCGCCCGCACCGTCGTCCCGTGCACGCTGACCTCGGCCGCGTAGGTGACCTGTGCGACGCCGAGCCGCTCGGCGAGCATCGGCGCGAGAACGCTCATCCCGCCGTCGGTCGACGCCATGCCACAGACGACGAGGTCGAAGCCGATCCGCTGCAGCGCATTCGCGAGCACCAGGGAGGTACCGATCGCGTCCGAGCCGTGGATGGCGTCGTCGAGGACGTGGACGCCGGCGTCGGCCCCCATCTGCAGCGACTTCGAGAGAGCGGCGCGAGCCGGCTCCGGACCCACGGTCAGCGCCGTGACCTCACCCTCGCCCGCGTCGCGGATCTGCAGCGCCGCTTCGACGGCGTACTCGTCGAGCTCGGAGAGGACCCCGTCGACGCTCGCCCGGTCGACCGTGTTGTCCGGCAGGAACGAGCGCGCCGCGGTCGCGTCGGGCACGTGCTTCACGCACACCACGATCTTCATTCGCTGACCGGCCTCCTGTTGCGGACTGCCTCACATCTTCCCATGAGGGGAGCCGCTTCTTCCCATGAGGGCAAGGCGCTCCGCCGCCTGAGACCCGCCCTCCGCCCTTTCCGGCCGGTCTCCCGCCAACTTGCGCGCTCGCCCCTCGCCCCCGCGGCCGCGCCCGCGCAAAGATCCGACGGTCAGGTCGCTGGGGCGGCCGGTACGTCGGATCCTGCCGCCCCGCCCCGCCCGCCGCCTTACATGAGTAGCCTGAGCACTCAGACGAAGGAGAGCCGAGGACCGAGACCCCGCGACCGCAGGGCCCCGAACCCGAC
>JBBSIF010000014.1:0-34073 GCA_038232255.1 Propionibacteriales bacterium
CCCCCGCGCCACGCTGACCGCCCCCCGCGCCACGCTGAACGCCCCCCGCGCCACGCTGACCGCCACCCGCGTCAGGCTGACCGCCCCCCGCGTCAGGCTCCGACGCTCGGATCGCCCTGGCAGTCCCACCGTCGGATCTTGCCGCGGGAGCGGCGGAACGATCCGACGTAGAGGCTGCTGGAACAACCTGACCGTCGGATCTTGCCGCGGGAGCGGCGGAACGATCCGACGTACAGGCTGCTGGAACAACCTGACCGTCGGATCTTGCCGCGGGAGGCGCGGGAGCGGCGGAACGATCCGACGTACAGGCTGCTGGAACAACCTGACCGTCGGAGCTTTGCGTCCTGGCCGCCGCGCGAGCCGCCGCGCTCGCTGCCACCCGCGTCAGGCTCCGACGCTCAGATCGCCCTGGCAGTCCCACCGTCGGATCTTGCCGCGGGGGCGCCGGAACGGTCCGACGTAGAGGCTGCTGGAACAACCTGACCGTCGGATCTTTGCGCTCGCACCGCTGTCAGGGCTACTGACGCAGCCGAAGCCCGCGGGGGGTGGCGTAGAACCCCGCGGCCCCCAGGGCAACAGCGAGTGGCGACCCGAGGACGTGTTCCCCGTCGGCACGCTCGACGGTGAGCCTGCCGAGGGCTCCCTCGTGCACGGCGAGCGCCAGCGCGTCCACGGCGGGCTGCACCCGGGCCGGGTCGTCGCTGAACGTCAACAGGGTTCGGCCGCCGCGTTCGACGTACACGACGAGCAAGCCGTCCACGATCACCACGAGCGCGCCCGCCTTCCGGCCGGGACGGTGCCCGGCGTTCGCCGCGTCGCCCGCGCGCTCCGGCCAGGGCAACGCCGCACCGAAGGGGTTGGCCGGGTCGGTGGCCGTCAGCACGACAGCCCGCGGTGGGCCGTCGGTCCCGTCCCGGGGCGACGCGGCCGAGGGCTCGCTGCCGGCCGACAGCGCCCGTAGCCGGTCGACCGCGCCCGTAGTCGAGAACTGAGCGGCGCCCAGACCCGCCACGAAGTAGCCCCGGCGACAGCGGCCGGACTCCTCGAACCGCGCCAGCACTTTGTAGACGGCGGCGAAGCCGCCCGGCACCTGCTCGCTCGTCGCGCTTCCACGGGTGACCACCCCGTGCCGCCCGAGGAGCGCCTCGGCTGTCGCGTGCGCCCGCCGGGTGATGTCGGGGTCGCGCTGCGGTGTGAGCGACCAGCGACCCGCGGTGGTGGGCGGGCCGGACCGCGGAGGCAGATGCGGCCGGCCGGTAGTCGGCCGGGCGAGGCCGCCGCGGGCGCCGAACCGCGCCCTGGGGGCGCTGGGTCGCCGTCGGTGGCTGCCCGTCCCACCGCTCAGCAGCGCACGCAGCGGCGCGATCGTGTCGTTGGTCAGGTGACCTGCCCATGTGAGGTCCCAGAGCGAGGCGGCCAGCGCCAAGTCGTCGCTGGACCCGACGGCGTCTGCCAGCTGGCGGAAGAAGAACCCGCCGCCGGACGCGAGGACGTCGAAGACCGCCTGGTGCTGCGGCGTCAGCTCGAGCACCGCGAGGTCGGGCAGCGTGAGCGGGGCGCTGTCGGCGGGGTGCAGCGACACCCAGCCGTCGACGCCGGGAAGGGCGCCGGCGCCCGCCCAGACGACCTCGCCGGCTGACGTCAGCTCGTCGAGCATCGGAGGCGAGTAGTCGAGCAGCCGACTGGACAGCACGAAAGGCTCGAGCGCAGAGGCGGGAACGGGGCATCCGGCCAGCTGCTCGACGACCGTGAGCACCCCGTCGACGCCGCGCAGCCGGCTGCCGACGTGCTGCCAGACGGGAAGGAAGCGGGCCAGCGTCTCCCGCTCCACCGGCTCCACCTCGGCACGGGCACGAGCCAGTGAGCGCCGGCGGATCCGCCGCAGCACCTCGGCGTCGCACCACTCGCCGCCGCGCGCACCGGGACGGAACTCACCTTCGGTGATCCGCCCGGCCGAGCCGAGCCTGCGCAGCGCGTCGGCGGCGACGGCGACGCCGAGTCCCCATCGCGATGCGACGTCAGCCGTGATGAACGGCCCATGAGAGCGCGCGAACCGCGAGACCAGGTCGCCGAGCGGGTCGGGCAGCGTCTCGGAGAAGGCCGCGGGCACGCCGGGCGGAACCGGCACGCCGAGAGAGTCACGCAGCCGACCGACGTCCTCGACGGCCGCCACCATGGCGCGGCCGGCGATGCGGACGTCGACAGCGCGGCCGGCTCCCTGCAGCCGCCGCACCCAGTCGGTCGCGGCGTCGGAGTCGGTGCACCGCTCGCGGATCTCGTCGAGGCTGAGCGGCCCGATGAGCCGGAGCAGGTCGGCGACTCCCTCGGCGTCGCGGGCCCGGCGGTCGGGCGAGAGCCACTGGAGGTCCTGCTCGGTCTCGTCGATCACGTCGGGGTCGAGCAGGTCACGGAGCTCGGTGCGGCCCAGCAGCTCGCTGAGGAGTGCGGGGTCGAGTGCGAGCGCGGCGGCCTTCCGCTCGGCCAGCGGCGAGTCGCCCTCGTAGATGAACTCCGCGACGTAACCGAAGAGCAACGACCGGGCGAAGGCGCTCGGCGTCGTCGTCTCCACCTCCACGACCCGCATCCGGCGGCTCTCGACGTCCCGCATCAGCTGGACGAGGGCGGGGAGGTCGTAGACGTCCTGCAGGCACTCGCGCACGGCTTCCAAGACGATGGGGAACGAGCCGTACTTGCTGGCGACTTGGAGCAGCGCCGCGGACTTCTGCCGCTGCTGCCACAGCGCGGACCGCCGGCCGGGGTCTCGACGCGGCAGGAGCAGCGCGCGAGCCGCGCACTCGCGGAATCGGGAGGCGAAGAGGGCGGAGCCGCCGACCGCGGTCGTCACGATCTCGTCCAGCTCGTCCGGCTCGAAGAAGCAGATGTCGGCGCCTGGCGCTGGCGCGTCGGTCTCGGGCACCCGCAGCACGATGCCGTCGTCGCCGGACATGGCCTGGGCGTCGACGCCGAAGCGCTCCTGCAGCCGCTGCCCGATCGCGAGCGCCCACGGGCCGTGCACCGCCGCGCCGTACGGCGAGTGCAGCACGAGACGCCAGTCACCGAGCTCGTCGCGGAAGCGCTCGACGACCAGCTGCCTGTCGTGGGGGACGCAACCGGTGTCGGCGACCTGCTGGTCGAGGTAGGCGACGAGGTTGGCTGCCGCGTAGGCGTCAAGCCCGGCGTCAGCGGCCCGGGCCAGGCTCTCCTCGCCCCCGAGCTTGGCGACCTCGCGGACGAAGGCGCCGATGGCGGCTCCCAGCTCCGCGGGTCGACCCAGCGTGTCGCCCTTCCAGAAGGGCAGCCGGCCGGGCTGGCCCGGGGCGGGTGAGACCAGCACCCGGTCGTGGGTGATCTCCTCGATCCGCCAGCTGGACGTGCCCAGGGCGAAGATGTCGCCGACGCGTGACTCGTAGACCATCTCCTCGTCGAGCTCGCCGACCCGCGACGCCCGCCCGTGGGCGTCGCTCCCCACCAGGAAGACGCCGAAGAGCCCGCGGTCGGGGATGGTGCCGCCGGACGTCACGGCGAGGCGCTGCGCGCCAGGTCGAGCGGTGAGGGTGTCGCCGACGCGGTCCCAGACGAGCCGCGGCCGAAGCTCGGCGAACTCGTCGGAGGGGTAGCGCCCCGCCAGCAGGTCGAGCGTGGCGTCGAAGGCCGAGCGCGGCAGGGTGGCGAACGACGCGGCCCGTCGTACGACGGCGAACAGCTCGTCGGTCTGCCAGTCGTCGAGCGAGACGCTGGCCACGATCTGCTGCGCCAGCACGTCGAGCGGGTTGGTGGGGACGCGGAGCGCCTCGATCTGCCCGCTCCGCATCCGCTCCACCGTCACCGCGGTCTGCACGAGGTCGCCGCGGTGCTTCGGGAACAGCACACCGCGCGAGATCTCCCCGACCGAGTGCCCCGCGCGACCGACCCGTTGCAGGCCGCTCGCCACCGACGGCGGTGACTCCACCTGGATGACGAGGTCGACCGCGCCCATGTCGATGCCGAGCTCCAGGCTCGACGTCGCGACCACGCAGGGCAGCCGGCCCGCCTTCAGCTCGTCCTCGATGACCGCGCGTTGCTCCTTGCTCACCGACCCGTGGTGAGCGCGCGCGAGCAGGGCCGACGCACCTCTCGCAGCTCCGCTCTGGGCCATGATCTCAGCCGGGGGGAGAGTCTCGTCCGAAGTCTCGTCACCCGCACGTACGGCGGCGATCTCGTTGAGCCGGGCGGTCAGCCGCTCGGCGAGGCGGCGGGAGTTCGCGAAGACGATCGTCGAGCGGTGCCGCTCGATCAGGTCGACGATCCGCTCTTCGACGTGCGGCCAGATCGACGCCCGCTCCCGCACGTCGGAGTCGTCCGGCGAGCCGAAGCCCGTGAGGTCGTCCGACGGCAGGTACGCGTTCCCCGCATCGTCTGCCTCGGCGCCCGCGGTGCCGGAGTGCGCCCGGGCGGCGCTGCCCGCCAGGTCGGCCATGTCCTCGACCGGGACGACGACCTGCAGGTCCCACTGCTTTCGGGAGGCAGGAGCCACCACCGTCGCCGGAGCCGCGCCGCCGAGGAAGCGGGCGACCTCGTCGACGGGACGCACGGTCGCCGACAGCCCGATCCGCTGGGCGGGCTGCTCGAGCAGCTGGTCGAGGCGCTCGAGTGAGAGCGCCAGATGGGCGCCGCGCTTGGTGCCGGCGACGGCGTGGACCTCGTCGACGATCACCGTGTCGACGCGGCGCAGTGACTCCCGTGCCCGCGAGGTCAGCATCAGGAACAGCGACTCCGGCGTCGTGATGAGGACGTCGGGCGGTCGGGTCGCGAGGCGCCGGCGCTCATCAGCGGGCGTGTCACCCGATCGGACGCCGACGGCGATGTCCGGAGCGGGCAGTCCGAGGCGGGCGGCGGTCTGGCGCAGCCCCGCCAGCGGCGCGCGCAGGTTGCGCTCCACGTCGACGGCGAGCGCCTTCATCGGCGACACGTAGAGCACCCGGCACCGTTTCGCGGGGTCGTCCGGGCGGGGCGCCACGGCGAGCCGGTCGAGTGCCCACAGGAACGCGGCGAGCGTCTTGCCGGACCCGGTCGGCGCGACGACCAGGGTGTGCGAACCTCCGGCGATGGCCTGCCAGGCACCGACCTGCGCGGGTGTCGGCTCGGCGAAGGCGTCGGTGAACCACGACCGCGCCACGGGCGAGAACGCGGACATCGCGGAGCCGGGCGAGGTCATGGGTTCATCATCGCCGACAGCGCCGACAGCGCCGACAGCGCCGACAGCGCCGACAGCGCCGACAGCGCCGACAGCGCCGACAGCGCCGACGCGATCGGCGGCTGACCGAGCCCTGCACGCGCTCCCTGCGGAGGCGACCGGTCTCAGGGCGAGGTGTCCGAGACGACGTACGGCGTCCAGGTCGTGCCGCCGTCCGTCGAGCTGAGGATGGAGCCGTCGGAGCTCAGCAGGTAGCCGTACATCGGGTTGGTGAACCCGAAGTAAACCGGCACGCCGATCGGTCCGCCGTAGACGGCGAGTGTTGGGGCCGAGGCGGACACTTGCTCGATCCCACGAATGCCGGCGCCGCTGACGAGGGCGGTGGAGGGGTCCCTAGCGGCGAGCAGGACCGCTGCACCGAACGCGCCCGCCTTCACGTCGTGCCAGACTCCGAGGGCCGTCGTGTCCGTGTAGCGGACGAGCGTGGTCGTGGCGTTGCCACAGGCCACCCACAGGGCACCGACGCCGGACGTGCCGTCGCCGGCGGTCGACAGCGACCTCGGATCTGTTCCACCGGGGCACGCGTGCTGCCGCTGCCACGTCTGCCCGTCCGGGCTCAGGTAGAGGGCGGAGTGCAGGCCGCCGGAGTCGATCAGGCCGACGACGCCGTTGGCCGCCGCGAGCGCCTGAACGCTCGTCAGTCGGGCACCCAGGTCGACGGGCTGCCAGTCGTCGGTCGTCGTGGGGGATCGGTAGAGGATTGCGGTGTCGTCCCCCGGTGTCGAGCTGGACACACCGGCGTAGGCGTAGCCGCCCCAGGCCTCGAGCTGCGTCACCCGGCCGGCGGGCGCGCCGGCTGCCGACCAGGTTCGCCCCGAGTCGTGGGTGCTCCACAGGGCATCGCCGTAGGCCCAGCCGTCGTACGTGCCGCTTCCGTCGTCCCGCTTGGTGATGCGGAGCTGGCTGACCGACGCCGGGGTCGGGCTGTCGGTGGAAGCAGGAGGCGCGGGCAGCTGCCCCAGGTCGGCCCAGCTCAGCCCATGATCAGGCGTCGAGAACACGGTCGCACATGTGCGCGCTCCGCAGTCGCGCCCCGGTGTCTGCGCCAGCACCCACTGGTGCGCGGTGCCGGTGGCGGTCAGCGAGACCGGCCGCACCTCGGCGGCCGCGATCGGACCAGCCGCCGCGATCGTCACGGGGTCGGTGACGGACGGGCTGCCCGGAGGCGTCTTCGCGCTTTTCGAGCGTGACGCCCGCCCGGCCGCCTGGGTCGTCGGGGGTGGCAGGTCGGTCGGAGCCGTCCGGCCCGGCGGTGCGGTCGTCGGGTCGGACGGCAGGCCGGTTCTCGATGTCGGGCCTCCCTGCGGCCGGCCGGCGGCCGGCGTGGATGAGGTGTCCAGGAATCCTCCCGCGTTGATCGCGGCAGCACCGGACACCACCGCCAGCGCGGTCGCGGCCGCTACCGCGACGCTGCGCCGGGTCCGTCGTACCCGAGCGCCCCTGTGTACCCGCTCCAGGAGCTCTGCGGAGTCGACCCGGTCTTGCGGTCGCGGCGTGGTCAGGGCGCTGCGGAGCCGGCTCTCCAGGTCATCGTCGTCGATGCTCATGCGCCCCCCTCCTCTGGTCAACGCCGCGGCGGGCTCGCACCGTCACTGCCGGCTCACCACGACCAGGCGCAGCTTCGCCAGCGCCTTGGACGCCTGGCTCTTCACGGTGCCGACCGAGCAGCCGAGGGTGCGCGCGATGTCGGCTTCGGACAAGTCCTCGTAGTAGCGCAGGGCGATCACCGCTCGCTGCTTGGTGGGAAGCGCCTTGAGCGCCCGCCAGAGATCGTCGTCGAACGGAGAGTCCTCGGTGCCGCGGTCGGCGACCTGGTCGGTGGCGTGCTCCCGCCCGAACTTGCGCCAGATGCTGATGTTGCGGTTGACCATGATCCGGCGCACGTACCCTTCCGGGTCCTGGCGGGAGTCCACGCGGTTCCAGGCCAGCATGGTGCGCTCCAGAGCGTCCTGGACCAGGTCCTGGCCGGCCTCCGTCGAACCGGTGAGCGACCTCCCGAACCTGACGAGGTCGGGCAACCGTGCTCGGACGAACGCGTCGAAGGCCTCGCGCTCCTCCTCGCGCATGCAGTCACCCCTGACAGGGCTCTTCCAGCTCGGGCACAGTTCGGCATCAGTAGTCGTCACCTCGAGCCGAGGACGTCCTGGGTGGCGGTTCGGTTGCCCCGGGCGCGAGTTTGCCGCTCAGCGGGCACCATCCTAGGGTCGGGTGCTGTGACTGCCCCGGCCGCACCGGCGATGATCGAAGGCCGAGGGACTGCGCAAGTCGTACGGCGACTTCGAGGCCGTCCACGGGATCGACGTCGTCGTCCACCAGGGTGAGGCCTTCGGCTTCCTCGGGCCCAACGGTGCAGGGAAGTCCTCGACCATGCGGATGATCGGTGCCGTGTCGCCCGTCAGCGGTGGCCGGCTGTAGATCCTCGGGATGGACCCCGCCACGCACGGGTCCGCGATCCGCGCGCGCATCGGCGTCTGTCCGCAGGAGGACTCCCTCGACAACGATCTGCGGGTGGCGGAGAACCTCGTGGTGTACGGCCGCTACTTCGGCCTGAGCCGTAAGGAGTCTGCGGCGCGTACCGCGGAGCTGCTCTCGTTCGTGCAGCTCGGCGACAAGGCGCAGATGATGGTCGAGGAGCTGTCTGGGGGTATGAAGCGCCGGTTGACCATTGCCCGGTCGCTGATCAACCAGCCGGATCTGCTGCTGCTGGACGAGCCGACGACCGGTCTCGACCCGCAGGCGCGGCACCCGCTGTGGGACCGCCTGTTCCGCCTCAAGCAGCAAGGAGTGACGATCGTCCTCACGACGCACTACATGGACGAGGCGGAGCAGCTGTGTGACCGCCTGGTGGTCATGGACAAGGGAGTCGTCGCCGCGGCAGGGTCGCCGGCCCAGCTGATCGCGCAGCACTCGACCCGCGAGGTGGTGGAGCTGCGGTTCGGCGTCGGTGACAACGAGGCGATGGGACCCAAGGTCGAGGACCTCGCCCAGCGGGTGGAAGTGCTTCCGGACCGCCTCTTGCTCTACACCGACGACGGTGACGGCACGGCGGCGGCCGTCCATGCTCGCGCACTGGTCCCGTTGTCGTCGCTGGTCCGCCGCTCCACGCTCGAGGACGTCTTCCTGCGCCTGACCGGCCGGACCCTGGTCGACTGAGGAGGCCCTCATGACATCCCCGACCGTGCGACTGCCGCGGCTCGCTGCGCGCCAGACGGACTACTGGCTCACCGTGTTGCGACGCACCTGGCGGGGCTCGGTCATCACGAGCTTCCTCCAGCCGTTCCTCTACCTCACCGCGATGGGGGTCGGCCTCGGCAGCTTCGTCGACAGCAGCCCCGGCGGCCGCGCCCTCGGCGGGGTCACCTATCTCGCCTTCATCGCCCCGGGTCTGCTGGCGACCACGGCGCTGCAGATCGGGGTCGGTGAGTCGACGTACCCGGTGATGGCGGGCTTCAAGTGGCACCGCTTCTACTACTCGATGGCGGCGACGCCGCTCGAGGCGGCCGACATCGTGCTGGCGCAGCTGCTGTTCATCGCCCTTCGGATCTTCGCGGCCTGCGCGGTGTTCCTCCTCGTCATGACGGCTTACGGCGCGATCCACGACTGGCGCGGCGGCGTGCTGGCGCTCCTTGTCGTCGTACTCGTGGGAATGGCGCACGCGGCACCAGTGGTGGGGCTGACGGCGCGGCTCAAGAGCGAGAGTGCGTTCTCATTGATCTTCCGGCTGGGTCTGATCCCGATGTTCTTGTTCAGTGGAGCCTTCTTCCCCATCTCCCAGCTCCCGTCACCTGTCCAGTGGCTCGCCTCTCTCACCCCGATCTGGAACGGCGTCGAGCTGACGCGGATGCTGACGCTGGGCTCGGTGCAGCTGTGGCCAGCGCTCGGGCACCTCGGCTACCTCACGGTCTGGCTGGCGGCCGGCTGGCTCCTCGCCGTCAGCGGGTTCCGCAGGAGGCTGGCGCAGTGACGCATCCGCTGACGCCACGCGCCGCGCTCGGAGCGCGGGTCCTGCCGCTGTTCGGGACGCGGCAGTGGCGGATCGTCGAGCGCAACTTCCTCGTGTACCGGCGCGGATGGGCGATCTTCCTCACCGGGATGCTCGAGCCCATCCTGTACCTGCTGTCCATCGGCGTCGGCGTCGGCGACTTCAGGCTGAGTGACGGGACGACTGTCGGGTACGTCGAGTTCGTCGCGCCCGCGATGCTGGCGGCGGCTGCCATGAACGGGGCGCTCTTCGACGCGACGTACAACATCTTCTTCCGGATGAAGTACGCCAAGCTGTACGACGCCATGCTCGCCACGCCGCTGCAGCCGAGCGACGTGGCGCGCGGCGAGGTCACCTGGGCGCTGCTGAGGGGCGCCTGCTACTCGGCCGTGTTCGTCGTCGTGATGCTGGGAATGGGTCTGGTCAGCTCGTGGTGGATGCTGCTCGCCCTGCCGGCCACGCTGCTGATCGGGTATGCCTTCGCGGGAGCCGGGATGGCGTTGACCACGTGGATGCGGAGCTGGCAGGACTTCGAGTTCGTCACACTCGCCATCGTGCCGATGTTCCTTTTCTCGGCGACGTTCTACCCGATCGAGACCTATCCCGACGGCCTGCAGTGGCTGGTGCGGTGCACGCCTCTGTACCAAGGGGTCTCGCTCATCCGGGGGATGGCTCTCGGGACCCTTGGCTGGAGCTCCCTGGTGTCGGTGACCTACCTCGCGGCCATGGGCACACTGGGCCTGCTGGTGGCGGGACGACGTCTCGGCACGCTGCTGCTGAAGTAACAGATACCCGGCTCGATGACAGACTTACGGCGTGGCAAGCTCCTCCGGCGTCGAGACGACTGCTCCACCGATCGCCGTGGTGGGCGGCTCCGGCTTCTACGAGTTCATCTCCGACCCGACGACGGTGAGCGTGGAGACGCCCTTCGGCGAGCCGTCGGCTCCGGTCTCCGTCGGAGACGTGGCCGGACGCCAGGTCGCCTTCCTGCCTCGGCACGGCAGGCGTCACGAGCTCGCGCCGCACAAGGTCAACTACCGGGCGAACCTGTGGGCGCTGCGCTCGCTCGGCGTTCGCCAGGTCCTCGCCCCGTGCGCCGTCGGCAGCCTGCAGCCCGGCCTGGGGCCTGGAGCGCTCGTCGTACCGGACCAGCTTGTCGACCGGACGAGTGGGCGGGTGCAGACCTACTACGACACCGGCGCCGTCCACGTGCCGTTCGCCGACCCGTACTGCCCGGTGCTGCGCGCAGCGTTGTGCGCGTCGGACCCGGCCGTCGTCGATGGCGCGACGATGGTGGTCGTCGAGGGGCCCCGCTTCTCCACCCGTGCCGAGTCGACCTGGTACGCCGGTCTCGGCTGGTCGCTCGTGAACATGACTGGGCATCCCGAGGCGGTCCTGGCCCGGGAGCTCGCGCTCTGCTACGCGACGGTGGCGCTGGTGACTGATCGCGACGCGGGCGTCTCGGAGGGCGAGTCCGTCAACCAGGAAACGGTCTTCGCCGAGTTTGCGAAGAACATCGAGCGCCTGCGGGCGATCCTGCAGCGCGTCGTGGCAGGGCTGTCCGCCGACAGGAGTGGCTGCATGTGCTCCTCCGCCCTGGACGGCATCTCGTTGCCGACCGAGCTGCCATGAGAGTGCTCCTCACCGGCGCGGCCGGCTTCATCGGGTCAGCGGTCGCGGACGCCTGCCGCCGGGCCGGACATGACGTCGTCGGCATCGACGCGTACATCCCACAGGCACACCGCGGTGAGCCGAGACCTGGAGCCGACGTCACCGGGTGCGACATCAGGGACGGCGGCGAGATTGCCTTGCTGGTCGAGGATGTCGACGTCGTCTGCCACCAGGCGGCCATGGTCGGCGCGGGGGTGAGCCCTGCCGACCTGCCCCGCTACGCCAGCCACAACGACCTCGGCACCGCCACGCTGCTGGCCGCCATGGCGGCTGCCGGTGTCAACCGTCTCGTGCTCGCGTCGTCGATGGTCGTGTACGGCGACGGGCGCTACGCCTGTCCCGTCCACGGCGAGCGTCCAGCACAGCCGCGTGAGCTGGCGGAGCTGTCGAGCGGCGTCTTCGACGTCCGCTGCCCGGACTGTGGCACGCCCATGGCCTGGCAGCTGGTCGCTGAGAACGCCCCGCTGCAGCCGAGAAGCAGCTACGCCGCCAGCAAGGTGGCCCAGGAGCACTACGCGGCCGCCTGGGCGCGACAGCTGCCGGGCAGCGTGGTCGCCCTGCGCTACCACAACGTCTACGGGCCCGGCATGCCCGCCGACACGCCGTATTCGGGAGTCGCGGCGATCTTCCGGTCCGCTCTGGAGCGGGGCGAGCCACCCCGCGTCTTCGAGGACGGTGCTCAGATGCGGGACTTCGTCCACGTCGATGACGTGGCAGCGGCGAACGTGCGCGCGATCGCCGCCGTGGCTTCGGGTCCGGCGGACTCCTTCGCTCCGTACAACGTCAGCTCCGGATCGCCGATCTCGATCGCCGACGTCGCACGGCTGGTCGGCGCCGGTGTGCCTGGTCCCCCGGTCGAGCCCGTGGTCACCGGTGAGTTCCGCGTCGGCGACGTCAGGCACATCGTGGCAAGTCCGGACAAGGCGCGGAGCGAGCTGGGGTTCGACGCGGCCGTGCTCCCCGCCGACGGCCTGCGCCGCTTTGCGCTCGACCCGCTGCGGGGATAGGCCCAGCCAGTCGGAGTCCCTCGGTTGCCTTAACGACGGCAGCCAGATCCGCTCCACCCCGGCCTTGCTCAGCGCCGCGATTGGCACGACGTCACAGTTTCGTAAGGACTGGTCCACGAAACATCGACGGACACTCTCTAGCGTGGGACCGTGACGACTTCGCTAGCGTGGGACCGTGACGACTTCGTGTGACCTCGTGGTGCCCTGCCGCGACGAGGCACTGGCGCTGCCGGACCTGCTCTCGAGAGTTCCCGACCGGTTCTCGGTCATCGTCGTGGACAACGGGTCGCACGACGACACGGCAGCAGTGGCGACCCGACTGGGGGCCACGGTGGTGGTCGAGCCGAGCCCTGGCTACGGCGCTGCGGTTCAGGCGGGGATCAACGCAGCGACCGCCGAGCTCGTCGCCGTCATGGACGGGGACGGCACCCTCGACCCGGTGGACCTCGTTCCGCTGGTCGACGCTGTCGCACGCGGTGACTGCACGCTGGCGGTCGGACGACGCCGTCCGATCAGCGCCGGACTGGTGCCGCTCGTCGCCGCCCTCGGCAACACCGCCGTCACGCGATGGCTGCGACACAAGGGCATCGACGTGCACGATATCGCTCCGGCACGGGTGTGCCGGAGGACGGACCTGCTCGCGCTCGGGGTGGTGGACCGACGGTTCGGCTATCCCGTTGAGCTGCTCAGCAAGGCCGCGGCGGCTCACTGGAGCGTGCGCGAGTACGACGTGACGTACGGCCCCCGAGCCGCCGGGACCCGTTCCAAGGTCTCAGGCTCCCTGCGCGGGAGTGCCCTGGCGGCTGTCGACTTCGTGAAGGTCCTGTCGTGAGAGCCGGGGTGCTGGTCGTCGCCAAGTCGCCGGTGGCGGGGGAGTCGAAGACGCGACTCGGCGCCGACCTCGGGCACCGGATCGCCGCCGACCTGGCAGGAGCGGCGCTGCTCGACACCCTCGACGCCTGTGAGGAGGCCTTCCCACCCGACCGCCGGGTGATCGCCCTCACCGGCGACCTCCGCCGAGCCGCCCGTTCCGCGGAGCTGATCCGCCGCCTGGCGGGCTGGACGGTGCTGCCCCAACGCGGCAGTGACTTCGGCACCCGCCTCGCGTTCGCGCACGCCGATGCTGCCGCGGCGCTGCACGGCGCTGTCGTGCAGATCGGCACGGACACCCCGCAGGTCGAAGCCACCGAGCTCCGCCGCATCGGTGCCCGGCTGGAGACGGCAGACTGCGACGCCGTCGTCGGCCCGGCTGTCGACGGAGGCTGGTGGGCGCTAGGTCTGCGGGAGCCGCGCTGGGCGCCAGGGCTGGTCGGCGTCCCCATGTCCACGGATCGCACGCGAGAGGCGACGCACCGCATGCTCAGCGCATCGGGCGCAAGAGTCGCGGAGGTCTCGACCCTGCGGGACGTCGACACCTGGGCCGACGCCGCGGCGGTGGCACGGGAGGCTCCGCTGAGCAGGTTCGCCGACACGTGGCGACGCCTTGACGTAGCCCGCCACCCGACTGCCGAGCTCTTCGACGCCGCACTGGCCGGAGCGCCGTGCGTGTTGCACGGAATGCCGGCAGGCCCCATGCCGCTGCCGGTCAGCAGCTGGGCGGGCGGCTGCAACGCCACCGACTCGGCTGTCCTCGACCGATGCTCCGGAGCTACTCTCGACGTCGGCTGCGGGCCTGGCCGCATGACTCAGGGGCTGTCGCTCAGAGGCGTCGTTGCGCTGGGCATCGACATCGCACCGCGAGCGGTCCGGCAGACCCGGGACAGAGGGGCGCACGCGCTGCACCGCGACGTCTTCGACCCGTTGCCCGCCGAAGGCAGGTGGGACTGCGTTCTGCTGGCCGACGGGAACATCGGCATCGGCGGGGACCCGCTTCGGCTGCTCCGGCGGGTCCGTGACCTGCTGGCGCCGCAGGGGCGGGCGGTCGTGGAGGTGGCTCCGCCAGGCACGGCCGTGTCCACGCACCGGGTGCACCTCGAGGTGGCGGGAAGGCTCTCGTTCCCGTTCTGCTGGGCAGTGCTCGGGCCCGAGGCACTGTGCCGGCTGGCCGAGCAGGCCTCGCTTCGCATGCTGAGCGTGGCCGATCACGGAGGACGCTACTTCGCCCAGCTGACGACGACCGGGAGCCGACGATGCCGCAGTTGATCCCGACGGAAGAGAGCTTCTCGTCACGGCTCCGCAGCCCCGCGGTGGCTGCCCGCATCGGGCGGTGGCTCGGCATCTGCTTCGGGCTCGCGTTCGTCACCGGTCTCTACAGCCACTTCTCCCAGGACACCCCAGCCTGGCTGACGCTGCCGACCCGCCCGGTCAACCTCTACCGCTGGACGCAGGGCCTCCACCTCATCGCCGGCACCGCGGCGGTCCCGCTGCTGCTGGTCAAGCTGTGGACCGTCTATCCGAAGCTCTTCGCGAAGATACCCCGTGAGAAGAGGGCCCTTGTTGTTCACAGCCTCGAGCGGCTGTCCATCGCCGTCCTGGTGTCAGGGGCAACCTTCGAGCTCGTGACGGGGCTCCAGAACTCCGCCCAGTGGTACCCGTGGGCCTTCAGCTTCCGCAGCACCCACTACGCCGTCGGCTGGATCACCGTCGGAGCGCTGCTCACCCACATCGCCGTCAAGCTGCCGGTGATCCGCGCCGCTCTCGGCTCGGACGTCGAAGCTCCGCAGGAGGCGGACCGGCCAGGGATGGCAGCGACATCATCCGGCCTCAGCCGACGCGGGCTGCTTCGCACGACCTGGCTGGCGGTCGGCGTCGCTGTGCTTGCCACGGCGGGCAGCGCCGTACCACTGCTGCGCAAGGTCTCCGTGTTCGGGGTGCGATCCGGAGACGGCCCACAGGACCTCCCCGTGAACAAGTCGGCAGCGTCCGCGCAGGTCACCCGATTGGCGATGAACCCGTCGTACCGGCTCAAGCTCGTCAACGGCGACGTCACCCACACGCTCTCGCGCGCGCAGCTGCTCGCGATGCCGCAGACCGTCAGGACGCTGCCGATCGCGTGCGTGGAAGGCTGGAGTGCCTCTGCCGACTGGACCGGGGTGCGGATGCGCGACCTCCTGCACGAGGTCGGCGCAGCGCCGGCGGTCGACCTCGTCATCCGCTCGTTGCAGCCGAGCGGCTCCTACATCGTGACGAACATGCCCGCCAACTTCGCCGCCGACGATGACACGCTCCTCGCGCTGAAGGTCAACGGGGAGGACCTCAGCATTGACCACGGGTCCCCTGCCGCATCATCGCACCGGCACGGCCCGGCGTGCTGCAGACGAAGTGGGTCGCCTCGATCGAGGTGGCCGCATGAGTGGGCAGTCGCTCGTCCGCGCCGCATGCCTGGGCGCCGGCCTCCTCCTCGCGGCGTTCGGCGCCTACTCGCTGCTTCGCCTCGGGGTGGGCAACCTCGTCTGGAGCCTGCTCTGGCTCATCGGCGGGGTGATCGTCAACGACGCGCTCATCGCGCCGCTGGCGCTCGGTGCCCTTGCCCTCGGCCGGCGGTCCCTGCCGCGCTGGGCCCGCTGGCCGGTGGTCGTGGGCGCGGTGGTGCTCGGCTCGGTGACGCTGCTGGCGGTCCCGGTGCTCGGCAGGTTCGGCGCCAAGCCCGACAACCCGTCCCTGCTCGACCGGTCGTACGGCGTCGGCTGGCTCGTGTTGACCGCCGTCGTGCTTACGGGCGTCGCAGCAGCCTGCGTGGTGGCACGGCACCAGGCCGTGGCAGGAGCGCCCGGAGACCGTGGCTGATGTCCTGGTCGTCGACGACGACCCGACGGTCCGGGAGGTCGTGGTGTCCTACCTGCGGGCCGGAGGCCACTCGGTGCGGGAGGTGGAGAGCGGGGAAGACGCTCTCGCTGAGGTCGAGCTGCGGTGGCCCGACATCGTCGTCCTGGACCTCATGCTGCCGGGTATCGACGGTCTCGAGGTCTGTCGGCAGCTGCGTCGGCGCGGAGACGTGCCGATCGTGATGCTGACCGCGCTGGGCACCGAGGCCGACCGGGTCGTCGGCCTCGAGATGGGCGCTGACGACTACGTGGCCAAGCCGTTCAGCCCTCGCGAGCTGGTGCTGCGTGTCAACTCGGTGCTGAGAAGGTCTGGCGAGCATGCCGTGCTCGAGACGGTCGTCGTCCAAGACGGTGACATCCTGCTCGACGTGGGAAAGCATCTCGTGACGCGAGGAGGCGAACGCCTTGCCCTCACGGCGCGGGAGTTCGACCTGCTCCGATTCTTCATGGCCAACCCAGGGGTCGCCTACACCCGCGAGCAGCTGCTCGACAGGGTCTGGGGGTGGTCCTTCGGCGACCAGTCCACGGTGACCGTGCACGTCCGTCGGCTCCGGGAGAAGGTGGAGCCCGACCCCACCCGCCCGAGCCGGTTGGCTACCGTCTGGGGTGTCGGCTACCGGTGGGAGGCGTCGTGACGTCTGACCAGTGGACGATCGTCGCCCTCGCCGCCGGCTGGTCGAGCCTCGTGGGTGTCGTCGGCGTCGCCGCTGCGTACCTGCTTCGTCGCCGCTCCCTGCGCTGGGCTGCAGCCATGGTCGCCGTCGTCGCCGTCGGCGGCTTCGTCGCCGGCCTGGTCGCGACCGCGCGGGCGATGTTCCTGTCCGGCCACGACTTCCGGGTCGTCCTGCTGGTGAGCGCCGTCGCCGGTGTCGTGTCGCTGACCTTCGCCTTCGTCGTGGCCGGTGCGGCGGTCCGCTGGTCGCGGGAGCTCGAGGCTGCTGCCCGCCGGATCGGCGACGACAGTCCGGGGGTGGCACCGCGGCAGGTGTCAGGGCCGTCCGAGCTGTCCAGCGTGTCCGCCGAGCTGCGCCGTACCAGCGAGCGGCTCGCGGAGTCCCGGCAGCGCGAACAGGCGCTCGAGACGTCGCGGCGCGAGCTCGTCGCCTGGGTCTCCCATGACCTCCGTACGCCGCTGGCGGGACTGCGGGCCATGACGGAGGCGCTGGAGGACGGCCTTGTCGACGACCCTGGCCGGTACCACGCGCAGATGCGCGCGGAGGTCGACCGGATGACGCGGATGGTCGACGACCTGTTCGAGCTGTCGCGGATCCACTCCGGCGCGTTGCAGCTGACCATGGACCGGGTGCCCCTGCGAGACGTCGTCAGCGACGCGTTGGCGGGAGCCGACCCGGTGGCCCGGGCGCGCGGAGTGCGGCTCGGTGGGGCGGTCCCTGAGGATGCGATCGTGCTCGCGGACCCGCGTGAGCTGTCTCGCGTCGTCACCAACCTGGTGATGAACGCCATCCGGCACACGCCGAGTGACGGCTCGGTGGAGGTATCGGCCCGGGTTACCGACGCCGGGGTCGTCGAGCTGGCGGTGAGCGACGAGTGCGGCGGAATCCCCACCGAGGACCTCGACCGCGTCTTCGACGTGGCGTGGCGGGGGACGGCTGCCCGCACCCCGGAGCCGGACGCGGTGACTGCCGGAGCCGGCCTCGGCCTGGCGATCGTGCGCGGCATCGTGGAGGCGCACCGCGGCAGTGTCGCGGTGTCGAACGAGGCGCCCGGCTGCCGCTTCCTGGTTCGGCTGCCGGTCTGAACGGCTCTTCCCGGCGAGTCCGTACGACGTAGGGTGGCGTCGGCCGGACGCCGAGCGGGAGGACGGGTCGTCGTGCGACACACGGAGCTGTGGGCCCGGCTCGAGAAGGCACTGGGTGCGACGTACGCCCGCACCTGGGCTCGCGAGCACGTGGTCGCAGGCCTCGACCAGCGCACGGTCCAGCAGGCTCTCGACGCCGGAGAGGACGCCAAGGCGGTGTGGCGGGCGGTCTGGAAGGAGCTGGAGCTGCCGCCCCGCGACAGATGACGGCGTGTCGCGAGAGTTCGAACAGATGTTCGCCCTACGGTTGTCCACAGTGACCGGCGAGCCGGTCAGCTGTCCCCAGGGGATGCGCGGTCGAGCCTGCTGTCGGCGGGCGCGGTTAGCGTCTTTCCTGACAACGACCCGGGCTCCGGCCCGCCTGACGTTTGGATGACCTTCATGGCTGACGCAGACCGTTCCAAGGCTCTCGACAACGCACTGGCGCAGATCGAGCGCAACCATGGCAAGGGCTCGGTGATGCGGCTCGGCGACCGGGGCAAGGTGCCGATCGAGGTGATACCGACCGGGTCCATCGCCCTCGACGTCGCACTCGGCATCGGCGGGCTGCCCCGAGGGCGAGTGGTCGAGATCTACGGTCCGGAGTCCTCCGGCAAGACGACCGTCGCCCTGCACGCCGTCGCCAACGCGCAGCGGGCCGGCGGGATCGCCGCCTTCATCGACGCCGAGCACGCCCTCGACCCCGAGTACGCGCAGAAGCTCGGGGTGGACACCGACGCGCTGCTGGTCTCCCAGCCCGACAGCGGCGAGCAGGCGCTGGAGATCGCCGACATGCTGATCCGCTCGGGCGCTCTCGACGTCATCGTGATCGACTCGGTCGCCGCCCTCGTGCCCCGTGCCGAGATCGAGGGGGAGATGGGCGACTCGCACGTGGGCTTGCAGGCCCGGCTGATGAGCCAGGCGCTTCGCAAACTGACCGGCGCGATCTCCACCTCGGGGACGACCGCGATCTTCATCAACCAGCTCCGGGAGAAGATCGGCGTGATGTTCGGGTGCTTCTCCGCAACGACGCGCGTCACGCTGGCTGACGGCACCACGGAGAAGATCGGCGCGATCGTCAACCAGAAGCAACCGGTCGAGGTCCTGTCCTACGACCACGGAACTGACTCCGTCGTCGCACGCAAGGTGGTGGGATGGTTCGACAACGGCGTCGCTGACCGCTTCCTGCAGTTCAGCGTCGAGAAGTCGTCCGGCAACGGACGGGCGCAGTTCGCTGCCACGGAGAACCACCTCGTGCGGACTCCGGGGGGGTGGCGGGAAGCGAGGGAGCTGGGAGCTGGCGACCGGGTGATGGCGGCTGAGACGCACCGCCTGAGCGCCCAGCAGTGGCAGGTCGTCCTCGGCTCACTGCTGGGCGCTGGGAACCTCTCGCCGAACCGACGGGACCGCAACGGTGTCCGCTTCCGGCTCGGGCTTGGAGCCGCGCAGGTTGGCTATCTGGACTGGAAGGTGTCGTTGCTCGCCAACATCGCATGCAGCCGGCGCACCGACAGCAGAGGCGCGGTGTTCGCCGACTTCACTCCTCTTCCTGAGCTCGGTGAGCTGCAGAGGACCCTGTACCTCGGTGGCGGGAAGCGCACGATCACCGAGGAGTACCTGAAGGCCCTGACACCGCTGGCGCTGGCGATCTGGTACATGGACGACGGCTGCTTCACGCTCCGCTCGAGAGGGCTTCAGCAGCGGACCGCCGGTGGCAGCTGCCGTATCCAGTTCGGCATCGAGGCGCTGAGCGAGGGTTCGCGGGACCGTCTCGTCGACTACCTGCGCGACACACACGGCCTCGACGTGTCATGGCGCAGTGTCGCCAACGCCCAACAGGCCGTGCTGACGTTCACCACCGGGTCGTCGGCTCGATTCATGGAGCTCGTCGCCCCCTACGTGCATCCCTCGATGGACGACAAGCTGCTGCCTCGACTGCGAGGCCAGTGCCGGGTGGAGCCGGAGTTCGTGGCTCCCATCCAGAGGTTGGTTCCGGCTCGGATCCTCGACGTTCACGTCAAGCCGCCGACCCGATCGATGCATCGCTTCGACATCGAGGTCGACGGCAGCCACAACTACCTGGTGGACGGCGTCATGGTGCACAACAGTCCTGAGACGACCACGGGTGGCAAGGCGCTCAAGTTCTACGCGTCGGTCCGGCTCGACGTGCGACGGATCGAGAGCCTCAAGGACGGCACGGACTTCGTCGGCAACCGCACCCGCATCAAGGTGGTGAAGAACAAGGTGTCGCCCCCGTTCAAGCAGGCGGAGTTCGACATCATGTACGGGCAAGGCATCAGCCGTGAGGGCGGCCTCATCGACGTGGGAGTGGACGCCGGCCTCGTCCGGAAGGCGGGTGCCTGGTACACCTACGAGGGCGACCAGCTCGGGCAGGGCAAGGAGAACGCGCGCGCCTTCCTGCGCGACAACCCCGACCTCGCCAACGAGCTCGAGAAGCGGATCCTGGAGAAGCTCGGAATCGGAGCCAGCATCGACGACGAGGCTGCCGAGGAGCCCACGGGTATCGACTTCTGATGGGGCGCAGGCGCCGCTTCGGCCGCGAGGAGCCCACGGGCTCAGCTGTCGACCGCGGCCCGGACGCCGACCCGGAGTCGGTCGCCCGGACGATCGTGCTCACGAAGCTCACGACCCGCGCCCGGTCCCGGCACGAGCTCGCGGACGCCTTGTCGCAGCGGCAGGTCCCAGATGACGTCGCCGCGAAGGTCCTCGACCGGTTCGGGGAGGTCGGGCTGGTCGACGACGCCGCCTTCGCGAAAGCCTGGGTCGAGGCCCGGCTGTCGTCGCGCGGGCTCTCTCGCCGCGCGCTGGCCGTCGAGCTCCGACGCAAGGGGGTGGACCCCGACGTCGTCGCCGACAGCGTGCGCGAGATCGACGAGGAGACGGAGTACGCCGCCGCCCGCGCGCTGGTCGAGAAGAAGCTCCGGTCATCCCGGACGACCGACCCCACGGCGAAGTGGCGCCAGCTCGTCGGGATGCTGGCTCGCAAGGGCTACTCCGCGGCGTTGTCGATGAGGGTCGTGGCCGACGCCGTCCGAGAGCACGACGCGGCGCAGGAGCCCCTCGACGAGAGCCCGGCGCCCGCCGACGAGCTCGGCACCTGACGGGTTCCGCCGAAAGGCGCGCGCCGCCCACCTGGGCAAGGTGCTTGACCGGGTCTGCCTGCGGACCTACCGTGACAGGCGGAAGGCACCGCGAGAGCGGCGCCACGAGAAGCACACACGGCGAGTCGATGACAGTGCTGCACGATTTTCCGGCTGGATGCTGGGCAGGCCAGCGCAGCGACGACATGAGGAGGTGACAGGCGTAGGTCCGGCGCCGGACGGCGCCGGGCGTTGATGTGAATCGCACCGGAGGTCCTCGCAAGGGCCGCCGGGATACATCGTGGATGTCCGCCTTCCGTCGGGATGCTCCGTGGCCGCGCCTCAGCGGCCGATCGGAGCGGATAGAGGAGGCGTCTGATGATCCTGCTACTGAGCCTGGCACTGGGAGTCGCCGTTGTCGTTGCCGCCGTAGCCATCGCGATCGCCGTCCGACGAAGCGGCTCCCGCCCGCCCACACCGTCTCATGGAGCGACGCCCGACACGGCGCCGCCCGCACCGGCCGTCCTCGACCCGCTCGTGGGCAGGACCACCGACGCGGTGCACAGCGAAGCCGCCTCGCGGGTGCATCGTGACGCCGGAACCGCCGGCATCCCCGCGCCCGGCCCGCTCGCCGCCGGAAGTGAGCCGGATGCGCAGCTGGCGAAAGCCCTGCACGCGCTGGACGAGCGCAGGAGCGAGATACTCGTCCAACGACAGGAGATGCACGCGCAGCACGTCGACCTCGAGCGGCGCGAGCAGCGCGTGAGCCAGCGGGAGCAGCGCCTGGACGACACGTCCCGGCAGCTTGACGAGCGGGCCACGGAGATCTCGCAGGCGGACGAGGAGCTGGCGTCCCAGCGAGCCGCCCTCCTCGACATCGCGGCGGAGCGCCGGGCGATCCTCGAGCGACTCGCGGCGCTGACCGCGGAGGCTGCGAAGCAGCAGCTGGTCTGCGACATCGGGCGGGAGGCCAAGCGCGAGGCAGCCGTCGTCGCCCGCGACATCGAGCGGACGGCCGCCGCCGAGGCTGACGCACGGGCCCGGGAGATCATCACCACGGCAATCCAGCGCCTGGCGTCGGAGCAGACGGCGGAGTCTGTGGTCTCCGTCGTCCACCTACCGAGCGACGACATGAAAGGCCGGATCATCGGGCGCGAGGGGCGCAACATCCGGTCCTTCGAGCAGACGACGGGCGTCAACCTGATCATCGACGACACTCCCGAGGCAGTCGTGCTCTCCTGCTTCGACCCGGTACGGCGTGAGGTGGGCCGCATCACGCTCGAGGAGCTGGTCGCCGACGGGCGGATCCACCCGAGCCGGATCGAAGAGGTGCACGCCCGCAGTGTCGCGGAGATCGACCGCGTCTGCCGCCGCGCCGGGGAGGACGCCCTCGTCGAGGTTGGTGTCACCGACGTCCATCCCCACCTCATCGCCACCTTGGGTCAGCTGCGCTACCGGACGTCGTACGGGCAGAGCGTCCTCAAGCACCTGGTGGAGTCCGCTCACGCCGCCGGTCTGATGGCTGCCGAGCTGGGCGTCGACCCGACCGTCGTGAAGCGGGCGGCGCTGCTGCACGACCTCGGGAAGGCGCTCACGCACGAGGCCGAGGGCAGCCATGCGCTGGTCGGCGCGGAACTCGCGCACCGCTACGGTGAGTCCGCCGAGGTCGTGCACGCCATCGAGGCACACCACAACGAGGTGGAGCCCCGCACTCTCGAGGCGGTGCTGACCCAGGCTGCCGACGCGATCAGCGGCGGGCGACCCGGAGCACGACGGGAGTCCCCTGAGGCGTATGTCCGGCGGCTCGAGCGGCTCGAGGAGATCGCGATGGGTTGCGAGGGCGTGGAGAAGGTCTACGCGATGCAGGCCGGGCGTGAGATCCGGGTGATGGTGCGTCCCGACGAGGTCGATGACATCGGCGCGCAGGTGCTCGCGCGGGACATCGTCAAGCAGGTGGAGCACGAGCTCACCTATCCCGGGCAGATCAAGGTCACCGTCATCCGCGAGTCGCGGACCACGGAGATCGCCCGCTGACCGACGCCGGGCGACCAGCGTTTCGATCCGGGAGCCGCGGCGTACGCTCGCGCCATGTCGGAGCCTCTGCCGGGGCGCACCTGGGACGGCTTGGAGATCGCGCTCGAGGAGCCGATCGGGTCGACCGTCGTCGTACGCCGTCCTGCTCCCGGCGGTGTGGAGATCCTCGTGCTGCACCGGGCGGCGAAAGGCCCTGACTTCGAGGGCGACTGGGCATGGACGTGTCCCGCGGGGTGCCACCAGCCCGGCGAGGCCGTCTATCGGGCTGCCCTGCGGGAGCTGGGCGAGGAGGCCGGGATCGAGTTTGCGGCGCCATGGGCGGTCGACCTGTCCGGGCGGTGGGCAGTCTTCGCGCTCGACGTCGCCGAGGACACCGTCATCGACCTGGTCGATCCCGAGCACGACCGGTACGCCTGGCTCAGCTCGCAGCAGGCGCACGCTCGGACCCTGCCGGGCTTCGTCGCGGTGCAACAGACCAGGGCGGCAAGCGTTCCCGCGGTTCCGGTCGCCTTCCGCCCGATGACCGATGCGGACCTGGGGTCCGTCGCACGCTGGCAGGCGGCTCCGCACGCCAGGCAGTGGTGGGACGGCGCCGGCGGCGACGAGCAGGCCCTGCGGCTGCGGTATGGTCCCCGGCTGGCAGGGCAGGACCCGACGCGGATGTGGGTCGTCGAGGTCGACGGCCGGCCGGTCGGGTTCCTGCAGGACTACCGGGTCGGCGACCATCCCGACTACGCCGCCAAGACCGCCGACCCGGCCGCCGTCGGCTTCGACTATCTTCTCGGCGAGCCGTCGCTGGTCGGCCGCGGCCTGGGGACCCGGATGATCTGGGAGTTCTGCCGGGACGTGCTGCGCCGGGACTACCCCGA
Source organism: Propionibacteriales bacterium (assembly GCA_038232255.1). Lineage (GTDB taxonomy): Bacteria > Actinomycetota > Actinomycetes > Propionibacteriales > Nocardioidaceae > JAWWPG01. The sequence continues at coordinate 23,460 of JBBSIF010000014.1, forward strand.
CGCCGCCCACTTCACGGCGAGCCCCAGCCACCGCAACCACCGCTCCCGTCGGGTGCTGGAGAAGTGCGGCTTCACCGAGGGTCTCTGGATCGACCCGCCCGGGACGGAGCGCGGCCTCGGCGAGACCGAGGTGGTGTGCACCCTCGACGTCCGGCACTGGCTCGGCTGACGCCGCACCCTGCGGACATGGTCCAGACCGACCGCCAGACCGACCGCCATGCCGACGCCGAGGCGCGCTCCGTCGGCGGAGTGCCGCATCCGGCGTTGCGGGATCTGGTCGCGGGCTATCACGGCTATCGCTCGACGCGGGGTCGCCGGGTGTGCACCACGGGCTGCAGCTGGCGCCGGCGTCCATCCACCACGAGGGTCGCCGACACGGCATCCAGCTGGACCTGACCCCGCTCGTGCGCTGTTGGGCGTTCCCGCTGCCGCGCTGAGCCACGAGCTGGTCGGCCTCGACGACGTCCTCGGAGGGGCTGGCTCTCGGCTGTACGACGAGGTGGCGACGCCTCGTGGCTGGGCCGCGCGGTTCGCCGCCCTCGACAGGTCGCTACTGGGGCTCGCCGCCGCCCGGAGCGACAGCTGGCTCAGCGGGGACCAGACGCTGCGCCGCGCCTGGCGGCAGCTGCACACGACCCGTGGCACCCAGCCGGTCGCGCAGCTCGCGGCCGAGGCGGGATCGATCCGGAGCCAGCTGGGCAGGCTCGCCGGTCTGCCACCGACCGGCTGGCTCGCGGCAGAGCGCCCCTTTCACGAAGCCGGCTGACCCCGGGAGCTGCCACCGAACCCCCTTCCGGATGCCTCCCCCCTTGCCCCTTCCAGGTGGTTCGGAACAGGGCGCGCGGTCCGCGGGCCGCGGGATGGCGCGTCTGGGTCCGAACCAGCTGAGGGTGCTCGGGGAGGTGTCGCCTGCGGCGGCGCGGGGCGGGGGGCGGGGGCGCGTCGGCTGCTGGAGCGGGGGGCGGCGGTCAGGGCGGGGACGTGCCGCCGCCGGAGCGGTAGATGCGGCGTACCACGTCCTCGATGTCGGGCTCCTCGATCGAGAGGTCGCGGACGTCCGCCCGGTCCGCGACCGCGGCCAGCACGTCGGCGGCCGTCGTGGCCTCCGCGTCGAAGCCCAGCCGCTGCCGCAGGCCGTCGGCCTCGCTGCCGAGGTGGCTCGTCCCGGGGATCCCGGTCAGGTCGCCGGTCGGGTGCGTGAGGTCGACGACGAGCACTCGCTGCGCTCCCACGGTGCCGGCGAGACCCGGCAGCGTCCCGTCGTACGCGAGCCGCCCGTGGTCGACGACCAGCACCCGGTCGCAGAGGCGCTCGATGTCGCCCATGTCGTGCGTGGTGAGCAGCAGCGTGGTGCCGCGCGCCGCCCGCTCGCCGATGAGGAACTCGCGCAGCCGCGCCTTCGAGAGCACGTCGAGGCCGATCGTCGGCTCGTCGAGGATCACCAGGTCCGGCGAGTGCAGGAGCGCTGCGGCGATCTCGGCGCGCATCCGCTGCCCCAGCGACAGCTGGCGGACCGGCGTGTCCAGCGTGTCGGCCATCTCGAGCTGCTCGACGAGCTCCTCGGTACGCCGACCTGCCGCCGCACCATCGAGGCGGTGGATCGCCGCAAGGATGGAGAACGACTCCCGCAGCGGGAGGTCCCACCACAGCTGTGAGCGCTGGCCGAAGACCACGCCGATCCGGCGCGACAGCTCGCGGCGGTGCTTCAGCGGGTCGAGGCCGCACGTCCTGACCCGGCCGGAGGTGGGGACGAGGATCCCGCACAGCATCTTGATCGTGGTGGACTTGCCTGCCCCGTTGGCGCCGATGTAGCCGACCGCCTCACCGGGCGACACCCGGAACGTCATGGCGTCGACGGCAGCGATCGTCGTCCGCACCCGGCGACCCCGACCGTTCCCACGCCGCCGGACGGTGAACGTGCGCGTCAGGTCGGCGACTTCGATGATCGGCTCGCCGACGGGATCCGCCGCCGCCGCCGCATCCCCGGAAGTCATCCGCCCCCTCCTTGGTAGTGCCGCGTCCCCCATCGCCACAGCACGAGCGCCACGCCCCACACCCAGAGCGCGGCGACCGGCAGCAGCCACGCGAGCCAAGCCGGCAACCCCGCCGGCCCCGGGAGGCCGAGCAGCGCCAGCGTGGGCAGGTAGGCGGTGAAGACCACCGGCACCAGGTAGCCGAACAGCAGCTTCAGCGGACCGGGGAAGACCGACGCCGGCTGCGACGCGGCGTACGACCCGCCGTAGGTGAAGGAGTTGGTCAGCTCAGCGCCGTTGATGAGGAAGAACTGCACGCTCGCCGCGCACACGAAGAGAGCGGCGAAGATCGCCGTGCCGAAGACGACTGCGAGCACCAGCAGCACGACGTTGCGCAGGTCGAGCGAGGCGTGGGTGGCAGCCAGACCTGCGGCCAGCGCTGCCGCTCCGACGGCGATCCGCGAGATCCGTCGCAGCTCCAGCTCACTCGTCACGAGCTGACCGAGCACGGGCAGTGGGCGCAGGTAGAAGGCGTCCAGGGTTCCGGCGCGGATGTACGTCGGAAGCGTGTCGAGATGCCCGACGAAGAGGTCTGCCAGCGAGAACGTCAGGTTGGACAGCCCGAACACGAGGAGGATGGCGGAGAAGTCGAGCCCGCCCAGCACCCGCACGTTGGAGAAGATCACCCAGACCTCGGCCAGCTCGACCAGTCCGACCAGGAGCGACCCCAGCACGTCGAGGACGAAGCCGACCGGGTATGCCCGTTGGGCCCGGAGCCTCGACGCCAGCACGGCGCGGTACGGCGACCACGCCGAGGTCTCAACCCCCATTGAGCACCAGCTGCCGGCGTCCCGCGTTGGTGAGTGCACGCCCGACCAAGCACACCGCGATCAGCCAGCCGCCCTGCATGAGCAGGGCAGCGGCAGCGTCGACGCCGGCGTCCCGGCCCGAGAGCACGTTCACCGGTATCTGCAGGATCGAAGGGAACGGCGTCCAGTAGGCCACCGTGTGCAGCCAGGAGGGAAAGAGCGACACCGGCACGAAGAGCCCGGCGAGGAACGTGCTCGTCACCGTGTAGAGCGTCCGGACACCCCGCGTGTCGAGGAGCCAGAAGCCGAGGACGTTGACCGCGTAACGGCAGTAGAACGAGATCGCGACGCCGGCGACGACACTGACCAGCCCGAGCAGGTAGGGCAGCGGAGTCCGGGGGAGCACCAGGCCGACCGTCAGAGCGCCGACCAGCACCGACGGCAGACCGCGCGGGATCAGGGTGTACGCCGCCCGCCCCATGTCCTCGGCGAGGTGCCAGGTCTGCAGGTCCACCGGCCGGATGAAGTCGACGGCCACGTCACCGGTGCGCACCCGGTCGCCGACCTCGGCCCGTCCGCTCAGCTCGATAGCGCCCAACAGCCCCTGCGACAGCCAGACGTAGGAGCTGATCGTCCCCACGGTGTAGCCTCCGAGCGAGCCGCCGGCACTCGTCACGGCGGCGAACAGGATCGCTGCCCGGATGAACCCGAAGACGAGGTTCGTGCCGAGCCCCGCGAGCATCGCGAGCCGGTAGTGCGCCTGCTTCGCGAAGCCTGCCCGGACCAGCTTGAGGTAGGTCCGGAGGTCGGCAGGCACAATCGCAAGAACTTACTCGCCACACAAGTCGACGACAACCGACTTTGACGGCTGCGTTGCGCTGGTGGCGAACGAGCGGGCGCAGAATCCCTTCCCTGGCACAGGATGGGAGCCATGCGTCTCCTCGTGCTCGGTGGAACCCATCACGTCGGACGCGCGGTCGTGGAGGCGGCGCTGCATCGCGGTGACGACGTGACGACCGTGACCCGCGGCGTCAGCGGGCGCCCTGCTGACGGTGCCCGGGCGGTTTACGTCGACCGCACGGACCGCACCGCCCTGCGCGAGGCCCTCGCCACCGGCGAGTGGGACGTGGTGCTGGACACCTGGTCCGGGCCGCCACGCGCCGTGCTCGACTCCGCCGAGCTGCTTGCCGAGCGCGTCGCGCACTACGGCTATGTGTCGAGCCGGTCGGTCTACGTGTGGCCGTTGCCCCTGGGTGCCGACGAGACGGCGCCACTCGTCGACGCCGATCCGCTCAGCGACGACGGCGCGGACTACGCGGCGGCCAAGCGCGGCGGAGAGATCGCCGTGCACGAGGTCTACGGCGAGCGGGCGCTGCTCGCTCGGGCGGGGCTCATCCTCGGCCCGTACGAGCGGGTCGGCCGGTTGCCGTGGTGGCTCAACCGCATCGCACGAGGCGGGCGCGTGCTCGCTCCGGGACCGAAGGACAGACCCCTGCAGTACGTCGACGGCCGCGACCTCGCGAGCTGGCTGCTGTCGGCCGCCGACCGGCGGGTCAGCGGCCCCTTCAACGCCGTGAGCAGGGCGGGCCATGCCACCATCGGCGAGCTGCTCGACACCTGCGTGGCGGTCACCGGCGCCGACGCCGAGCTGGTGTGGACGTCGCCCGAGGTCCTCGAGGCAGCCGGGGTGTCGGGCTGGACCGACCTGCCGATCTGGGTGCCGCCGACGGGTGAGCTGGCCGGCCTGCATGCGGGTGACGTGAGAGCCGCGCACCGCGAGGGGCTGCGCTGCCGGCCGGTCGCCGACACCGTGGCGGACACCTGGCAGTGGCTGCAGGGCGAGGGTCTGCCCGAGCAGCCCTCCGACCGGGCGGCGTCGGGCCTGGATCCGCAGCGCGAGCAGGAGATCCTCTCCGCGGCCGGCTGACGTCCGCCGCCGGTGGGGCGTCAGTCGCTCTGCCCGGACTCCTCACGAGCGAAGCGGTCGCCGTACCCTGGGCGGGTCATGACCAGCGCTCCCGCGACCAATACGCCGCCCGTTGGAGGCCGCACGTACGAGGTGCGGACCTACGGGTGCCAGATGAACGTGCACGACTCCGAGCGCCTGTCGGGGCTGCTCGAGGCGGCCGGCTACGTGCGGGCTGGCGGCGAGACGCTCGCCGACGTCGTCGTCTTCAACACCTGCGCGGTCCGGGAGAACGCCGACAACAAGCTGTACGGCAACCTCAGCCACCTGGCGCCGGTGAAGGCGGCCCGTCCCGGCATGCAGATCGCCGTCGGTGGCTGCCTCGCCCAGAAGGACCGCGCCGAGATCACCCGGCGGGCGCCGTACGTCGACGTCGTCTTCGGCACCCACAATCTCGGGTCGCTGACCGCGCTGCTCGAGCGCGCCAGGATCGCGCAGGAGGCGCAGGTCGAGATCCACGAGTCGCTGACGGTGTTCCCGTCGACGCTTCCGGCGCGGCGCGAGTCGGCGTACGCCGCATGGGTGGCGATCAGCGTGGGGTGCAACAACACCTGCACGTTCTGCATCGTGCCGTCCCTTCGGGGCACCGAGAGGGACCGGCGGCCGGGCGACGTGCTCGCAGAGGTGCAGGCCCTCGTCGGGGAGGGCGTCGTGGAGGTGACGCTGCTCGGGCAGAACGTCAACTCCTACGGCGTCGAGTTCGGCGACCGGCTGGCGTTCGGGAAGCTGCTGCGGGCCTGCGGGGAGATCGACGGGCTCGAGCGGGTGCGCTTCACGTCCCCGCACCCGCGCGACTTCACCGACGACGTGATCGCCGCCATGGCGCAGACGCCCAACATGATGCCGCAGCTGCACATGCCGCTGCAGTCCGGCTCGGACGCGGTGCTCAAGGCGATGAGGCGCTCCTACCGCCGCGACCGCTACCTCGGCATCATCGAACGGGTCCGCTCCGCGATGCCGGACGCGGCGATCACCACCGACATCATCGTGGGCTTCCCCGGCGAGACCGAGGACGACTTCGCGCAGACGCTCGAGGTCGTCGAGGCGGCGCGCTTCAGCGGCGCGTTCACCTTCCAGTACTCCAAGCGGCCGGGCACCCCGGCTGCGGCGATGGGCGGCGAGGTCCCTGCCGAGGTGGTCAAGGACCGGTACGGGCGGCTCGTCGAGCGGGTCAACCAGATCGCGTGGGAGGAGAACCTGCGACTCCTCGGGCAACAGGTCGAGGTGCTCGTCTCCGAGGGTGAGGGGCGCAAGGACGGGGCCACCCGGCGGCTCTCGGGACGGGCGCGCGACAACCGGCTCGTGCACGTCACGCCGGGCGACCTGCGGGTGGGGCCCGGCGACGTCGTGACGGCCCAGGTGACGCAGGCGGCTCCGCACCACCTGATCTGCGATACTCCGTTGCTGTCCGTACGACGCACGCGCGCCTCGGTGGCGTGGGAGGCTCGGCAGGGCTCGGCCGGGGTCGGCGGTGCCGGGCCCGTCGGGCTCGGCATGCCGTCGGTCGGCGCGCCGTTGGTCGGCCCGCCCCTGGTCGGGCAGGCGCCGACGCGGCGAGGCTGCTGACGTGGCCCGGGAGGGCCTGCTGTCAGGCGTCGCCACCACGTCGTACTGGCTCGACGACCCTGCGCGGCCAGCCGCCCGGCCGCCGCTTCCGCGCGATACCACCGCCGACCTGCTCGTCGTCGGCGGCGGGTACACCGGACTCTGGACGGCCCTGCTGGCCAAGGAGGCGGACCCCGACCGGGACGTGGTCCTGCTCGAGGCGAACCGCATCGGCTGGGCGGCGAGCGGGCGCAACGGCGGCTTCTGCGAGGCAAGCCTCACGCACGGCGCCGAGAACGGCCGGCAGCGCTTTCCCGACGAGACTCAGACCCTCACCCGGCTCGGCGCGGAGAACCTCCGGGGCCTGCGCGACGCCGTCACCCGCTACGGCATCCAGTGCGACCTCGAGCCGACCGGTGAGCTGACCGTCGCCACCGAGGAGCACCAGGTCTGCTGGCTGCGGGAGGAGGCCGAAGCCGGCGGGGCCGTCTTCCTCGACGAGGAGCAAGTGCGTCGCGAGGTCGATTCTCCGACGTACCGGGCCGGGCTGGAGGACCGCGACGGCGCAGTTCTGGTGAACCCGGCACGGCTGGCCTGGGGGCTCGCCGACGCCGCGGAGTCGCTCGGCGTGCGGATCCACGAGGGCACCGAGGCCGGCGCTCTCGCGTCGGCCGGTCGCTCCGGACGGTCCGGTCGCGTCGTCGTGACTGCGGGGGAGTCGACCGTCACGGCTCGCACGGTCGCGCTCGGGACAAACGCGTTCCGGTCGCCGCTGCGCCGCGTCCGGCCGCGCGTGATCCCCGTCTACGACTACGCCGTCGTCACCGAGCCGCTCAGCGGGGAGCAGCTCGCCTCGATCGGCTGGGCGAACCGGCAGGGCATCGGCGACAGCGGGAACCAGTTCCACTACTACCGGCTGACGGCGGACAACCGGATCCTGTTCGGCGGCTACGACGCCGTCTACTACTTCGGCGGCCGCGTCAAACCAGCGTATGACGTGCGGCGGGCCACGTTCGAGCGGCTGGTCGACCACCTCGACGCCACGTTCCCGCAGCTGGACGGCGCCCGGCTGAGCCACGCGTGGGGCGGCGCCGTCGACCTGTGCGGGCGGTTCTGCGCGTTCTTCGGTACGGCGCACCGCGGGCGGGTCGCCTACGCAGCGGGCTTCACCGGCCTCGGGGTGGGGGCGACCAGGTTCGCCGGGCAGGTCATGCTCGACCTGCTGTCCGGGGTGCAGACCGAGCGGACGGCCACCGCGATGGTGCGGAGCTCACCGCCGCCGTTCCCGCCCGAGCCGCTCGCCTGGCTGGGCGTCCAGGCGACGCGGGCCTCGATCCGGTCGGCGGACCGGCACCAGGGCAGGCGCAACTTGTGGCTGCGGGCGATGGATCGCGCCGGCCTCGGCTTCGACTCCTGACCCCCAACCATCCGAGAGTTCCCGACCGACGATCCGAGAGTTCCCGACCGACGATCCGAGAGTTCCCGACCGACGATCCGAGAGACCGGTCAGAAGCCGTAGGTCACGACCGCCGGAAGGTCGCCGCGGCTGAGGCCTTCCAAGACCACGAGCTCGTGTGGCACCACAGGTTCCGGCAGCGAGCCCAACGGAAACCATCCCAGTCGCGCATTCTTGTCCGCCTCCATGACGCGGGGCTCCCCGGACCACCGGTGGCACGAGAAGAAGAAGTCGGCCCGCTCGTCGACGGGGGCGTGGTCGAGATGGGTCCGATGCATGCAGCACAGCGGAACGAGGTCCGCCGGTGCGATCGTGACACCGAGCTCCTCGTCGGCCTCCCTAGCCGCTGCGGCGACGACGGACTCACCTCGCTCGACGTGTCCAGCCGCCGCTGCCGCCCAGTAGCCGTCTCGATAGCCGGTGTTCTGGCGCAGCTGCAGCAGGACATCGTCTGCCCGCCGAAGCAGGACGTAGGCGGCCGGGACGACGCGAAAGCGCTCCGTCACAGCCGCGGGGAAGCGAGCGTCAGAACGTCGTACGGCCGGTGTCGCCCGGTGGCGGCGTCGGCGTCGTTCCTGGGTGCACCTGGTCCGGGGAGATCTCGGTCTGGTGCGGCTCCTGAGGGGAGGGGTTCTGCGGGACGTGCGGGTCGTGCTCCGCGGAGTGAACAGGCCCGGGGGGTGGCGTCGGGTCCGCGCCCGCCTCGTTGCGCTTGTCCATCGCCTCGCCGGCCTTCTGGGTGCCCTGGGCGATCTTGTCGGAGTACTTGCCCTTGGTCTTCTTGTCCAGGTAGCCCCCAGCCTTGCCGATGCCGTCCTTGATCTGCGGCCCATGCTGGTCGACGGTCTCGGCGGCCTTCTGCTTCGCCATGTTCGCGGTGCCCTTGAGCTTGTCGAGGAATCCCATGGTGCTCCCTTCATAGGTCCAGCCTGATTTACTCACCCTATCGGCCACCAACAGCCAGCCAAGACACAGCGCCAACCCCCACTCCGCCGACGCGGCGACCGGTTTGCAGTGTAAGGCGGGCACCGCCTCGAACGGAACGTCGATCGATCACGAGCCGCCCGCGACCGCGGCGGAGTCTAGGCTTTCACCCTGCGTCCGGCTGTGCTGGGCGACCGACCGAGCGAGGGTGGCGTGAGACGGACCAGCCGGTACGGCGTTGCAGCCGCCGCCCTGGCCACGGCCGCGCTGGTCATGAGCGCCTGCACCGCGACGCCTCCCGCCCTGCCCCCGTCGGCGCGGACCTCGCCCCCGACGCAGCCGCCTCAGCAAGGAACCCCAGGCGCGAGCTCCCCCGCCGCCCCCGCACCCGGAGCTCCACCCAGACGGATGCTTGCCGCCGCTCGTTCCACGCCCGTCGAGGACCCGTACTACCCCCGGACGAGCAACCCGGGAGTCGACGCGCTGCACTACCACCTCGCACTGAAGTGGGACGGGACGGTGCTCACCGGCGAGGCGACGGTGATCATATGGGCGATGGCGTCGACGCGTTCGCTGCGGCTCGATCTCTCCTCCGTCCTCGACGTCTCCGGCGTCGCCCTCGACGAGCGGCCGATCCGCTACACCCATCCCGGCGACAGCCTCGTCATGACCGTCCCGCAGGTCGCGACGGGGTCACAGCACACGCTCACCATCGACTACGCGGGCTCGCCCCAGCCCGTGCCGGCGCCGAGCGGCCGCGGCGATCTGCAGGAGGGCCTCGGCTGGAGCCTGGACCCGGAGGGCGACGTCTACACCTTCGAGGAGCCGTACGGCGCCTACACCTGGTATCCCGTCAACGACCATCCGTCCGACACGGCGCTGTACGACGTGCAGGTCACCGTCCCCCGAGGCGAGGTGGCCGTCTTCAACGGCTCCCTCGAGGGACACGGGCCTGCCGGCCCCGACGCGACCACCTGGCGGTGGCACCTGGCCGAGCCGGCCGCGTCGTACCTGACGACGATCGCGGTCGGGCCCTACTCCGCGTTCCACGACACGATGCCGGACGGCACCCCCGCGACGTACTGGCTGTTGCCGCAGGACCGTCAGCTGCTGGCGTCCCTGCGCGCCGAGAGCCGCCGGGCTTTCGCTTGGCTGGTGGACCAGGCCGGGGACTATCCGTTCGACACCTTCGGCGTCGTGATCGTCGGCGGCGAGAGCGGCATGGAGACGCAGTCCCTTGTCACGCTGAGCCGCGGCGCGTTGGACCGGCCGGACGCGGTGCTGGAGCACGAGGTCGCCCACCAGTGGTTCGGCGACGCGGTGACGCCGACGGACTGGCAGGGTCTGTGGCTCAGCGAGGGCTGGGCGATGTGGCTGCAGCAGGCCTATGAGAGCGACAGAGGGGGCTACGAGGACGCCGGCGGGATGTCGAGGTGGCGGCCTCTGGACAACGCTGCGCGGCGCCGGGCCGGACCGCCCGGCGACTACGCGCCGACGTCGTTCGGTGACGTCAACGTCTACCTCGGGCCAGCGATGATGCTCGACCGGATCCGCCAGCGCGTCGGCGACCGGGAGTTCGCGGTGCTGACGAAGGCGTGGGTGGCGGAGCACGAGTACGGGAACGTGGACCGGGCGGAGTTCATCCGCTGGCTGGACGCGGAGACGGGTCAGAGCTTCGCCGGCCTGATCAGCCGGTGGCTCGACTCGCCGACCACCCCCCGCTGACGATGACAGCGAGCGACAGCGGGAGCGCCCCCCCGGTGGTCGCCGTGGTCGGCCCCACCGCCGCCGGCAAGAGCGGGCTGGCCGTCGAGATCGCGCTCGCGCTGCGCGGAGAGGTCGTGAACGGCGACTCGATGCAGATCTACCGGGGCATGGACATCGGGACCGCGAAGCTGACGGTCGCTGGGCGGCGCGGCGTGCCGCACCACCTGCTGGACC
>JBBSIF010000015.1:0-33694 GCA_038232255.1 Propionibacteriales bacterium
CCGCGGTCCATCATGTCCTCGGCGACCCGCTGGGCCTGGCGCTTGGTGCGGGTGAAGATGATCGTGCGGCCACGGTTCTCGGCCTGCAGAATCCGTGCGATGCACTCGGGCTTGTCGAGGTCGTGTGCCTGGTAGACGAACTGCGCGGTCGCCGGCACCATCTGGCCGTCGGTGCTCGACTCGGCGCGGATGTTGACCGGGTGCCGCATGTGTGTCCGGGCGAGTACGACGACCTCGCCGCGCATCGTCGCGGAGAACAGCATCGTCTGCCGGAACAACGGCGTCTTCGCGATGATCTTCTCCACGTCGGGCAGGAACCCCAGGTCGAGCATCTCGTCCGCCTCGTCGAGCACCAGCACCTTGACGTGCGACAGGTCCAGCGACTTGCGGCCGGCCAGGTCGAGCACCCGGCCGGGAGTGCCGACGACGATCTCGACGCCGCGCTGCAGCGCATCCAGCTGAGGTTCGTAGGGCACGCCGCCGTACACGGTCAGTGTCCGAGTGCCGCGGTTCTTGCCAGCCAGGGCGATGTCGCCCGACACCTGGATCGCGAGCTCGCGAGTCGGCGCGATCACCAGCGCCTGCGGATGGCCCGGCGCGACCAGCTCCTCGTACTCGGGGTCGTGCGGTGAGATGACGCGCTGCAGGATCGGGATGGCGAACGCCAGCGTCTTGCCGGTCCCCGTCCGCGCCTGGCCGATCAGGTCGGTGCCCAGCAGCGCGATGGGCAGCGTCATCTCCTGGATGGGGAACGCCTCGGTGATGCCGTCAGCGCGCAGCGCCTCGGCGATCTCCGGAAGGGCGCCCAGCTCCTCGAACGTAGACAGAACAGCTCTCGATTCCTGGTTTCGTCGCGGCCCGGCAACCGTCTGCACGCGGGCTCTCGCAGTCCCACTCTATCGGGCGGGCGCCGACATCCCGGCGGCTCGCCGTCGTGCTGCCGCCGGGAAGCCCACGGGTGGTTCGGACCGGGGCGCGCGGCAGCGGCTTGCGTGCACCGCGTGTCTTGTGCCGAACCATCCCCTGAGGGAGGGCCCTGGAGGAGGCCCCTGCGGCGGCTCCGCGGGTGGTTCGGACCGCGGCGGGCGCCGACATCCCGGCGATTGCGACTGGTCATTGCCCATACTGTTGGCCCATGAGGTTCGCGCGATGACCGAGACCGAGTCGCAGGCTGGCGACGCAGGCACGGCAGCCGCGTCCGAAACGGAGCCGTCGTCGCCGTTCTCAGACCCGGCCTACCGCGTCGCGATCACCGACCTGCTGGGGGGACTCGCCTACTCCGAGCTCAGCGCGTTCGAACGGCTGGCCGAGGACGCCGCGAAAGCGCCAACGCTCGACGACAAGGTGGCGCTGGCCGCGATGGCCGCTGCGGAGTTCGGGCACTTCGAGCGCCTGCGCGACCGGCTGCTCGAGCTGGGCGCCGACCCCTTCGAGGCGATGGAGCCCTTCCACGCGCCCGTCGACGCATTCCACGCTCACACCGCGCCGTCCGACTGGTTCGAGAGCCTCATCAAGGCGTACGTCGGAGACGGTCTCGCCGCCGACTTCTACCGGGAGATCGCCGCCTACCTCGACGTCGACACCCGCGACCTCATCCTGGCGAGCCTCGACGACGTCCGGCACTCGGAGTTCGTGGTGGACCGCGTGCTGCGGGCCGTCGAGGAGAACCCGAAGATCGCCGGCCGCCTCGCGCTGTGGGCGCGCCGCCTGATGGGTGAGGCGCTCAGCCAGGCGCAGCGCGTGGCCGCCGAGCGCGACGCTCTCACGACGCTGCTCGTCGGCGGAGTGGACAGACCAGGGATGGACCTCGCAGCGATGTCGCGGATGTTCGCCCGGCTCACTGAGACCCATACCCGCCGGATGGCCTTGCTGGGTCTGCAGGCCTGAGCCTCCCTGCCGGCCCCAAGCCTTCCTCGCGCGGCGGCGTGGCCGCCCCGGCTCCGGTTCAGCGGGACCCGAAGCCGACCCGGCGGCCGGACTCGCCGGAGATCTCGACGTAGGCGAGCTTCTCGGCGGGCACATGGACGCTGCGCCCGCGCTCGTCATGCAGCTCGAAGACCCCACCGGTGCCGCTCAGCGCCTCGGCGACGATCTCGTGGATCTCCTTGGCTGACTGGTTGGTCTCCAGGGTGAGCTCGCGGCTGGCATGGATCACGCCGATCTTGACCTCCACGTCGGATCCTTTCAGTGCGGGGTCGGCGGCGATGGCATCCTCGCCGTGCCTTGAGAGCCTACGGCGCGGGCCAAGGACCGCGTTTCACGTGCCGCGGTTCACGTACCGCGGCTCACGTGCCGCTGCTGCCGTCGGCGGGACGCTCGTGACGGGGGAAACCCCGGATGCCCCGCCAGGCGAGCCTGGTGATCAGCTCGGTCGCCTGCCGCTGCGACATGTTCGGCTCCGCCTGCAGCCAGAACCGGGCACTGACATGGTTCATCCCGACGAGCGCGACCGCGAGCAGCTGCGCCACGTCGGTCGGCAGCCCGGTGTCGTCGGCGATCACCTCGGCGATGGCGTCCGCGCACTGCAGGGTCACGCGCTCCACCCTCTTGCGCACCTCCGGCTCGCTCGTGAGGTCGGACTCGAAGACCAGCCGGAAGGCGGCCGCGGGATCCGCCACGAAGGTGTAGAAGGCCTCCGTGCTCGCCGCCACCCGCTCCTGGTTGTCCGTGGTGCTGGCGAGCGCGGCGCGGACGTCGGCGACGGCTTGGTCGCAGGCGACGTCGAGCAGCGCCACGTAGAGCTCGAGCTTGCCGGGGAAGTGCTGGTACAACACGGGCTTGGAGACCCCTGCCCGCTCCGCGATGTCGCCCATCGCCGCCGCGTGGTAGCCCTGCGCCACGAAGACCTGCAGGGCCGAGTCCAGCAGCTGGGCTCGCCGGGCGCTGCGCGGCAGCCGTCCGCCGCGTGGCGATTCGGCGAGCTCGGTCACCTCGGCATGCTATCGCCGCGGCTCCGGCTCAACCGTCGTCGGGAAGCGCCGCCCGGTGCTCGTCGAGGGCGCCCAGCAGGTCGCCGTACTCGTCGATCCGGTCGGGAATGTCGGTCGCGGTGAACACAAGGTCTACGGGGGAGCGGGCGGCCGCCACCTCGTCCCACGTCAGCGGTGTGGAGACGGTGGGGCGGTCGATGCCCCGCAGCGAGTACGGCGCGATCGTCGTCTTGGCGGCGTTGTTCTGGCTCCAGTCGATGAAGACCTTGCCTCGGCGTGCCGTCTTGTCCATCGACGAGAGCACGAGGTCGGGAAGTGCCTGCTGCAGCTCGTCGGCCAGCCGCTTGGCGTACGCCGACGTACGACGCGAGCTCGCCACCTCGACGGGCACGACGAGCTGGGCGCCCTTGTTTCCCGAGGTCTTGGGAAAGGCCTTCAGCCCGTCGACCTCCAGCCGGGCGTTGAGCGCCTGGGCGACGTCGCAGCACTCGATGATCGTCGCCGGCGGCCCCGGGTCGAGGTCGAAGACGACGAGGTCGGCGTCCAGGGGAGCGTCGTCGTCGCCTACCCGCCACTGGGGCACGTGGAGCTCCAGCGCCGCCAGGTTCGCCAGCCACACAAGGGTCGGCAGGTCGTTGCAGACGACGTACTCGACGCCGTCGTCACCGTGCTCGGCCATGTGGACGGTACGCACGAAGCCCGGCTTGCCCCGCGGCACGTTCTTCTCGAAGAACGGCTGGCCGCGGGTGCCGTCCGGCCAGCGGCGACGGGTGAGCAGGCGGTCGCCGATGTGTGGGAGGAGCGCCTCAGCGACGCGCACGTAGTAGTCGATCACCTCGCCCTTGGTGAACCCGACGTCCGGATACAGCACCTTGTGGAGGTTCGACAGCGCGAGAGTCCGGCCCTGCACCTCCACGGTGACCTTGGACTCCGGCATAGGGCGCAGGCTAGCGCCACGGGGCCGACGGTTCTTGGGGTGTTCGGGTCGCTGGGGCAGCCGTCACGCCTCAAGGCCGGTCGGATGGTCGGCGGTGGTGGGGGCGGGCTGGGACGGTTCTTGAGGTGTTCGGGTAGCCGGGCCAGCCGTCACGCCTCAAGCTCCGTTGGCCCGCGACGGATCCTGAGCGCTTTGGGTAGCCGCGGCAGCCCAAAGACCTCTAGATCCGTGAGCGTCAGAGGCATCCTGAGCCGTTTGGGTAGCGGCGGCGGTGGGCGGTGGGCGGCGGGCGGCGGGAAGAGCGGCGTACCACCTGACGAAATGCACCGCGAGCTTGCGGTGTTGAGCAGGACGATAGGGACGCGAAAGTCTGTCGCGGCACCCGGACGAGTCTCGAGGAGCACATCGTGTCGTTGCCACCGCTGGTGGAGCCCGCTGAGGAGCTGACGGTCGACGAGGTGCGCCGCTACAGCCGCCACCTCATCATCCCCGACGTGGGGATGACCGGCCAGAAGCGGCTGAAGAACGCCAAGGTGCTGGTCATCGGCGCCGGTGGCCTCGGCAGCCCCGCGCTGATGTACCTCGCGGCGGCGGGGGTCGGCACGCTCGGGGTGGTCGACTTCGACGAGGTCGACGAGTCCAACCTGCAGCGGCAGATCATCCACGGCCAGAGCGACATCGGCAGGTCGAAGGCGGTCTCGGCCAAGGAGTCCGTCGCGGAGATCAACCCGTACGTCGACGTGGTGGTGCACCAGGAGCGCCTCGACAACAGCAACGTGATGCAGATCTTCGCCGATTACGACCTGATCGTCGACGGCACGGACAACTTCGCGACCCGCTACCTGGTCAACGACGCGGCCGTGCTGCTCGGCAAGCCGTACGTGTGGGGCTCGATCTTCCGCTTTGACGGCCAGGCGTCGGTGTTCTGGGCCGAGCACGGTCCCTGCTACCGCTGCCTCTACCCGGAGCCTCCTCCACCGGGCATGGTGCCCTCGTGTGCCGAAGGAGGCGTGCTCGGGGTGCTGTGCGCGTCCATCGGCTCCGTCCAGGTGACGGAGGCGATCAAGCTGCTCACCGGGATCGGGACTCCGCTGCTCGGGCGGGTGATGATCTACGACGCGCTGGAGATGGAGTACCGGACACTGGCCGTGCGCAAGGACCCCCACTGTGCGGTCTGTGGCGACAACCCGACCGTCACGGAGCTCATCGACTACGAGGACTTCTGCGGGGGCGTCAGCGACGAGGCGGCCGACGCTGCCGTCGACTCGACGATCAGCGTCACCACGCTGCAGACGTGGCTCAAGGAGCGCGAGAACGGCGACCGCGACTTCATGCTCGTCGACGTGCGCGAGCCCAACGAGTACGAGATCAACCAGATCCCAGGCTCGGTGCTGATCCCGAAGGGCGAGTTCCTCGACGGCTCCGCGCTGGCTCAGCTGCCGTCGGACAAGCAGGTGGTCCTGCACTGCAAGTCCGGTGTCCGGTCGGCGGAGGCGCTCGCTGTGATGAAGGGCGCCGGCTACTCCGACGCCGTGCACGTCGGCGGCGGTGTGGTGGCGTGGGTCAACCAGATCGACCCGTCCCAGCCGTCGTACTGACGTGGCCGGCATGAGGGTGCGCGGGCTGGTGGGTCAGAGAGGCGCGACCGGCGTGTCGCGCGTGCGTGGGTCGGCCTTCACGCCGACCGACGAGACGCACCGGGTCACCACCTTGGAGCTGCTGTTCGACCTCGTATTCGTCTTCGCGGTGACCGCAGTGACGTCCGTGATGGCTCATCACCTGACTGCGGTGGGGCTCCTCGAGGGCCTGGTCATCACCGCTCTGATGTGGTTCGGCTGGACGGCGTACGCCTGGCTCGGCAACCAGGCGCGCGCCGACGAGGGCGCGCTGCGCGTCTCGATGCTGTTCGCGATGGCCGCGTTCTTCGTGGTCGCGTTGACGATCCCCGAGGCGTTCGAGGACCGCCCCGGAGGGCTGTCCGGACCGGTGGTTTTCGTGGTCGCGTACGCCGTCGTCCGGCTGTCTCACCTGGCGGTCTACTCCTTCGCGGCCGGCGACGACGCCGAGCTGCGCCGGACGGTACGCCACGCGTTCTTCTCGACGCTCCCCGCGCTTGTGCTGCTCGCCGTCGGCGCCTTCTGCGACCCCCATCTTCGCCTTGCCCTGTGGGCCGTCGCCGTTCTCACCGACTACGGCGGCATCTTCGTCTCCGGGGCCTCGGGATGGCGAGTGCCTGCACCGGGTCACTTCGCGGAGCGGCACCAGCTCGTCATCATCGTCGCGATCGGCGAGTCCATCGTCAGTGTCGGCGTCGGACTCGACGGCGCGCCCATCACCTGGTCACTGCTGCTCGGTGCGGTCATGGGTATCGGCGTCTCGATCGCCCTGTGGTGGACGTACTTCGACGTGGTGGCGCTCGTCGCGGCCCGCACGCTCGAGTCGCTGAACGGTGATGCGCGCACTCGGCTCGCCCGTGACACCTTCACGTACCTGCACATGCCCGCGGTCGTCGGAATCGTCTACCTGGCGCTCGGGACGAAAGTCGTGCTGACCCAGGCGGCCGCTGCGGCCGACGGCGAGGACGTCGCCTTCTCCGGAGCGGCCCTCTTCGCCCTGTACGGCGGTGCGGCGCTCTACTTGGTCGCCATGTCCGCGGTGAAGTGGCGGGATCTGGGGAGCCCGAACGTGCAGCGGCTGGTGGGAGCAGCCGCCATCGTCGGGATCGGCGCCGGCGCGGAGCTCGCCGAGCTGACCGGCCTCGTCAACCTCGCGTTCGTCAGTCTCGTCCTTGTCGGCCTGGTGACGTACGAGGCCCTGCACTTCCGGGACGCGCGCCGCAGCGTCCGGCACAGCCAGCGGCTGTGATGCCCCTGCTCGTCAGGCGTGCAGGACGACAGCGAGACCCTGACCCACGCCGATGCAGATCGCCGCGAGGCCGTAGCCCCCGCCCTGTCGCTGGAGCTGACGCGCCAGGCTCGCCACGATCCGCGCGCCGGAGGCGCCCAGCGGATGCCCGATCGCGATCGCGCCGCCGCTGAGGTTGACGATCGACGGGTCCAGGTCCGGCCACTCGGCGAGGCAGGCGAGCGACTGCGAGGCGAAGGCCTCGTTGATCTCGACCGCCTTCAGGTCCGACCAGGTGATGCCCGCGCGGGTCAACGCGTCGCGGGCCGCCTGCACGGGTCCGATGCCGAAGACGTTGGGGTCGACACCGCTCGACGCACGCGAGACGACGCGAGCGAGCGGCTCGCCTCCGACCATCGCCAGGCCGGTCTCGTCGGTGAGCAGCAGGGCGGCGGCACCGTCGTTCAGGGGCGAGGCGTTGCCGGCGGTGACCGTGCCGTCGCTGCGGAACACCGGCTTGAGCTTGGCCAGCGCCTCCATCGAGGAGTTCGGCCTGATCGACTCGTCGCGCTCCAGGGAGGCGCCTTCGACAGCCACGACCTCGTCGTCGTACATGCCGTTGGCCCACGCCTTGGCGGCGTTGACGTGGCTGCTGACCGCGAACTCGTCCTGGGCCTCGCGGCTGATCCGGTAGCGGTCGGCCAGGATCTCGGCGCTCTCCCCGAGCTGGATGGTCCACTGCGACGGCATCCGCGGGTTGACCATCCGCCAGCCCAGCGTCGTCGAGTGCATCGTCTCGTGCCCACGGGGGTACGGCGTCGTCGGCTTGAGCATCACCCACGGTGCGCGGCTCATCGACTCGACGCCACCGGCGATCGTCACGGCGGCGTCCCCGACCGCCAGCGCGCGAGAGGCGCTGAACACCGCCTCCAGCCCCGAGCCGCACAACCGGTTGACCGTGCTGGCGGGCACCGACGTCGGCAGCCCCGCCAGCAGGACAGCCATCCGGGCGACGTTGCGGTTGTCCTCGCCCGCGCCGTTGGCGTCACCGAACCAGACGTCGTCGATGCGCTGCGGGTCGAGCCCGGGGTTCCTGGCCACCAGCGCCTTCACCACGGTCGCAGCGAGGTCGTCGGGCCTGACTCCCGCCAAGCCGCCGCCGTACCGGCCGAAGGGTGTGCGCACGGCATCCAGGATGAAGACGGGGCTGGTCACGGTGCTGCCTCTCTGTCAGGACTTCTTCGAGGCTATCGCGCCGACGGCCGGGGCCAGACTTCCCGGTCGTGGTGCGCGATGCTTGGCCCGTGGAGGACGCGGAGGCGTACGTCGAGAGCGTGCTGCGGGTGGTGGAACGGGTGCCGGCCGGTCGCGCCACGACGTACGGTCTCATCGCGGAAGCGGTTGGCCGTGGTGGCCCGCGCGGCGTCGGGAGGGTGATGGCCCTGTACGGCGCTCCGGTGCCGTGGTGGCGCGTCGTCCGCGCCGACGGCAGCCTGCCTGACTCTCATCAGCGCGAGGCGCTCGGGCACTACCGGGAGGAGTCGACGCCGCTCAAGGGGTCGATCCGCGACGCCCGCACTCTCCGCCTCGATCTCGCCGCGTGCCTCTGGGAGCCCCCGATCAGCGCGCGGCGCCGCCGGGACGCCTGACGACGACGAGGTGCGGCCGGACAGCCGGACGGGCGGCGGCGCGTCGAGCGGATGGCCTGTGCCGAGCGGACGGCCTGCGGCGAGCGGATGTTCCGTGGCGAGCGGCCAGCTTGGCCTTGGCGCTTGGCGTCGGTTCCGACGACTGCTGGGACGCCGTGCTGAACGTGGCGGCGACCACCAAGCCGTAGGCCAGGTGCGGGACGATGTCGGCCGCCCAGTCCTGCGGGCTCCATGTCTTGGGGTCGCTGATGCCCAGCTTCGCCATCGGCACGTTCGCCGCGAGGATCGCCGTGGTGGCGGCCAGCAGCGACCCCTTGACGAGGCCCGGCCGGACGTGCACCACGTCCAGCAGGCCGTAGGCTGCGCCGATCGCGACGCCCGTGGCGATCCCCGAGAGCGCACCAAGCCCGCTCAGTCGGTTCTCCCGGGTGTCGCCTTCGCCGGGCACGGTGGCGTCCAGCTTCTGCGCCATCTTCTCGATGGACTGTTCAGGCGTCTGGCTCGCGGCTCGTCCCCGCCACGCCATGTCGGCGTACGTGACGGCGTTCAAGGCGGTCGTTCCGGCGGCACCAGCAGCGGCTCCAGCGAGCAGTCTTCGGATCATGCGGTGAACGTACACCCCGTCTGAACAGGTCGCCGGCCCGGCGCCTCATCGCACGGCGCCGGGCCGGTTCCGCGGTGGATGCGGAGCAGGTCAGCTGCCGCTCATCAGCTGCGTCAAGAACGTGTGGCACTGCGCTGCGCGGGCCGAGTCCTCTTCCATCACCTTGCGGAAGAACGCCGCGACCTCCTCGTTGCCCGCGTTCTCCGCGTCGCGGACGTACTGGCCGTAGTCGTGCCCCGCCTTCAGCGAGTGGTACTGCACGGAGATCAGGTCGTACGTGACGTCGTCGAAGCCTGTTTCGCCGGTAGCCATGTGATCCTCCCTTGGGTAGGTGTCCTGAGGTCGCTGATACCCCGCGGTCGGGTCGGCAAACCCGAGCGCGGCGACCGTTGCTTGTCGGTCCGCGGTGATGGAATTGGGGTCGTGGCCGTCACCTACCGACTCGAGCGGAGCGAGCGCCTGGCGGCGTCCGTACCGGCTCTCGACCACGACCAGCAGGCGGTCGTGAGCCATCCCGGCGGTCCGCTGCTCGTGCTCGCTGGCCCGGGCACCGGCAAGACGACGACGCTGGTCGAGGCCGTGGTCGACCGGATCGAGCGCCGCGGCCTGGACCCCTCGCAGGTGCTCGTGCTGACATTCAGCCGCAAGGCCGCGGAGGAGCTGCGCGACCGCATCACCGCGCGGGTGCGTCGTACCACCGCGCTGCCGATCAGCTCGACGTTCCATTCGTTCTGCTACGGGTTGCTGCGCAGCTGCCAGACACCGGAGCTCTACTCGTCGCCGTTGCGGCTGCTCAGCTCGCCCGAGCAGGACGTCAGGCTGCGCGAGCTGCTCGCGAACTCGCGTGAGCTGGGCACGGTTGCCTGGCCGCCGAGCCTCGACGCCGCGCTGGCCACCCACGGCTTCGCCCGGGAGGTGCATGCGGTGCTCGGCCGGGCGCGGGAGCTCGCCATGTCGCCCGACGACCTGACGCGCCTCGGCAAGGAGGCGGAGCGGCCGGAGTGGGAGGCGGCCGGCACCTTCATGGAGGAGTACCTCGACGTGCTCGACTTCGAGGGGGCGCTCGACTACTCCGAGCTGATCCACCGTGCGGTGCTCCTCGCCGAGTCGCCGGACGTGCGTGCCGACCTGCGGGCCAGGTTCGCTGTCGTCTTCGTCGACGAGTACCAGGACACCGACCCGGGACAGGTCCGGTTGCTGCAGGCACTCGCGGGCGACGGACGCGACCTCGTGGTCGTCGGTGATCCCGACCAGAGCATCTACGCGTTTCGCGGCGCCGACGTGCGGGGCATCCTCGACTTCCCGACGGCGTTTCCGCAGGTCGCCGGCTCGCCGGCGCCGGTGGTCGCACTGGGTACGACGCGCCGCTTCGGCAGCCGGCTGTTGCGCGCGTCACGCCGGGTCGCCGCGGGGATCGGCGTCAGTGGCGCCATCGACGCCGACACGTTCCGCCGCTTCCGCAACCCCGTCGCTGCGCACGGCGAGGTCGGGCCGGGACGGGTCGACGTGCTGACCTACACCTCGAGCGGAGCGCAGGCCGATCACATCGCCGACCTTGTCCGGCGGGCACACCTCGAGGACGGCGTCCCCTGGTCCGACATCGCGGTGCTGGTCCGCTCCGGCATGATCTCGATCCCCGGGCTGCGCCGGGCGCTCGTCGGGGCCGGTGTGCCCGTGGCGGTCGCCGGTGACGAGGTGCCGCTGCGCGCGGAGCCGGCCGTGCAGCCACTGCTGCTGGCGCTGTCGGCCAGCCTCGATCCCGCCGCGATGACCACCGAGACGGCGCTGACTCTTGTCGCGTCGCCGCTCGCCGACGTCGATGCGGCGGCGCTGCGCCGTCTCGGTCGGGCGCTGCGTCGTCAGGCGGCGCGGGCCGACGACGACATCGGCTCCGCGTCATCGGCCGAGCTGCTGCGTCTGGCACTGGTCGAGCCGGCGATGCTCCTCGAGCTCGACGACGCGGCGGCGGTCGCCGTACGACGCCTCGGGCGGCTGATCGCGCAGGTTCACCAGCAGCTGGTGGCGCAGCAGCCGGCCGAGGAGGCGCTGTGGGCCTTGTGGCAGGGCACCCGCTGGCACCGGCGGCTGCGCGCCGCTGTCGAGCGCGGTGGTCCGGCTGCTCGCGCCGCCAACCGCGACCTCGACTCGATCTGCGCGCTCTTCGAGGTCGCGGCGCGCGCCGAGGAGAAGCAGCAGCACACGTCGGTCGCGGCGTTCCTCGAGGAGATCCAGGCGCAGCAGATCCCCGCGGACAGCAGGTCCGACATCGGCGTCCACGGCGACGCGGTGCGGCTGCTGACCGCGCACCGCTCCAAGGGGCTGGAGTGGCGCGTCGTGGTGGTAGCCGGGGTCCAGGAGGGCAGCTGGCCCGACGTACGACGCCGCGGCTCCCTGCTGCAGGCCGACCGCCTCGGCACCGACGGCCTGGTGGAGCCGCCGAGCCTGGCGGCGATGCTGGCCGAGGAGCGGCGGCTCTTCTACGTTGCCGCGACCCGGGCGCGTGAGCGCCTGATCGTCACCGCCGTCGCCTCGCCCGAGCAGGACGGCGAACAGCCGTCACGTCTGCTCGACGTGCTCGGCCGCAGGGCGCACCATGTCGTCGGCCGACCCGAACGGCCGTTGTCGCTCGCCGGGCTGGTGGCCGCACTGCGGCGGGTCGCTGCGGACCCGGACCAGAGCGAGGGCCTGCGGCTAGCTGCGGCGGCGCGGCTGGCGCGGCTCGCCGACGAGCGGACGGCTCACGGCCCGCTCGTTCCGCCGGCCGACCCGACCAGCTGGTGGGGCCTGCGCGAGCGGACCAACAGTGCGGTGCCGGTGCGACCGGAGGACGAGCCGCTGGCCGTGTCGGCCAGCATGCTGGGCGGTCTGCTGGAGTGCTCCCTGCGCTGGTTCCTCGCACGGGAGGCGGCGGGCGAGGCGCCACGGTCCACCGCGATGGGCTTCGGCAACGTGCTGCACGTGCTCGCCGACCACCTCGTGAAGGCCGATGACGCGACAGGTGCCGAGCTCACAGAGCTGCTCGACAGCGTCTGGGCCCGACTGTCCTTCGACAGCCCGTGGATCGCCGTCCGGGAGCGCGCGGAGGCGCAGGCGGCGGTCGAGCGGCTGCTTGCCTGGCACGCGAGCCGCCCCGACCGCGAGGTCGTGGCGACGGAGTGCGACTTCACGGCCGACCTCCGGCTCGAGGAGGGCGACGCGGTGCGCCTCCGGGGCCGGGTCGACCGGCTGGAGTGGGCCGCCGACGGCGCACTGCACGTCGTCGACCTCAAGACCAGCAAGAACCCGCCGAGCGGCAGCTCTCTGCCCGACAACCCCCAGCTGGGTCTCTACCAGCTGGCGGCCGACGCCGGCGCGTTTCGGGAGGTCGCAGGCGAGCAGGCCCGATCCGGAGGCGCTGAGCTCGTCCAGCTTCGCGTGGCCCAGGGGAGCCTGCCCAAGGTGCAGGCGCAGCTCCCCCAGCAGCCCGACGAGTCCGGCCGGACGGCGGTCGAGGTGCAGTTGACGACGGCCGCCACAGCGGTGCGCGCGGAGCGGTTCGAGGCCACGGTGGGCAAGCACTGCACGTTCTGCGACTTCCGCTCGCTCTGCCCCGCGCAGGTCCGCTCCGGCACGGTGATCTCGTGAGTACGGCGATCCGCGACCCCCACGACCTGGCCCGACTCATGGGCATCGCCTTCAGCGACCAGCAGCTGGCGGCGATCACGGCGCCCATGGAGCCTGGCCTCGTCGTCGCCGGCGCCGGCACCGGCAAGACCACGGTGATGGCGGCCCGCGTCGTCTGGCTGGTCGGCTCCGGCCAGGTCCCAGCCGAGCGGGTGCTCGGGCTGACGTTCACCACCAAGGCGGCGGGGGAGCTCGCCCGCCGGGTGCGGGACTACCTGGCGAAGGCCGGGCTTGTCGTCGTACCCGACGACGCGCGGGGGATCGACGACGCGGAGTCGGCAGCAGCAGCCGAGCCGACAGTGCTGACCTACCACGCGTACGCCGCTCGACTGCTCGCCGAGCACGGACTGCGCATCGGCATCGAGCCCGACACCAGGGTGATCAGCGACGCCACCCGCTTCCAGCTGGCCGCGGCCGCCGTACGACGCTTCGAAGGCGCCGTCGACCATCTGACGACCTGGATGCCGACGACCGTCAAGGACTTGCTGGCCCTGGACGCCGAGCTGTCGGAGCACCTGGTGTCGCCGGAGGAGGTGCGGGAGTTCCAGCGTCGGGAGGCACCTTTGTGGGCGGACGCGAAGCGGACGAAGCCCGTGCAGGAGGTGCTGAAGGCGTTCGACAAGCGCACCGAGCTGCTGGCCTTCGTCGAGCGCTACCGCGACATCAAGACCCAGCGCGGCGTCATGGACTTCGCCGACCAGATGGCTGGCGCGGCCAGGCTTGCGGAGGCGTTCCCGCCGGTGGGCGCTGCGGAGCGAGAGCGCTTCTGCGTCGTGCTGCTGGACGAGTACCAGGACACCTCCGTCGCCCAAGCGCGGCTGCTGCGGGCGCTGTTCGCCGACAGCGTCGACGAGGCCGGGCTCGGGCACCCGGTCACGGCCGTCGGTGACCCGTGTCAGGCGATCTATGGCTGGCGCGGAGCGTCGGTGGGCAACATCGAGCAGTTCGGCGCGCACTTCCAGCGACGTCGGCGCGGCCCCGCGGCTCCCGCGCTCAGCTACCCGCTGACAGTCAACCGGCGGTCGCAGCGCACCGTGCTGCAGGCCGCCAACCACCTTGCAGCCCCGTTGTACAGCGCCTTCCGCGGTGCCCGACCGCTGGAGGCGGCGGTCGGCGTGGGCGACGGGACTGCCCGGCTCGCGGTGCTGGAGACCTACCGCGACGAGCTCGAGTTCCTCGCCGCAGAGGTGCCGCGCGCGCACGACGAGAGGGCACGAACGTGGTCGGAGATCGCGGTGCTCGCGCGCGACAACAAGAGCGTCGCCGACATCCACGACGCGCTGGTGGGCGTCGACGTGCCGGTGGAGGTCGTCGGGCTCTCCGGGCTGCTGCAGATGCCGGAGGTCATCGAGATCGTCGCGACGCTCGAGGTGCTGAGCGACGTGACCGCCAACGCCGCGCTGCTCGCGCTGCTCACCGGGCCGCGCTGGGCCATCGGCGCCCGCGACCTGGCCCTGCTCGGCAAGCGTGCGCGCGCGCTGGCCCGCACCGACGAGACTCCGCCGTCCCCGGGCGGCGCCGACGGCGAGCACGATGTCGCACAGGCGCTCGCCGCGGCCGTGTCCGGTGTCGACCCAGCCGACCTCGTCTCCCTCGTCGAGGCGCTCGGCGACCCTGGAGCGCTGCCCTACTCGTCGCAGGCGCGGGAGCGGTTCCGGTCGTTGAGCCGCGAGCTCGACGGTCTGCGGCGCTACGTCGGGGAGCCGCTCATCGACCTGGTGCGCCGGGTCGTCGACGAAACCGGTCTCGAGGTCGAGCTCGCATCCTCGACGTCACCGGTGGCCGCCGCCCGCAGGAACAACCTCGCCACCTTCCTCGATGCCGTGTCGGCCTTCGCGGGCGTCGACGCCGACTCCTCGCTGGCCGGGCTGCTCGCCTATCTCGAGGCGGAGGACGACTACGGGCAGGGTCTGCCGCTCGCGCTGCCCAGTGCGGCCGACTCCGTGAAGCTGCTGACGGCCCACCGCGCCAAGGGCCTGGAGTGGGACGTCGTCTTCTCGCCAGGCTGGTCGCGCGGCGTCTTCCCGGTGTCCCGGGCGGCGACGAAGTGGACGGCGTCACCGGCGGTGCTGCCGACGCCGCTGCGCGGGGACGCCGCGGATCTGCCGGCGGTAGCGGAGCGCTCGCCGGCGGGTCTGGCGACGTACGCCACCGAGTGCAGCGCGGCCACCGAGACCGAGGAGCGTCGGCTCGCCTATGTCTGCGCCACTCGGCCTCGCGAGCAGCTCGTGGTGTCCTGTCACTGGTGGGGTCCCCAGCAGGTACGCCGCCGGGGGCCGTCGGTCTTCGCCGAGGACGTGCGCGCGGCGTTGGCCGGAGTAGGGTCGGCGGCCTACCCCGACGTCCCGGCGCCGGCAGAAGACGCGGTCAACCCGGCGAACGCTCAGGACGTCGCCGTGCCGTGGCCGACTGAAGCCGGTGCGCACGAGGTGGAGAGGCGCCACGCAGCGGCAGCCCTGGTCGAGCAGGCTCGGCAGCAGGGTTGGCGCGCAGCGGCGGAGTCCGCCGCCGACGAGTTGATGCTGGACGAGCAGGCGGTCGTGCGCCAGTGGGACCTCGAGCTCGAGGCGCTGCTCGAGGAGGCTCGAACGGCAGGGTCCGACGAGGTCGTGGTGACGCTCCCGCCCGCCATCTCGGCGACCATGTTGCTGCGGCTGGGCGACGACCCGGCGGGCCTGGCGCGCGCACTGGCCCGGCCGATGCCGCGCAAGCCGTCCGCCGCCGCCCGCTTCGGGACGCGGTTCCATGCCTGGGTGGAGAGCTACGTCGGGCAGCCGCTGCTGTTGGACCCCGACGATCTGCCGGGGCGCGCGGACATGGACATCTCCGGCGACGACGAGCTGCGGGAGCTGATCGAGGCCTTCCGCTCCGGCCCCTACGGCGGGCGCATCCCGGTGCAGGTGGAGGCGCCGTTCGCGCTGGTGCTCGGCGGGCACGTCGTACGCGGCCGGATCGACGCGGTCTACGCCGACGCAGACGGCGGGTTCGACGTCGTCGACTGGAAGACCAACCGGTCGCAGACCGCCGACCCGCTGCAGCTCGCGACGTACCGGCTCGCCTGGGCGGAGCTGACGGGTGTTCCGGTCGAACACGTGACGGGCTCCTTCTACTACGTGCGCTCCGGCGAGGTCGTGTCGTACGACGGCCTGCCTGGCAGAGCGGACCTGGAGCGGCTGGTGTTGGCCGGCTGACGGAGCCAGCGCCGTGCCGCGTGGCGGTGACTTAGGTTGAGCCTGTGACCGAACGCGAGGCGATGCCATGGGTCGCGCTGCTCGGCCTCATGGTCGACGGCCCGGTCAGCGAACGGGAGCCGTCCATCCGTGGGATGGTCCGGAGCGTCGACCCCACCACCGCCGACAGCGACGGAAGGGCGCGCGTCTGGCGGGACGGAATCTTGGCCCGGGTCGAGAATCCGTCCGGGCGACCAATGCTCATCGTGGGCTCGGAGCGGGCTTGGCGGTTCGGCGAGAGGCAGCCGGTGCCGCTGGAGACAGCAAGCGTCGAGGCGCGCACGAACATCCACGGAGCGGGGTTGCTGTGGCGACGCCCGGCACAGTCGTTCCTCGGCAACGACTGTGCCCGCCCCACCGGTCTGATCGGTGCGACGACCTTCCTGGGCCGCCCGGCCTGGACGGTCGAGCTCGCGCCCCCTGCACACAAGCCGTACCCCGTCCAGCTCGTCGTCGACGCCGAGACCGGGATCGTCCTCCAGCAGCGCAACGACGGCTTCGGCTCGATGAGCGAGTGGACGGAGTTCGTGGTCGGTGAGCCGCTGAACGCGTCGCTCTTCACCTGGGAGGGACCCGTCCGCCTCGAGGCCGACGCCCGTGCAGCCGGCGAAGCCGAACATGAGGCTGACATGGAGCGGCGACGCGACTGGTTCACCGCGAACGTGGCGCCACTGCCCTTGCCGGTGCGGGTGAATGCCGGCGTACACGTGCACGTCTTCGACCCGTCGACCGGGGCGTTCGAGGCAAGCATCGAAGCCGGCGGACTCGGCACCCTTGCCCGCCGGCCGCGGTCCAGCACGCCCTGGAACCTGCGCTGGCATCAAGTCCAGCACCGCTGGACAGACGACGAGTGCGACTGGGCGCTTTCCGTGTACGACACCGGGTTCAGCGAAGACGGTCTGGCGGTCCTCCGTCAACACCTCTCCGGGACACCGCCGCCCAGCGCACAGGGTCGGTGGGTGACCAGTGACGGGCAGCCGGGCTCCGTCGGCCAGCCCGAGTTCGCGTTCCAGCACGGCGCGCACGACCGGATGAGCGAGCGGCGCGGCGACAGCGACTTCCTGGCAGCTGCGTGGGCCGACGGGCGGACACAGGTCGTCGTCACCCGCGACATGGAGCTGTCCACTGCCGCGAACGGCACCCGGTTGGCGACCGTGCCGCCTGCTGAGGCGCCCGGCGGCGCGCGCATGCTGCTCGGAGAGGCCGAAGGCGTGATCTCCTTCCTGGTCATCGAGGACACCGGAACAGCCAGCGGGGATGGCCCCGACACGACCGGCAGTGACGGCTCAACAGGCGACACGAGAATCTTCGCGTCCTTACGATCGGTAGCCACCACGCTGTCGCGCGTGGATGCCTCGCTTGCCGTGCATGCCGTCGCGCTCGCCCAGTGGCACGCCCGGCACCACCGCTGCGCGGTGTGCGGCAACGAGACGGCGGTCGCCCAGGCGGGGGAGTCGCGCCGGTGCCCGCACTGCAGCGCCCAGCACTTCCCCCGGACCGACCCGGCAGTGATCATGCTGGTCCTCGACGACGATGACCGATGTCTGCTCGGCCACAACGCGGCACGCGACGCCACTTGGTACTCCACCCTCGCCGGCTTCGTCGAGCCCGGCGAGTCCCTGGAGGACGCGGTCGTCCGGGAGGTTGCGGAGGAGACCGGGGTGGCTGTCGACTCGGTCAGCTACTTCGGGAGCCAGCCGTGGCCCTTCCCCTCCTCGCTCATGCTGGGTTTCCGGGCGCACGCGACCGCTACCGCCATCGCGGTGGACGGCGTGGAGATCACCAAGGCTCGGTGGTTCACCCGGGAGGAGCTGCGTCACGAGGTCGAGGCCGGCGACCTCGTGATCCCGTCGACGATCTCGATCTCCGGAGCTCTGGTGCAGAGCTGGTACGGCGCCGAGCTGCCCCTGGGCCCGCCGAGCGGCCCACCAACCTGACCCAAGCGCCGCCTCTCGCCCTACGCCCGTGCGATGCTGCACAAAGATCCGACGTACGAGCTGCTGGAGCGACCTGACTGTCGGATCTTGCGCCGGCTCCCACGGAAGGATCCGACGTAGGAGCTGCTGAAGCGACCTGTACGTCGGATCTTTCGAGCGGCGGCGGCAACCGCACCTCAGGAGGCGAGCGCCAGCCTCTCCTTGACCTGCGCGACGCTCGGGTTGGTCAGGGCGCTGCCGTCGCTGAACACCAGAGTCGGGACGGTGTGGTTGCCGCGGTTCGCCGCGGCCACGGTCTCTGCCGCCTCCGGGTGCTGCTCGATGTCGACCTCGTCGAACTCGATGCCCTCGCGGTCCAGCTGGCTCTTGAGCCGGTGGCAGAACCCACACCAGGGCGTCGAGTAGAGAGTGATCTGTCCAGGCATCGAGGACTGTCCTTCCGCAAGATTAGGCTGACGGCTGGTACAACCACGCAAGGTCATGATCCCTTCCCGCAAGCCACGACCAGCAAGCCACGACCAGGAGGTCCCGTGCAAGCGGCCGACCGGCTTCTCGAGGGTCTCGATCCTGAGCAGCGCGAGGTCGCCACGGCTCTCGAGGGTCCGGTGCGGGTCCTGGCCGGCGCAGGCACCGGCAAGACCCGCGCGATCACGCACCGTCTCGCCTACGCCATCGCGACCCGAGCCGTCGAGCCCACCCAGATCTTGGCCGTCACTTTCACGACCCGGGCCGCCGGCGAGATGCGCAGCAGGCTTGCGGGTCTCGGAGCAGCCGGCGTGCAGTCCCGCACGTTCCACTCGGCTGCGTTGCGGCAGGCCCGGTACTTCTGGCCCGAGGTCTACGGCAGCCAGCTGCCCGAGATCGCCTCGTCCAAGGTGCCGCTGCTCGCCGAGGCCGTCGGGCGGTTGCGGCTCAAGGCCAGCCAGCCGGACCTGCGCGACCTGGCGGGGGAGATCGAGTGGGCAAAGGTCTCGAACGTGCAGCCGGACGACTACGCCAGGCTCGCCGCCCGCTTCTCCCGCCAGCTTGCGTCGTACGACGCCGCGACGATCGCCAAGGTCTTCGCGAGCTACGAGGAGGTGCGCCGCGACCGCAACCGCATCGACATGGAGGACGTGCTGCTCTGCGCGGCTGCGCTTCTCGCGCAGGACGAGCGGGTGACAGCCGCCGTGCACCGTCAGTACAGCTGGTTCGTCGTCGACGAGTTCCAGGACGTCAGCCCGCTGCAGAGCCGGCTGCTCGACCTGTGGGTCGGAGGACGCGACTCGGTGTGCGTCGTGGGCGACCCGGCGCAGACGATCTACTCGTTCGCCGGTGCCTCTGCCGACTACCTCATCGACTTCCCCCGGCGCTACCCGCAGACCACGTCGGTCACCCTGCGACGCAACTATCGCTCCACCCCGCAGGTCGTCGACGCCGCGAACGCCGTGATGGCGGCCACCTCCGACGCGGATGTTCCAGCCGAGAACACCCGCGCGGCGGCGGTGCGGCTGGTGCCGATCCGGGAGGCAGGCACGCAGGTGACGTTCAGCGCGCACCCCGACGAGGTCGCGGAGGCCACCGCGGTCGCCTCCTCGATCGCCGACTCCGTCGCCGCTGGTGCGGACCCCCGCCACATCGCGGTCCTGTTCCGGATCAACGCACAGTCGGAGAGCTTCGAGGAGGCCCTGGCGGAGCGCTCGGTGCCGTACGTCGTCCGCGGTGGCGACAGGTTTTTCGGCCGTGCGGAGGTGCGCCAGGCGGTGGCGCTGCTTCGCGGCGCAGCTCGCTCGGAGGCGGCGGTCACGGGGGACCTCGTCGCCGACGTCACCGACGTCCTCACGGCCATGGGCTGGACGCGCGAGCCGCCGAGGGCGCGTGGCAACGTGCGTGACCGCTGGGAGTCGCTGCAGGCGATCGTGGCGATGGCCGTCGACCATGCAGGGGCGAACGCCGACCGCACGATCGGCGACTTCGTCGCTGAGTTGCAGCGCCGGGGCGACGCTCAGCACGCGCCCGTGGCGGACGGCGTGACGCTGACGACGCTGCACGCCGCGAAGGGCCTCGAGTGGAGCACGGTCTACCTGGCGGGCATGCACGATGGGAGCATGCCGATCGTCTACGCCGAGACGGCCGAACAGGTCGCCGAGGAGCGCCGCCTGCTCTACGTCGGCATGACCCGAGCCCGCGACGTCCTGCGCGTCTCCTGGGCGGCGGCCCGCAGTCCGGGTGGACGGGGGCAGCGCGGGCCGAGCCGATTCCTCGACCCCTTGGTGAGCCCGGGCCTGCGCGCGGCGCCGACGGCCGGGCCGGGTCGACGAGGGCGGCGAGCTCCCACTGTTGCGAGCTGTCGGGTGTGCACGCGACCACTGACCGATGCCCGCGAGCGCAAGCTCGGCAGGTGTGCCGACTGTCCCAGCAGCTATGACGAGGCGCTGTACGACGCGCTGCGGGCATGGCGCAAGGAGCGGGCCGCAGCCGAGAAGGTGCCGGCCTACTGCGTGTTCACCGATGCCACCCTGACCGCCCTGGCGGAGATGCGGCCGACGGATGGAGCCGGCTTGGTCGCCGTACCCGGCATCGGTGCCACGAAGGTCGAGAAGTACGGTGACGAGGTGCTGGCGCTGTGCGCCGCCGACGGTGGAGGAGCTGCCGGCCTCACCGCCTAGCGTTCTTGCAACATTTTCGACACGGGCGCCTAATTCAATTGCACCGCTCCGGACTCGGCGCGTAGTGTGAGCGGCCGCAAGGGACTACTTCTCGCCCACGATCCGACGAAGGGAGGGCAGACGATGTACCTGATCACCGCCAGCGACGCGACGTCCACGACGGCGCGTTTCCGCATGCCTGTCCTCCGCTTGGAGTGGGTCTCGGGAGCGTCCATGCGGGCCTACTGCGTCGCAGGCGCTGTCCCGTTCGGCTTTGGCTACGGCGTGGACACGAAGGCACCCTTCACGGGTGCCGCCCAGGGCGTTCGTGCTTGGAGCCCACCGGTCTAGGTGACATACCTGACCGGCACCTCCAAGCCGCGGACTCCCCACCGGGATCCGCGGCTTTTTCGTTATCGGAGCACATCACGAAGACGAGAGGAGGTGAACAACATGACACTCAGCGTCCTCGACGCGTTGGTGGCAAGGGATCTCTCCGCTGCCCAGAGCCTGCCGTGCAGGTCCTACGACCCGGAGCTGTTCTTCGCAGAGTCGCCCGCCGACGTCGAGATGGCCAAGGCCCTGTGCCAGACCTGCCCGGTCCGCGAGGAATGCCTCGCCGGAGCCGTCGAACGCCAGGAACCATGGGGCGTGTGGGGCGGACAGCTGCTCGTATCTGGAGCAGTCGTCGCCCGCAAGCGGCCGAGAGGAAGGCCACGCAAGTGTGAGGCAGCAGCCTGACAGCCGGCCCGCCGACCGATCCGTCCGCTACGACCAACCCGACCAGGAGATCGACGCCTTGACCACAGCCAGCAACACCACCGACACCATCTCGAACAGGAGCCGCACCGTGAGTCTCATGAAGGAAGAACTGGCCCGCGCCCATATCGACGCGCGCCTCTCGCAGGCGCGCGAGCTGCGACGCAGCTACTCGCTGACCCGCACCCGGCAGCTCGCCCGTCGGGCCGAGCGTGCCACCCAGCAGGCGCGCCTGCTTCTCGCCCGCGCGCTGTGACGTACGCCGTCCAGCCCGACCCGAGTGGTGCCCGGAGAGCTCCTGACACGGAGCCTCCGGGCACTACTGTCGTGCCATGACCGCCTGCAGCCTGTGTGGCGGCTCCCCGCCGGACGACGATTCCGCCGGCGCCGGAGCCGGCGCGGATGAGGGCGCAGATGAGGGCGAGGTGCCGCTCGGCTGGGTGAGCTCCGTCGAGAACGGCGCGCTCAGGGTCTACTGCCCAGCGTGTGCGCGGGCATCTTCGCAGCATCGAGGCAAAGCTCGACTCCGCCTGGTGGTGACTGCCACGATCCGAGACTTCCCGCCCCACCATCCGAGACTTCCCGCCCCACCAGCCGAGACGTGGTCAGACAGGGTTGGGCACGAACCCCGGCAGCGCGTCCTCGAGGATCGCAGCGAACGGCGCCTTCGCCTCCAGCTGTGACAGCACACCGATCCCGCCGAGCCACACCCGGTGGATCAGCAGGTACTCCGGTGGCAGGTTCAGCTTGAGCATCGTGGTGTAACCGGGCTGCCGCGGGTCGTTGATGCGGGCGAACTGGGTTCGCATCCAGACCCGGGAGAACTGGAACGTCTCCGTGGCGGCGGGCTCCAGGAATGGCCCGAGGTAGGACCGGAGGTCCTCGGGCTCGACGTGCACCGACGGCTTGACGAAGCCGCTCTCGCGCAATCCGACCAGCACCTCGTCGTACTCGTCCCGGACGGCGTGCGACATCATCGTCCCGATCACGCGCGGCAGCCCGCCGCCGGGCAGGCGCGCCACCGCGCCGTAGTCCACGACGCCGATGCGGCCATCCTCGAGGATGCGGAAGTTGCCCGGATGCGGGTCGGCGTGCAGCAGGCCGGCTCGCGCTGGGCCGGAGAACAGGAACCGGACGTACAGCTCGCCGTACCTGTCGCGGTCGGCTTGCTCGCCGTCGGCGATGAGGCGTGACAGCGACTTCTCGGACTCGAGCCACTCCGAGACGAGCACGCGGTCGGTGTGCATGACGACGGCGGGGACCGCGATGTCAGGGTCGTCGCGGAATGCCTCGGCGAACGTCTGCTGTGCCTGCGCCTCCATCGCGTAGTCCAGCTCCTCGGCGACGCGCGCCTGCAGCTCGGCGACGAGCGGTCCGATGTCGATGCCTGGGATCCAGATGCCGACGATCTTGGCAACCCGCGAGATCTGCCGGAGGTCGCTGGTGAGCGCCTCACCGGCTCCCGGGTACTGGATCTTGACCGCCACCTCACGGCCGTCGTGCCAGCGGGCTCGATGGACCTGGCCGATGGAGGCGGCGGCGGCCGGGTCGTCGTCGAACCGCTGGAAGCTGCGCCGCCAGTCGGGGCCGAGCTCGCGGGCCAGCACCTGGTGGACGACGATCGACGACATGGGCGGAGCCGCGTCCTGGAGCTTCGTCAGGGTGGCGCGGTACGGCGCCACGATCCCCTCAGGCAGTGCGGACTCGAACACCGACAGGGCCTGGCCAAACTTCATGGCGCCGCCCTTGAGCTCCCCGAGCACCTTGAAGAGCTGCTCCGCGGTGCGCTGCTGCATCTGCGCGGTGACCGCCTCGGCGGGTGTGCCCCGCAGCCGCTTGCCGACGCCCAGGGTCGCGCGGCCGGCGTACCCCAGCGGCAGGGACGCCAACCGGGCGGAGCGCACCACAGCCTTCTTCGGCAGATCGGTCATGCGCTCATTGTCTCGCGCCCGGTTCGCCAGCCACAGCCGCACTCGGGATGCGGCGGATAAGCGACCGTCTGGACCTCACCGAGGCCGTGAGGGATCTCCACGACGCCGTCGCAGCACACCGGCAGCGCGCCACTCGCCCAGAGCGCAGCCTCCTGAGCCGCGTAGCCGGCCGTGGCGGCGACGAGCGACGGAGGGCACGAGGACGCCTGCGCGTGAGCCGCCTGCGCCGCCTGGATCAGTGTTGGCCAGCACGGGTCGAGGGCGGACCGGCTGAGGTCCACGCAGCGCAGGCAGGCGGTGCGACCTGGTACGACGAACGGGCCGACCAGACCGACGAGCTCCCGGATCCCGACGCACAGGAACGGCGATCCGGAGCGCATCGCGTCGTCCGCAGCCTCCCGGGAGGGCTCCTGGTCGGCAGCGATGACCAGGACCGTGGCGGCCTCGATGTCGTGCGTCATCGTGAGCTGCTCCTGGACCAGCAGGGAGCGGACGAGGGCTGCCACCTGACCGGAACCCAGCACGTGGACCCGCGTCTGCTGCCGCGCCGTCATGACGGCGCTGGCCGTCCTTCGGGGACCGGCGAGCAGCCACAGCGCCGACCACGTGGACTCGGGAACGGCGAGCGGCTTCACGACGGCCTGGTCGACGAGAGCACCCGCGTCCAGGAGCGCCTCGACGGCCTGGCGGGCGTCCTCCACGGCGACGCCATCGGCGGCCGCCGCCAGCACCACGCCGGTGACGTCCCGAAAGCCGTCAACGGCGTCGAGGACCGCCCGCACACTGGGCGAGGCCTGGAGCGCTGCCACCCCCGGCCACTCGAGACCGAGCTGGAGGGTCCGGGTGTCGCGTCGCAGGACGTGCATCCCTGGCCGCAGCATCGGTCGCACCCGCTGGCTCCCCTCGCTCGGTCATCGCCATGGCGTCGCGCAGGAGGCTGCGGACTTCTGAACACCCTCCCAGATCTCGCAGCTGGCCCGCGCCAGTCATCCACAGGGGGGCATGCGCAGGGGTGGACGTGCGACGAGGCAGGCCCGACTCCTCTGGGCCTGCCTCGGAGAGCTGAGCTGGCTCAGGCCTTGCCGAGGATGCGGTTGAGGTTGGTGCCGCACACCGGGCACACCGCCTTCGCCATCCGGGTGCCCTTGTCGTTGACGCGCACCTCGCCGCTGGCCTCGCGCTTCTCCTTGCACTTCACGCAGTAGAACTCGCCACTCCACGTTTCCGCCATTCCAGCCTCCTGGTTCACCGGCGCTCGATGGCGGACCACCGACCGCGTTCGTCGGTCGTCGCGTGCTCAGCCGAGCATCGTCGGATGCCGGCAGGTGCGCCGACACCGCGCCACCTTACGTGAGGCCGCGCCGCAGTCCTAGGCGCCACGACCACGGTCCGGCGCACTCCTGGTGCCGGACGGCCTCCGATGGTCGGAGGAGCCTACGCCGGGAGGCTGTCGTCCTGGTCGACGTCGCCCTCGTCGCCGACATCAAGGTGCGCTGTCGCGGCTACTCCGTCGAGGAACCCCCTGGCCCGCTCCACCTGCGGGAAGCGATGCACCCACGACCAGAAGTCCGGCCCGTGGCCGCTCACGAGCAGATGCGTCAGCTCGTGCAGGACCACGTAGTCGACGACGTACGACGGCATCCCGCGCACGCGGTCCGAGATGCGGATCGACTTGTCCACCGGTGTGCAGGAGCCCCATCGGGTGCGCTGGTTCGTCACCCACCGCACGGAAGCCGGACGCGCGAGGCCGTCGAGGTAGTCCCGGGACAGCCGGACCGCTCGTGATGCCAGCTCGTCGTCGTTCGGCCGTCGGCGCCGCTCGGCGCGCACCACCCGCTCGACCATCGTGGCGACCCAGGCATCCTCCTCCGCGGCGGTCAGGCGAGCGGGAACCAGCACCACGATGGCGTCGTTCTCGCGGAACGCCGAGACTGTGCGGGTACGTCGCCGGGAGCGGCGCACCTCGATCCGCGGCGGCACCGTCGTAGCGTCCATCGGGCCAACCTAGCGGGGCGCCCCCACCGTTGGAGGACACCCGCGCGCATTGTGCAGAGGCCTGGGCCGTAGCCGAACCTGTGGACGCTGGATTCTTTTTCTCCACAGCCAGTGGATTCCGCACGGGCAGGTCAGCGGCGCAGCCCGCTCTTCTCGGCGGACGTCGTCCACAGGTTGGCCACCGTTGTGCACAGGGTCCTCCACGGGCGTCGCGGCGTTGCCCACAGACAGTCCACAGGGCGCTGCACAGGCACTTCCCGCGACTCGTTGACGGCGCCGGACCGGCGCACTAACGTCACAGGCATCGATGAGGCCCCCGGGATAACGGAGGCGTTCGCAAGGGGAAGGCGAGCGCGTTCCGCGCCCTGGGGGTCTTGTTGCGGGGAGCCTGCTCAGCGACTGGTCGCTAGCCGCACCAGGTCGCGCAGCGGAGCCTCCAGGCTGTCGGGCAGGCGTGCCACGTCGAACCACCGCACGGCCAAGGACTCCGCGCTGGCCACCGCCACCGCCTCGTCGGGTGCCACGGCCACGTACCGGACGTCGAGGTGATGCGCCGGCCGCAGTGGCCCGCAGCGCACCTCGTGGGTGCTGAGCTGAGCAGGTCCGTCTGCTGCGAGAGCGAGGGTGCCGATTCCGGACTCCTCCGCCCCCTCGCGGAGCGCGGCAACCGCCAGTCCGGCGTCGTCCTCCTCGCAGTGCCCGCCGAACTGCACCCAGATCCGGTACTTGCCGTGCAGGTTGAGCAGCACCTTGTCCCGCCCAGGGTTGACCACGAGCAGGCTCGCGGTGAGATGGTCAGGGTGGCAGGTGCGGCTGAGCCCGTCGCGGTGGTCCTGCAGATGGGCGAGGTACGTCGCTCGCAGCGCCGCCTGCTGGGCGTCCGGCGGCGCCCACCGGGTGAGCTCGGCGACGGCGTCGTCGTACAAGCTCATCGAGCGTCGTCGGGCCCAGCCGGATTGTCGTCGTCGATGTCGGCAGCGCCGTGCGGCCCCGCGTCCTCAGGCGCATCTGGTTCCGGGTCGCTCTGGTCGAGCAGCGCCGCAAGCGCCGCGTCGAACTCCGGCGACTCCGTGTCGACGGAGTCGGCTTCCTTGGTGCGCGCCGCGTAGGACAGTGGGTCGTCGAGGTCGGCCGCCGTCGGAAGCAGCTCCGCGTGTGCCCAGACGGCGTCGCGGGACGCGCTCCCCTCGGCCGAGCGCAGCGCGCCCCACAGCGTGGACGCGTCGCGGAGCCGCCGGGGCCGGAGCTCGAGCCCGACCAGCGCCGCGAACGTGGCCTCGGCAGGGCCACCGGTGGCGCGCCGACGGCGCATCACCTCGCGCAGTGCCGGCGCCTGCGGCATCACGGACGCTGCCTGCCCGACGACCTCGTCGACCCAGCCCTCGACGAGCGCCAAGGCGGTCTCGAGACGCTGCAGCGCCGCCACCTGGGCGGGTGACTGCTCGACCTCGAAGAGGCCACCGGTCAGCGCCTCCTGAACTGCCTGCATGTTGGTGGGGTCGAGGCCGCCGATCGTGTTCTCGATGCGGCCCGTGTCGATGGTGATGCCTCGGCCGTAGTCCTCGATGAGCGAGAACAGGTAGTCGCGCAGCCACGGAGCGTGCGCGTAGAGGCGTTGGTGAGCGCACTCGCGCAGGACGAGGTACAGCAGGACGTCGGAGTCGTCGATGCCCAGGCCCTCACCGAACGCCGCCACGTTGGTGACGACCATCCCGGGAGCGCCGGCGGACCCGACAGGGAAGCCGACGTCCGTGGCCGAGACGACCTCACCGGACAGCTCGCCGATCGCCTGCCCGAGCTGCTGGCTGAACATCGCGCTGCCGATCTGCGTCAACATGCCGAGCATCGGGCCGGCCATGGCCCGCGCCTCGGCGGGCAATGCCGCTCCCATGGCTTTGACGACGCTTTCAGCGACCGGCTCCACCAGCCGCTGCCACACCGGCATGCTGTGCTCGACCCACTCGGCACGACTCCAGGCGGTGATGGTCGCCGAGCCGGCGGAGAAGTCGGTGGCCTCGTCGAGCCAGTGCTCGGCGAGCTGGGCGACGTCGGCGAGCCTGCGCCGCTCACCGTCGTCGACGAACTTGTCGGGTCGCTGCGCCACCACCTGCCGCGCGAGGTCACGGGCAAAGTCCCAGTTGATCGTGCCCTGATGCGGCGAGAACATCCGCTGCAGCTGCCCGAACATCGACTGCAGCCCGGACATGTCGCCGCTCGCCATACTGCTGAACATCTGCTCGAACGGCGACCCGGCGAAGGGGTTGGGCACCGAAGGGTCGCGGCCCTCGTCGTCTGGGTCCTGGGGGAGCTCGGCCATGCATCCACGGTACTTGACGCTGCTGGTCGCCTCGCGAGTCCGCGAGCCGCATGGCCAGCTTCGGCAATCTCGCGCGAAAACGCCACGCGGCGCCGTGGTCGTGTCGTCTTCCCCCTCTCGCGAGGGGACTCTCGCGAGAGGGGTTGCGAGCGGAACTGGAGGGATAGGGTTCCGTCGTGGGCGCTGAGAGCACCGGTCAGGCTGAGGCGGTCGGAGACGACGTCGTCCGGCTGGTCGGGATCAGCCCGGCTCCCCTGGACGTCGCCGCCGTCCACGACGTCGTCCAGCGGTCGGCTGCCGGGGCAGTCGCCCTCTTCGTCGGCGTGGTTCGTGACCACGACGGTGGCCGGACCGTCACAGCGCTCGGGTACACCGCGCACCCCAGTGCCGAGTCCGTGCTGCGGGCCGTCGTCGACGACGTCGTCGCGGCCGACGTCGTCGAGTCCGTCGCTGCGGTCCACCGCGTGGGCGACCTGAGCGTCGGTGACATCGCGATCATCGTTGCCGTCGCCTGCGGTCATCGAGGCCGGGCGTTCGACGTGTGTGAGCGGCTGGTCGACGAGATCAAGGCCCGCGTGCCGATCTGGAAGCACCAGATGTTCCTCGACGGCACCGACGAGTGGGTCGGCACGCCGTAGCGGGGGGCTGGCCGGCGACCAGCGACGACGTAGGCTGGCAGCGGTCGAGCGGTTGGCGAGGGAGGTCTCGATGGCAGTGCTGTGGTGGCTCGTGCCGCCGCTCGCGAGCACCTGTCTGGCAATGGTCTGGGCCGCCTGGGTCGGCCGCGAGCGCGACGAGGTCAAGCGTGACGACTCCGCGGCTGCCATGGCGCGCATGCAGCACGCCCTCGAGCGCCCCCTTCCGCGGCGCGGCAGACCCGTCGTCTCCGCCCCCGTCGAGCCCACACACGGCGTTGCCCTGCGCGGGTTGTCGCGTCCGGCAGCCGACGGGCCGGCTCGACGGTGACATCATCTCCGCCATGAACCGCCGCTCCATCGCGCTGATCGTCGCAGCAGTCTGCCTCGTGGCGCTGTTCGGCGTCGCGTTCCTGGCACCCATGCCATACGTCGTGATGTCGCCCGGAGTCACGGAGAACACCCTCGGCGCCTTCAGTGGCAAACCCGTCATCACGATCAGTGGGCACAAGGCGTACCCGACCACCGGCAACCTGAACATGACGACCGTGTCGGTGACGAGCGCCGATTACCACGTCCGGCTTCCTCAGGTTCTGGCGGCGTGGTGGAGTGCGGACGAGATCGTGCTGCCGCGCGACGTGATCTATCCGCCGGACCAGACCGTGCAGCAGGTGCAGAAGCAGAACAGCCAGGAGATGCTCGACTCCCAGTCGACGGCGGTCGTCGCCGGGCTGGGGGAGGCGGGGATCCCGGCGCTTCGGGCGACCGTGACCAAGGTCATCGCCTCGACGCCGGCTGACGGGGTCCTGCGGACCGGTGACCAGATCGTCTCGGTCGACGGCTCTCCCATCAACGGGACCGCGCAGGCATCCGCGGCGATCACGAAGCTGAAGCCAGGCAGCACCGTCACCCTCGGAGTGATCCGCTCCGGTGCTGCGACCAGGGTGACGCTGACGACCGAGCAGTCGCCGCAGTACCCCTCCCGGTCCCGCGTCGGCATGGAGCTGAGCGACGCCTACCATCCGCCGTTCAAGGTCGACATCAACCTGGGACAGGACATCGGCGGCCCCAGTGCCGGGCTGATGTTCTCACTCGCGATCTACGACAAGATCACCCCGGGATCGCTCACCGGAGGCAGGTTCGTCGCCGGCACCGGGACGATCGACGCGGCTGGCGCTGTCGGTGAGATCGGCGGGATCCAGCAGAAGATCGCAGGCGCCTACGCCGCGGGCGCGAAGTACTTCCTGGTGCCGGCGGACAACTGCACCGAGGCAGGAGCGTCCTCGCTCGCCGACAACATCGAGCTGATCAAGGTCGACACCCTCGACT
The DNA here is from genome assembly GCA_038232255.1 of Propionibacteriales bacterium. Classification (GTDB taxonomy): domain Bacteria; phylum Actinomycetota; class Actinomycetes; order Propionibacteriales; family Nocardioidaceae; genus JAWWPG01. The sequence continues at coordinate 29,388 of JBBSIF010000015.1, forward strand.
CCGCGGTCACCGCGCTGCGGGCGCTCGCCTCGGGCAACACGTCCGCGATCACCCGGTGCGGCTCGTGACGGCGATCGGCGGGCGCCGATGACACGCACCGCACCGACCACGTCTGCGGCGCTGTCGCTGCGCACCGCCACGGTGGAGGTGGAGCACTACGTCGGCGACGACGGGTGGGACCAGCCGGGGCGTCTCTTCGCCCTGGTGCCCACCGCGGACCTCGTCGAGGCGGAGCCCGACCTCGCGATGGAGCTGGGCGTGCACTCGGGTACGGCGGAGCCGCTGACTCCGGTGGAGCAGGAGATCGATGGCAACGACCGCACGCTGGAGGAGCTGCTGAGCATGATCGCCTGGCCACCGTCCGTGGTCGGTGTACTGGCGGTGGTGGAGCGCGTCGTCCTCCCGCCGTCGGTCGAGACCGACGTACCGGACGACGAGGAGGGCGCCGTCGCGTTCGCTGCGCAGCACACAGCCCGCGAGGACGTCCGCATCGTGGCCGGGGTGCTGCGATCCGGAGAGGCGCACTGCCTGTTGCGGCTGCGCTCGCGCGACGACGACGACGACCTCCTGCACGGCGAGGATCTCGTGCCGCAGCTCGTCACGGCGCTGCGGGAGACGTTGGAGGACGAGCAGGAGGACGACGGTGGCGACGGCGACGAGGGGGGTCCGGATGAGTGACATCTTCGAGGCGGGCGACGGCGCAACCGCCGTCCCCCGTTCGCGTCGGGTCGCGTCGCGCCGGCCACGTGCACTGCTGCCCACGTTGGCGATCGTGGTGGCGCTCGTCGTCCTGGGGTCGGTCTTCGTCGAGGTCTGGACGGACCGGCTGTGGTACCAGTCCCTGGGTTACGGATCGGTGTTCAGCAAGATCCTGTGGACCCGCGTCGTCCTGTTCATGATCCTCGGGCTCCTGTTCTCCGGAGCCGTTGTCGGCAACGTCATCCTGGCTTATCGGATGCGGCCTATCATGCTCAGCGACGGCTACCGGAACCCGACGATCGAGCGCTACCAGGATGCGCTGGACCCCTTCCGTCGATGGGTTCTCGTCGCCCTGGGCCTCATGCTGTTCCTGTTCGCCGGCGCCAGCGCGAGCGGCCGCTGGAAGACGTACATGATGTGGCGCAACGGGGTGGCGTTCGGGCAGAACGACGCGTACTTCCACAAGGACATCGGCTTCTACGTCTTCGACTACCCGTGGTATCGCTACCTGCTGAGCTTCGGCTTCACCGTGCTGATCCTCTCCCTGATCGCGGCGGTGGCGACGCACTACCTGTACGGCGCGATCAGGCTGCCCGCCAAGCGTGACAAGGTCACGACGTCGGCGCAGGTGCACCTGTCGGTCCTGCTTGGCCTCTTCGTGGCGCTCAAGGCTGTCGCCTACTACCTCGACCGGTTCGGGCTGGCGACGCACGAGGGGTCGCTCATCACCGGCATCACGTACACCGACGCGCATGCCGTCCTGCCGTCGAAGAACGCCTTGATGATCATCTCGATCCTCTGTGCGCTGCTGTTCTTCGTGAACGTCTTCCGGCCCGGATGGCTGCTCCCGCTGCTGGGGTTCGGTCTGCTCGTGCTGTCCGCCGTCCTCATCGGCGGCATCTGGCCGATGATCGTGCAGCGCTTCCAGGTGAAGCCGTCGGAACCAGACAAGGAAGCGCCGTACATCCAGCGAAACATCGTCGCGACCCGCAGCGCCTATGACCTGAACGGCGTCGACATCCAGAAGTACCCCGGCGTGACGACGCTGACCGCCACGCAGCTCAAGGACGAGGCCGACGCACTTCCCGGCGTGCGGGTGATCGACCCGCGGCTCATCTCCCAGGCGTTCGTGCAGCTGCAGCAGATGCGGGGCTTCTACACGATGCCGGACGTGCTCGACGTGGACCGCTATCAGCTGGGCAGCGATCCGCTGCCACAGGACGTGGTCGTGTCGGCTCGGGAGCTGAACCTCAACGGCCTGCGAGGTGACCAGCGCAACTGGAACAACGACCACACCGTCTACACCCACGGCTACGGGCTCGTTGCGGGCTACGCGAACAAGCGGGGCGTGCAGGGCCACCCGGTGTGGGCAGAGCGCAACCTGCCGGCGACCGGCCAGCTCGGCCCCTTCCGCCAACAGATCTACTTCGGTGAGAGCGAACCCAACTACTCCATCGTGGGTGCGCCTCCCGGCTCGGCGCCGGTCGAGCTGAACATCCCTCAGATCAGTGGGACAGGCGCCGACCAGAACTCGACCTACGTAGGCAACGGGGGAGTGGGGGTCGGGTCGACGTTCCGCCAGATCCTCTACTCGGCCAAGTTCTGGGACTCCTCGGTCCTGCTGTCGGAGCGGGTGAACGCCGACTCGAGGGTCATCTACAACCGCGACCCGCTGACGATGGTCAAGAAGGTGGCGCCGTGGCTGTCGATCGACGGTGATCCCTATCCAGCGGTGGTGGACGGCCACCTCAAGTGGCTGATGGACGGCTTCACGACGTCCGCGCACTACCCGATGTCGGACCTTGTCGACCTCAGGACGGCGACGAGCGACTCCCTGACGCCCGAGAACGCGGTAGCCGGCCAGCCGTCGGACAAGGTCAACTACATCCGCAACTCCGCGAAGGTGACCGTCGACGCCTACACGGGCGCGGTGAAGATCTATCAGTGGGACACCTCGGACCCGATCCTCGCGACGTGGATGAAGGCCTTCCCCGGCGTCGTGTCCCTGAAGTCCGACATCTCGCCGGACCTGCTGGCGCACTTCCGCTACCCGGAGGACTTGTTCAAGGTCCAGCGGCAGGTGCTGTCGCGCTACCACGTCGTTCAGGCGTCGACGTTCTACAGCGGCTCCAGCAACTGGACCGTGCCGGAGGACCCGACCGACATCTCGAGTCACCAGGCGCAGCCGCCGTTCTACATGACCGTGCAGCTTCCAGGGAAGGATCCGCAGTTCTCGCTGAGCAGCGTCTACGTCCCGAAGAGCCGATCGAACCTGGCGAGCTTCGTCTCGGTCGATGCGGACGCCTCGAGTGAGGACTACGGCAAGATCACCGTGCTCGAGCTGCCCAGTGACAACACGGTCGACGGCCCCGGGCAGATGTCCAACCAGCTGACCAACGACCCGGCCGTGACCAGATCCCTGCTGCCGTTCAGCAGGACGGGCACGAGGGTGCTGCGGGGCAACCTGCTGACCCTGCCGCTGGGCGGGGAGATGCTGTACGCGCAGCCGGTCTACACCTACGGCAGCGGGACCGGCTCCTTCCCGATCCTCCAGTTCGTCACCGTCGCACTCGGTGACCGGATCGGCATCGGTACGACGTTCGATCAGGCAGTGGCCCGGGCGCTCGACGTCTCGACTCCGCCGCGACCCCCCGACGGCGGGGGCAACCCTCCTCCGACCGGCGGCGGCGGAGGAGGTGGTGGCGGCAACCAGACCGTCGAGCAGCAGATCACGGCGTACCTCGCGAACGCGCAGGCTGCCTTCGCCACTGCTCAGGCGGACCTGCAGCGGGGTGACCTCGGCGCCTACCAGAAGGCCAACGCGGACGGCGTGTTCTGGCTCAACAAGGCTATCCAGCTGCGCAACCAGACCGCCAACGCGCCAACCACGCCCACTGACCCTACGACGCCATCAGGGTCCGGGCCGACGCCACCCGCGTCGCCTGCCGCCCCATCAGGCTGAGGGGGGCTCGCCGCCGGGGACGGGTCCGAGCCGCGGCTTGCGGGCGACTTGATCGGACCGGGGGCCCGCTTGTAGGGTTGCCGTCGCTGCGCAAGCAGCCGCCGCGGGGTGGAGCAGTTCGGTAGCTCGCTGGGCTCATAACCCAGAGGTCGCAGGTTCAAATCCTGCCCCCGCTACAAGTCAAAACCGCAGGTCAGGGGCCGCTTTCGGAGAGATCCGGAGGCGGTCGCTGATCGTTAATCGGGCTCCATTGTCCGCACCGTGTCCGCAAACGCTGCCCCCGAAAGTCGCTCGGGGGCGCGTTATCCAGAGGGCTCGAGAGTGATGTGAGGCACCCTCCGGCAGCGGTGAGCCACTCGGTGAGCGTGTCGGTGAGGCACTACTTCGTCTGTGTGCTGGTCGTGTCTGCCGTTGTTCGGCCCGGTGCCAGGGAGGACCGTGGATCGAACAGCGTGTCCAGCATGCAGGCGTGCCAAGGCGTAGTCGGTGTGTCCCCTTGGCCTCTACGCGGCGGTATAACACGATCGCGTCGACCGGGACGCTACGTGCCGGAGTAACTCACGTCGATGTTTGTCTGGTTGCTGCCGCGCGTACCGGCGGCTAATCGGGGAAGTGCCGCCACTGTCCTTCCGAGACGACCTCGACG
>JBBSIF010000016.1:0-32893 GCA_038232255.1 Propionibacteriales bacterium
CAGAACGCTACGTCGCCGCGACGTGAGAAATGCAACCCAGCGGCACCACCTCGGCGGGGACGCTTGGAGATGCTGTCGCAGGTTGCGATCGCGCGTGGGGTGCACTGGGGACGCACAACAACGAAAAACGACGGCTGACACTGGAAGACGCCGAAAGACGTTTCCGCAGGTCAGCCGCCGTTTTCGGCAACTACCGATGGGGGTCGAAAACCCCTGAATCAGATGTCGTAGTAGAGGTCGAACTCATGGGGATGGGGGCGCAGCGCCATCGGCTGGACCTCGTTGACGCGCTTGTACTCGATCCAGGTCTCCAACAGATCAGGTGTGAACACGCCGCCTTCGAGCAGGTACTCCTGATCGGTCTCGAGGGCGTCGAGGACCTCCGTCAGCGTCGACGGCACGGTCGCCACGTCCTGGTGCTCCTCGGGCGGCAGTTCGTAGAGGTCCTTGTCGATGGGGTCCGGTGGCTCGATCTTGTTCTTGATGCCGTCGATGCCCGCCAGCAGCATCGCCGAGAACGCGAGGTAGGGGTTTGCGGACGGGTCGGGGCAGCGGAACTCGATGCGCTTGGCCGCGGGGTTGGAGCCGGTGATCGGGATACGGATGCATGCCGAGCGGTTGCGCTGGCTGTACACGAGGTTGACCGGCGCCTCGAAGCCGGGCACCAGCCGGTGGTAGGAGTTCACCGTCGGGTTCGTGAACGCCAGCAGGGACGGCGCGTGGGCCAGCAGTCCGCCGATGTAGTGGCGGCCGGTGTCGGACAGCCCCGCATAACCGGACTCGTCGTAGAACAGCGGCTCGCCATCCTGCCGCAGCGACTGGTGGCAGTGCATCCCTGACCCGTTGTCGCCGAAGATCGGCTTGGGCATGAACGTGGCGGTCTTGCCGTTGCGCCAGGCGACGTTCTTCACGATGTACTTGAACTTCATCACGTTGTCGGCGGTGGTGAGCAGCTCGTCGTAGCGGAAGTTGATCTCGGCCTGCCCGGCCGTGCCGACCTCATGGTGCTGGCGCTCGACGACCAGCCCGGCGGCCTCGAGCTCGACGGTCATCTCCGCGCGGAGGTCGGCGAAGTGGTCGACCGGTGGCACCGGGAAGTAGCCGCCCTTGTACTTGACCTTGTAACCACGGTTGCCGCCAACCTCCTCACGACCGGTGTTCCAGGCGCCGGCGACGGAGTCGATCGAGTAGAAGCTGGTGTTCTGCTTGGTCTCGAACCGGACGTCGTCGAACACGTAGAACTCGGCCTCGGGCGCGAAGAACGCCTGGTTCCCGATGCCCGTGCTCGCCAGGTAGGCCTGCGCCTTCTTGGCGATGTTGCGCGGGTCGCGGCTGTAGGCCTCCAACGTGTTCGGGTCGTGGATGACAAAGTTGATCACGAGCGTCTTGTGAGCGCGAAACGAGTCGACGTACGCCGTCGTCGGATCCGGCAGCAGTGCCATGTCCGACTCGTGGATGGCCTGGAAGCCGCGGATCGAGGACCCGTCGAACATCAGGCCGTCGTCGAAGACCTGCGGGCCGAACGACGACACCGGGACCGTGAAGTGCTGCATCACCCCCGGCAGGTCACAGAAGCGCACGTCGATGAACTCGACGCCTTCCTCCTCGACGTAGGCGAGCAGTGCTTCGCGGTCTGCGAACATCAGTCCTCCTTGCGGGCCTGCCGTCCGGGTAGACCCGTCCTCGTGGTTGTGCGCCACGATAAGGCGGCCGCATTTCCCTCCCGTGTCCGTCGTGTTTCCGCCGTGTTACGTTGCGCCGGTGGCAGCGCCGAGCGAAGAACGGCCAGCGGCGCAGGAGCCGGAGGGGCAACCGACCGGGCAGGCCTGGACCGGCCAGCGGCTGGGTCTTGCGCAGTCCGGCCCGGGAGCTGTCGCAGGCTGGGGCCGCCGGGTGCTCGCTCTCGTCATCGACTGGATCGCCTCGACGTTGGCGGCCAGCGTGTTCACCGGGCACAGCGTGCTCTCGCCGTTGGTCGGGTGGGAGCGGTGGCTCCCCCTGACCGTCTTCGCCGTCGAGACGATCGTGCTCACCGCGACCCTCGGCGGATCCGCCGGCCAGCTCGTGACGAGGGTGCAGGTTCGGCGGCTGGACGGCGCCCGCCTCGACCTGCTGCGGGCGACGGGCCGCACTCTGTTGCTCTGCCTGGTGATCCCCCCGGTGATCTACAACAACGACCAGCGAGGTCTGCACGACCTGGCTGTCGACTCGGTCGCCGTACGACGCTGAGACGACGCGGGCCGAATGACAGCGGCGGGTGATGCGGGTGATGCGTCTGCGATGGGCGAACGGTGGATGGCCGAACCACAGACTGAATCAGGGAGGGCGGGATTCGTCTGCGGTCTGGCGTTGGGGTTGGGGGCGCAACAGCAGGCGAATCGGGGAGGGCAGGCGCGCACAGCTCAGCGGCGTTGCTGCCCACCCCGCATGGCGGCCCGCGCCTGTTTCGCGGTCGTCGGCATCGGGCCCTTGGGGATCGGAATCTGCGGCCGCATGGCGTCGAGCGCCCGCAGCCGCTGCAGCACGTCGGTGACGTCGGCCGGAGTGATGTTGCGCGGCAGCTTCTGGATGTGCTTGGCCAGGGCGGGTACGGCCACGGTGTCGACGGCGCCCTCACCCACGACGATGTCGTAGATCGGCACCTCGCCGACCACGCGGGCGTGCTTCTTCTTCTCCACCGCGAGGAGGTTGCGCACCCGACCGACATTGCCCTCGCCGACGAGGATCACTCCCGGCCGCCCGACGACCCGGTGCACGAGGTCCTGGTTCTTCGTCACGGCGACGGCCTGCTGCACCTGCCAGCCCTTGCGCAGAATCCCCAGCGCCGCGCCAGCCGCCCCCGGCCGACCCTCCACCTCGGCGTACGCCGCCCGCTCGGCGCGCCGCCCGAAGACGATCAGCCACGCCAGCGCGCCTGCCATCAACCCGCCGAGGACTCCGACGTACCAGGTCAGCAGGAACGTGAGCAGCAGGCCGACCAGCAGCCCGACCCCGAGGAACCACGCCATCGTGACGAGCCCGACCCGCTTGTCCCGCTGCTTGGTCATCTTGTACGCCGCGTAGATGCGCCGGACGGAGCCCTGCTTCTTCTCGGCCGACTCCACCTTCGTCGCCCCGGCCGGTTTCGCCGAGCCCCTTCCGCGGAGGCCTTTCAGTGCCATCGTCGTACCGCTTTCTGCGTCGTCGGACCGGTCAGGAGGCAGTGGCGCCACTGAGACGCCGCGACTCGAGCGCCTGCTGGTAGAGCCGTCCTGCGCGGTACGACGACCGCACGAGCGGCCCGCTCATCACGCCCGCGAAGCCGAGCGCCAGCGCCTCGTCGCGAAGCTCGACGAACTCCTCGGGCTTGACCCAGCGCTCGATCGGGTGGTGACGCGCCGACGGACGCAGGTACTGCGTGATCGTCAGCAGGTCGGTCCCGACGGAACGCAGGTCCTCCATGGCGCCGGTGACCTCGTCGCGGGTCTCGCCCATGCCGAGGATGAGGTTGGACTTCGTGACCAGGCCGACGGACCGGCCCATCGCGAGGACGTCGAGGGACCGCTCGTAGCGGAAGCCCGGCCGGATGCGGCGGAAGATCCGCGGCACGGTCTCGAGATTGTGCGCGAACACCTCGGGGGCGGCGTCGAACAGCTGGCCGAGGAGGTCGGGGTTGGCGCTGAAGTCCGGCGCCAGCATCTCGACGCCGACCCCGGGGTTGAGCGCGTGGATGAGGCGGATCGTCTCGGCGTACAGCCAGGCGCCCTCGTCGGGCAGGTCGTCGCGGCAGACTCCGGTCACGGTCGCGTAGCGCAGCTCCATCTGCCGGACGCTCTCGGCCACCCGCCGGGGCTCCTCGCGGTCGAGGTCGGCCGGCTTCCCGGTGTCGATCTGGCAGAAGTCGCAGCGCCGCGTGCACTGGTCGCCACCGATGAGGAACGTCGCCTCGCGGTCCTCCCAGCACTCGAAGATGTTGGGGCAGCCGGCCTCCTGGCAGACGGTGTGCAGGCCCTCGCTCTTGACCAGCGACTGCAGGTGCCGGTACTCCGGACCCATCGTCGCCTTGGTCTTGATCCAGCCGGGCTTGCGCTCGATGGGAGTCTCTGCGTTGCGCACCTCGACGCGCAGCATCTTCCGTCCGTCCGCGGTTATCGTCACGCTGCCAGCCTACGCTGGCGGGGCAGGCGGGCTTCCCGTCGTCCCGGCTCGCGCGATGTCGGGGGAGCGGGTGAACGGCGACCAGCTCAGCAGGTCGCGGAGGTGTCGCTCGAGCAGCGGGTCGGCCTCCTCGACCGGAACGCGGCGCCCGAGCTCGCGACTCAGAGTCGTGACGCCAGCGTCGGCGATGCCGCACGGGATGATCGCGTCGAAACCGACCAGCGTGTTGTCGCAGTTGAGCTCGAGGCCGTGCATCGTGACGCCGCGGGAGACCCGGATGCCGAGGGCGCCCACCTTGCGCTCCGGCCGGGAGCCGTCGGCTGCGAGCCACACACCGCTGCGGCCCGGGACCCGTCCCGTCGCCAGCCCCAGGTCGCGGCAGACCCCGATCAGCGCCTCCTCGAGCCGCCGGACGAAGTCCACGACATAGACGTGGCCCGGTAGTTTCGTGATCGGGTAGGCGACGAGCTGACCGGGCCCGTGCCAGGTGATCTTGCCGCCGCGGTCGACGTCGATCACGGAGGTTCCGTCGGCGGGCCGGTCCTGCGGCTCGGTCCGCCTGCCGGCCGTGTAGACGAAGGGATGCTCGAGGAACAGCGCGGTGTCGGGGATCTCGTCGTCGACGCGCTGCGCGTGCAGCCGGCGCTGCAGCTCGCACGCCTCGGGGTAGGCCACGGCGCGGTCGCCGTACCCGAGTCTCCTCACGTGCAGATCGTGACGGGTGCTCGCCGATTCGGCTGTCCCAGGCGTCGATGACGGGGCGGCGATCCTCACGCGACCGATTCTAGGTGCGCGGCTGGAGCTGCTCCGCTGGCGTCATCGCGCCGGGCGGCCTTCGTGGAGAATGGCCCGGTGTACCTGACGATCACCTCCACCGCGCATCCGGCGACCGACCTCGGGTATCTGCTTCACAAGCACCCCGACCGCGCCCAGACGTTCGACGTGTCGGCCGGTGTCGCGCACGTCCTGTATCCCGAAGCCACGCCTGAGCGGTGCACCGTCGCCCTGGTCCTCGAGATCGACCCGATCGCCTTGGTGCGCGGCCGCCGGTCCGGAGCAGACGCCTTCGCGCTGAGCCAGTACGTGAACGACCGACCGTATGCCGCCTCCTCGATGCTGGCGGTCGCTCTCGGCAAGGTCTTCCGGACGGCGATGGGGAGGCGGTGCGACGCGCGACCGGAGCTCGTCGACCAGCGGCTCCCACTCGACATCCACGTGCCAGCGGTGCCGAGCATCGGCGGCGCTGCCATGGTCCGGGAGCTGTTCGAGCCACTGGGCTGGTCCGTGGCGGCTGCGCCGATCGCGCTGGACGAGACGATCCCCGCCTGGGGTGAGTCGCGCTACGTCGACGTACGGCTGCGCGGACAGCTGGTGCTGGCCGACGCGCTGTCCCACCTCTACGTGCTGCTGCCGGTGCTGGACACGGCGAAGCACTACTGGGTGTCGTCCGACGAGGTGGACAAGCTGGTCCGCGCCGGCGCGGGCTGGCTCGCGGGCCACCCGGCGCGCGAGGTGATCACGCGTCGCTATCTCGCCCACCAGCGTGAGCTCATCGCCTCCGCTGTGGCGCGGTTGGCCGAGGTAGACGACCTTCCGCCCGAGGCGCTCGACAACGCCGTCGCGGACGACGCCGAGCCCGCGGCCCGCGTCACGCCGCTCGTCGTCAGCCGGAGGCACGTCGTCATACAGGCACTGCGGGACGCTCACGCCGCCCGGGTCGTCGACTTCGGCTGTGGTGAAGGTGGCCTGCTCCGCGAGCTCATCACGGATCCCGCGTTCACCGAGGTCGTCGGCGTCGACGTGTCGCCGCGTGCGCTGCAGATGGCCGAGCGGAGGATGAACTTCGACCGCATGCCCGACAGCCAGCGGGCGCGGCTTCGGCTCATGCAGTCGTCGCTGACGTACCGCGACAAGCGCGTCACCGGGTACGACGCGATCGTCCTCATGGAGGTCATCGAGCACCTGGACCCCGAGCGGCTTCCGGCTCTCGAGACCACGGTGTTCGCCCAGGCGCGCCCCGGGACCGTCGTCGTGACCACACCGAACGCCGAGTTCAACGTCCGGTACGACGGACTGGCTCCCGGCGCCATGCGGCACCGCGACCACCGCTTCGAGTGGACACGCGCGGAGTTCACGGCATGGGCCGACGCGGTCGGCGAGCGCAACGGCTACCTCGTCGACTTCCGCCCGGTCGGCGACCCCGACCCAGAAGTGGGAGCCCCGACGCAGCTGGCCGTGTTCAGCAGGACCGACGCCCGGCAGCGGCAGGCGTCATGACACGACTCGGGATACCCGAGCTGAGCCTGGTGGCTCTCGTCGGCGTTTCGGGCTCCGGCAAGTCGACGTTCGCGCGGGCGCACTTCGGCTCGTTCGAGGTGATCTCCAGCGACTTCTGCCGCGGCTTGGTGTCCGACGATGAGTTCGACCAAGCGGCGACTGCTGACGCGTTCGCTGTCCTCGAGTTCATCGCGGGGAAACGGTTGGCGGCGGGGCGCCTCACCGTCGTCGACGCCACCAACGTGCAGAGCGACGCCCGTCGCAAGCTCGTCGACCTAGCGAAGGCCCACGACGTCCTCCCGGTCGCCATCGTGCTGGATCTCCCCGAACAGCTGTGCGTCGCACGCAACGCCGAGCGGTCGGACCGTCAGCACGGCGCACCCGTCGTCCGTCGACAGCGTGACCAGCTGCGCCGATCCATGCGCTCGCTGACCAAGGAGGGCTTCCGCACGGTGCACGTGCTCAGCGACGTCGAGGAGGTCGCGGCGGCGGTCGTCGTACGGGAGCGGCTGCTCAACGACTTCCGCGACGAGCACGGCCCGTTCGACGTGGTCGGCGACGTCCACGGCTGCCGCGCCGAGCTGCAGACCCTGCTGGAGACGCTGGGATACCAGCTCGTCGCCGACGCGCAGGGCCGCCTCGTCGACGCGTCCCACCCGGAGGGCCGGCGGGCGGTGTTCGTGGGCGACCTCGTCGACCGCGGCCCCGACTCTCCGGGCGTGCTCCGGCTCGTGATGGGCATGGTCGGCTCCGGACATGCCTTCTGTGTCCCCGGAAACCACGAGAACAAGCTGATCCGCGCACTCGGCGGGCGGCAGGTCCAGGTCAGTCACGGCCTGGCGGAGACCCTGGCTCAGCTCGCGGACGAATCGGAGGAGTTCCGCAAGGAGGTCGCGGCGTTCTGCTACTCGCTGGTGTCCCACTTGGTGCTCGACGGCGGCCGTCTCGTCGTCGCGCACGCCGGCCTGAAGGAGGCGTACCACGGGCGCGCATCCGGGCGGGTGCGCAGCTTCGCGCTGTACGGCGACACGACAGGCGAGACCGACGAGTTCGGCCTTCCGGTGCGCCTGCCATGGGCGAACGACTACCGCGGCAAGGCGATGGTGCTGTATGGACACGTACCCACACCTGACGTCGGGTGGGTGAACAACACCATGTGCCTGGACACGGGTTGCGTGTTCGGCGGGAAGCTGACCGCCCTGCGCTACCCGGAGAGACAGGTGGTGTCCGTCCCTGCCGAGAAGGTCTGGTACGAGCCGGTCAAGCCGTTTCCCGTGGCCGGCGCGGCCGCGAGAGGTCGCGACCGGGACCAGCTCGACATCGGGGACGTGCTGGGCAAGCGGGTGGTGGAGACCGCATCCCACGGACGGGTGACGGTGCGCGAGGAGTCTGCCGCCGGTGCGCTGGAGGTCATGAGCCGGTTCGCGCTGCACCCTCGGTGGGTGCCATACCTACCGCCGACGACCTCTCCGGTCGCCAGCTCCAAGCGGACCGACCTGCTGGAGCACCCGGACGAGGCGTTCGCGTCGTACGGAGCAACCGGTATCACCCGGCTCATCTGCGAGGAGAAGCACATGGGCTCCCGCGCGATGGTGCTGGTCTGCCGGGACGCGGCAGCGGCGCAGGTCAGGTTCGGCGCCACCGAGGGCGAGTCCGGCGCGGTGTACACCCGCACCGGTCGCTCCTTCTTCGGCCAGGACGTCGCCGAGCTCCTGCTCGGCCGCGTTCGGTTGGCCCTCGGCGCCGCCGGCCTCTGGGACGAGCTCGACACCGAGTGGCTGCTGCTGGACTGCGAGCTGCTGCCGTGGTCCGCCAAGGCCGAGGAGCTGCTGCGGGAGCAGTACGCCGCTGTGGGATCGTCGGCTCGGGCGGCGCTGTCCGCGGCACTGGACGGGCTGGAGGCGGCCCGCGCACGCGGCGTCGATGTCGGCGATCTGCTAGCGCGTACGACGGCCAGAGCCGCCAACGCGCAGGCGTTCACCGACGCCTACCGGCGCTACTGCTGGGCGACTGACGGCCTTGACGGCGTGGTCCTGGCGCCGTTCCAGCTGCTCGCGTCGCAGGGCTGCACCTACGCCGACCGCGACCATGGCTGGCACCTGGCCGTCGCTGACCGCCTCGTCGCCGCGCGACCCGAGGTGTTCCGCACCACCCGGCGCATCGTCGTGGACACGACCGACCCGGAGTCGGTCGCCGCCGGCGTCGCCTGGTGGGAGTCGCTCACCCGGGAGGGCGGCGAGGGCATGGTCGTGAAGCCGTTGGCCAACCTGTCGCGGGGACGCCGCGGGCTGGCGCAGCCGGCCCTCAAGGTGCGGGGACGCGAGTACCTGCGCATCATCTACGGCCCCGACTACACGGAGCAGCCGAACCTGGCGCGGCTGCGCGACCGCAACCTCAATTCCAAGCGCTCGTTGGCGCTGCGCGAGTACGCGCTCGGGCTGGAGGCTCTGGAACGGCTGGCTCGCGACGAGCCGCTGTGGCGCGTGCACGAGGCGGTGTTCGCCGTACTCGCCCTCGAGTCGGAGCCGGTCGACCCCCGCTTGTGACGCGCGAGCGCACTGAGCCTGTGGACAACGCGAGCACGCAGTCGCCATGCTGCGGCAGGCTTGGTCGATGCTCATTCCCGTCCGTCGCAGCCGCGCCGCTGACGGTCGGCCGCTGCCGACGGCGAGGGCCGCGGCCATGCTGGGTGTCGCCGTGGTCTCGGCCGTGGTCCCCGCTGTGCTGCTGCTCCACGGAGACCCACGAAGTGTCTCCGACCGGAGTGCATCGTCGGCGACGGTGCTGGCGCAGCGCGCGGCGCACGCCGTCGACCGCACGCAGGAGTCTGCGTCCGCTGGGCGCGGCATTCAGCACAGCGCGACGATGAACCCACGGTGGTCGCACGTCCTCGCCGATCTGTTGAGCCGGCGCGCCACTGCCTGGCGACAGGGGAGGCCGCAGATGTTGCGCTCGGTCTACCTGCCGGGGTCGGTCCAGCTGGCGCAGGACGTGCGGATGCTGCGGGCGTACGTGCGCCGCGGGCTGCGGGTCAGCGGCGTGCGGACTCGGTGCATGGTCGTGACGCTGGAGCGCCAGCTGCCGAACCGAGCCTCGCTCGTCGTCGTGGACGCGCTGGGAGAAGCCGTCGCGCATGACGCGCAGGGCTCCGCCCAGCCGCTGCCGCACGACCTTCCGACCCGGCACCGGATCCGGCTGGTGATGACGGCAGCAGGCTGGCGGATCGCGGGCATCAGCCTGGCCTAGCCCAAGGCCGCGCGCAGCTGGCTCTCCAGGTCGCGGTGCGCGAACCGGAAGCCGGACTCCAGGAGCCGCCTCGGCGCCACCTTGAGGCTGCCGAGGAGCTCGCCCGACAGGTCCCCGAGGAGCTTCTCCAGTGGGTAGGCGGGCACCCGCAGGAAAGCGGGCCGGTGCAGCAGCGACCCGAGCAGCGCAGTCAGCTCGGCGTTGGTGGCCGGCTCCGGAGCGACGACGTTGTAGGGGCCGGACATCTCGGGGTCGGTCACGAAACGGGTCAGCGCCGCCAGGTAGTCGTCGAGGCTCACGCTCGGGAACCACTGCCGGCCGCTGCCGAGACGCCCGCCGACGCCGAGGCGGAACGGCAGCCGCAGCACCGGCAGCGCTCCGCCGGCCCGGTCCAGCACGACTGACGTGCGCGCGAGCACGACGCGGGCGCCGGCGTCGACCGCGGACTGGGTGCCAGCCTCCCACCGCTCGACGACGCCGGCGAGGAAGCCGTCGCCGCGCGTCGACTCCTCGTCGAGCTGTTCGTCGCCTCGATCCGGACCGTAGAGGCCGACGCCGCTGGCGTTGACGAGGGCGGGAAGCGGCCCTTCGACGCGGCTCACGGCGGTCGCGATCGTGCTCGTGGTGGCGACCCGGCTGGCCAGCAGCTTCTCCCGGTACGACGCCGTCCAGGGCCAGTGGGCGATCGGCGCGCCCGCGAGGTTGACGACGGCATCGACGCCCGCCAGCGCCTCCCGTGGCAGCTCGCCCTGGTAGGGGTCCCACTGGTACTCGTCCGGCCCTCCGGGCGCCGTCCGCACCAGCCGGTTGGTGGTGTGACCCTGGTCGGTCAGGCGGCGGCGCAGCGCCGTGCCGAGGAATCCCGAGGCGCCGGCGAGGAGGACCATCATGGCGTCATTCTGCCGCAGCGCCGCGTCCCACCACCGAGCCCGGTCGTACGGTCGAGGCATGACGATCTACGGGATCCGGCGCCGGGTGGCCTGCTACGTCACCCGGGACACCGGCGCCGGCACCGAGCTGCTCGTCTTCGACCACGCGGACGACGACCCGGCGGAGCCGTCCGGGACCCAGATACCCGCCGGCGGCATGGCACCGTTCGAGGCGCTCGTCGACGCGGCCCTGCGGGAGACGGCGGAGGAGACCGGACTCGATGGGCTGACGTTCGTCGGGCAGGTCGGCGCCGTCGAGCTCGGACTGCACGACCCCGGCGGGCCGGCCATGACGACGTTCGTCCACGTCACGGCGCGCAGCGGCGGTGACACTGCATGGGACCACGCGGTCACGGGCGAGGGCGCCGACGCCGGTCTGGTCTTCCGGTGTCGGTGGGAGTCGCTCCCGCTGAGCTTCGAGCTCGCCGGCGACCAGGGGCGCTTCCTGGACGCCGTCGCGTCCTGAGCCTCAGATGCCCAGCTCGGACTCGAAACGTGCCTCCTCGAGACGCTGCTTGATCGTCGTCAGGAAGCGGGCGGCGTCCGCGCCGTCGACAAGCCGGTGGTCGTAGGTCAGCGCGAGATACACCATCTGGCGTACGGCGATGGTCTCGCCGAGGTTCGGGTCGTCGATGACCACCGGCCGCTTCACGACGGTCCCGGTGCCGAGGATGCCGACCTGGGGCTGGTTGATGATCGGCGTGTCGAAGAGCGCTCCGCGGCTGCCCGTGTTGGTCAGCGTGAAGGTTCCGCCGGAGAGCTCGTCCGGAGTCACCTTGTTGTCCCGGGTCCGGACGGCGAGGTCCGCGATCTTGCGTGCCAGGCCCGCGATGGACAGATCCCCGGCGTCCTTGATCACCGGCACGAGCAGGCCGCGCTCGGTGTCGACGGCGATGCCGAGGTGCTCGCCGTCGTGGTAGGTGACGGTGCCCTCGTCGGTGTCGATGGACGCGTTCACCTGCGGGTAGGTCTTCAGCGCGTCGATCGTCGCCTTCGCGAAGAACGGCAGGAACGACAGCCTGACGCCCTCCCGCTGCTCGAACCCGGCCTTGACCCGGTCGCGGAGCCGGGAGATGGCCGTCACGTCGACCTCCACGACCGTCGTCAGCTGCGCTGACGTCTGCAGCGACTCGACCATCCGGCTGGCGATGACCTTGCGCAGCCTGCTGAGCTTCTCGGTCTTGCCCCGCAGCGCGCTGGCGGCCGGAGCCGCGGCGGCCGGAGCCGGTGCGGACGGTGCCGCGGCGGGCCGCTCCGCCTGGCGCTGCTGCTTCTCGGCGGCTCGCTGAGCGGCCTCCGCGGCAGCCAGCACGTCCTGCTTGCGCACCCGGCCACCCACTCCGCTGCCGCTCAGCGTTGCCAGGTCGATGCCGTGCTTGGACGCCAGCTTGCGGACCAGCGGTGTCACGTAGCTGCGGCCCTCGGCGTCCGCGGAGCTCCCGCCGTCGTCGTCAGGCGCCCGGGTCGGGGCGGGGGCCGGCTCATCGGCGGTGCTGACGGCCGCCGGCTCCTGAGCCGGCCTTTCGTCCTGCTTGGCCTGCGGCTCGGCCGTCGGCTCCGGTTGGGGGGTCGGCTCCGGCTCGGGCGTCGGCTCCGGCTCGGGGGTCGGCTTCGGAGCAGGAGCCGGCTCGGACTGCGTCCGGGCCTGCCGCTCGGCCCGACCGGAGGCGCCGGCCGACCCGGCCGTCGCTCCGCCGGTGCCGATCCGCGCCAGCACCGCACCGACCTCGACCGTCTCGTCCTCGCCGACGACGATCTCCGCCAGGCTGCCGGCGACCGGCGAGGGGATCTCGGTGTCGACCTTGTCCGTCGAGACCTCGAGGAGCGCCTCGTCCACGGCGACCTCGTCGCCAACCGCCTTCAACCATTGGGTGACGGTTCCCTCAGTGACGCTCTCCCCGAGAGCCGGAAGGGTGACGTCCGTGGTCTCGCCGGCCTCGGCCGCGCCTTCACCGGCAGACGCGGCAGGCTGGGTGCCTGCTCCCTCGACCGGGGGTGATGACCCCTGCGTGGGCTCGGGCTGCGGGTCCGGCTCGGGCGTCGACGTGCCGGCTGCGTCCTTGCCGGTCGCGTCCCCCTCCGGCGACTCCTCGTCCTCCTGGTCGACGCCCGCCTCGTCGGTCGTCTCCTCGACCGGCTCGGCGGCGCCGGCATCCGTGGCGCCGGCATCCGTGGCGCCGGCATCCGTCGCCCCGGCGCCGCTCTCCGTCGTACCGGTCGACTCCCCCTCGTTCCCGATGACCGCCAGCACCGCGCCCACCTCGACGGTCTCGTCCTCGGCGGCGCGGATCTCCAGGAGCCGTCCCGCGACGGGTGAGGGGATCTCGGTGTCGACCTTGTCCGTCGACACCTCGAGCAGCGCCTCGTCGACGGCAACCTCGTCCCCGACGGTCTTGAGCCACTGGGTGATCGTTCCTTCGGTGACGCTCTCGCCGAGCGCCGGGAGGTTGACTTCGGTCGCCATGTGGTTAGCTCATTCCCTCACATCGTGGATCCGTCGTGTCCGGTGGCAGACGCGGCCCCAGCCTATCGGGGAGGATCACGAGTGCGCGTGCAGCGGCTTGCCGGCAAGGGCGAGGTGAGCCTCGCCGAGAGCCTCGCTCTGGGTCGGATGGGGATGCACCAACGAGGCGACGTCGGTAGGGAACGCCTCCCAGTTCACGATGAGCTGCGCCTCCGCGATGAGCTCGCCGACGCGGTCGCCGACCATGTGCACACCGACGACGGGGCCGTCCTTCTGGCGGACCAGCTTGACGAAACCCTGCGCCTTGAGGATCTGGCTCCTGCCGTTGCCCGCGAGGTCGTAGGTCAGGGTCTCGACCTGGTCGTCGCCGTACCGCGACCGTGCCCGGTCCTCGGTGAGGCCGACCGACGCGACCTCCGGCTCGCAGTAGGTGACACGCGGGATCCCGTCCTCGTCGATCGGCGCGGGTGCGAGGCCCGCGATGTCCTCGGCGACGAAGAT
Organism: Propionibacteriales bacterium; assembly: GCA_038232255.1. Classification (GTDB taxonomy): domain Bacteria; phylum Actinomycetota; class Actinomycetes; order Propionibacteriales; family Nocardioidaceae; genus JAWWPG01. Next base: position 13,555 of record JBBSIF010000016.1, read on the forward strand.
GCCTTGCTGGAAGCCGCGATGAGCGAGCTGGAAGCCGGGCACGATGTCGCCCACGGCGTACACCCCGTCCACGCTGGTGCGCAGCCGCTCGTCGGTGACCACGTAGCCCCGCTCCATCGCAACGCCCTGCTCCTCGTAGCCAAGGCCAGCCGTGGCCGGCCCTCTCCCGACGGCGACGAGCAGCACGTCTGCGTCGTACGTCTCGCCGGAGCCGACGGTGACCGTCACCCCGCTGTCGCTGGACGAGACCGACGAGAACAGCGTGCTGGTCTTGAACGCGATGCCGCGCTTGCGGAACGCCCTCTCGAGCACCGTGGAGCTCGCGGGGTCCTCACCGGCGACGAGCCGCGGGAGGGCCTCGATCAGCGTCACGTCGACGCCGAACGAGCGCCAGGCGGAGGCGAACTCCACACCGATGACGCCACCCCCCAGCACGACTGCCTTCTCCGGGAGCTGCTCCAGTGCGAGCGCGTGCTCGCTGGTGAGCACGCGGACGCCGTCGATCTCGAGGCCCGGAAGCGACCGCGCGTACGACCCCGTCGCGAGGACGACGTGCCGCCCGTCGTAGCGGGTTCCGTCCACCTCGACGGTGTGCGGCCCGAGGAGCGACCCGCTGCCCGCGAGAACGCTGATCGAGCGGCTCGCGACAAGGCCCTGCAGCCCCTTGTACAGGCGCGCGACGACGCCGTCCTTGTAGACGTTGACGGCCAACAGGTCGACGGCGTCGAAGCTCGACCGCACGCCGTACTGCCCGGACTCGCGGACGGTGTCGGCGACCTCGCCCGCCCTCAGCAGTGCCTTGGTCGGGATGCAGCCGCGGTGCAGGCAGGTGCCGCCCACCTTGTCCTTCTCCACCATGGCGACACTGAGCCCCAGCTCGGCCGCCCGGAGCGCGCAGGCGTAGCCGCCGCTGCCACCTCCGAGGATGAGGACGTCAAAGCTCATGGGATTGCCTGCCACCGTTCCTCCGACCGACTCGTGGGACCTACCTGCGTGCGACTGGGGCACGTCCGCCTCCGTCCGGGCCCTCGGCGATCCTTCCACGGCACCGGTGATGCGGAATACTTGCCGTCAGCCGACGAGTGGAGGGCACATGGGCTTCTTGAGCCGCCGCCGCAACAGACCAGGAGTGCTGCGCGCCGCCGAGTCCGACGACACCCAGTACCTCCAGGAGTGGGTCAAGAGTCATACCGGTATCGAGGGTTTCGTGGAGCCGCGGACCGCTGTCACCGACACGACCCTGCTGCTCGTCGCCGTCGACGGTGAGTGGACCCGGCGCCGCGTCCCCTCCGTGGAGTGGGCGCACGACTTCGCCAACGGCGAGGGCATCCCGAGCTACGACGCCGCCGTCGTCGGTTACCCCGAGAGGATGCGGGAGTGGAACCGCAGGCACGGAGGAAGCAAGGGCTAGCCGTCCGCCTCGGTCAGCCGGCCCGCTCCACCGCCAGCTGGACGAGCGTGCGGACCGCCGTACCCGTGCCGCCCTTGGGGGTGTAGCCGGCTGGCGAGCCCTCGTTGAAGGCGGGCCCGGCGATGTCGATGTGCGCCCACGGGATCCCGTCGCCGACGAACTCACGGAGGAAGGCGGCCGCGAACAGCGCGCCACCCCACGGCTCGGGGTTGTGCTGGCTGAGGTCGGCGATCTTCGTGGTGCGCACCATGTCGTGCATCTCGTCGGGGATCGGCATCGCCCACATCCGCTCACCGGCCCGCTTCGCCACGGCCGGCAGCTCCTGGTGGAGGTCGTCGTCGTTGCTGAAGACGCCGGAGGTGTTGCGGCCGAGAGCGATCATGCAGGCGCCCGTCAACGTGGCGACGTCGATGATGACGTCGGGCTTGTCGGCGGTGGCGGTGGAGATGCCGTCGGCCAGCACGAGCCGCCCCTCGGCGTCGGTGTTGAGCACCTCGACGGTCTTGCCGCCGTACATCGTCAGCACGTCACCGGGGCGCGCCGCCTGTCCCGACGGCATGTTCTCGGCCAGACACGCGTAGCCGGTGACGCGGACCGGCAGCTTCAGCTCGGCGATGGCAAAGACGGCCGCAGAGACGGCGGCAGCGCCGGCCATGTCGCATTTCATCGTGGTCATCCCGGTGCCGGTCTTGATCGAGAGTCCTCCGGAGTCGAACGTGATCCCCTTGCCGACAAGGGCCAGATGCGCCTTTGCGTTGCTCGGGCGGTAGGAGAGCCGGGCGAGCCGGGGCTGGCGCGCCGAGCCCTGCCCGACACCCATGATGCCGCCGTAACCCTTGCTGGCCAGCGTGGCCTCGTCGAGGACCTTGACGCTGACCCTCGAGCCGTGTGCCCGGGCCTTCAGCTCGGCGGCGAACGACTCGGGGTAGAGGTCGTTGGGCGGCATGTTGATGAGGTCGCGACTGAAGTTGACCGCGTCGGCCACGACGCTGGCCGTCTTGGCGGTGTCGATGGCCGAACGCACGCGTGCCCGCTCGGTGAGTACGACGACCTCCCCGACCCGGTCGGCCTTCTTCGTCAGGTACGTGTCGTAGGTGTAGGCGCCGAGCAGAGCGCCTTCGACGACCGCGCGGATCTGGTCGTCCTCGCCGGCCGGCAACGCGAGTGCCACCGTCTTGGCGCGGCCGCTCGCGCGGACCGCTGCGCCGGCCGCCTGCCGCAGCGACTCGAGGTCGACGTCACCGCCGTCGCCGAGCCCGGCAGCGATCACGACCGGCGCCCTGGTCGACGTACCCCCCGACAGCTTGCTCACGTCTCCGGGCTTGCTGGAGGCGCCGAGGCTCTCGAGCATCCCGGAGAACCCGGGCCCGAACCGGTCGGCGACCTCAGTGGCGCCAGCTGCCGCCACCAGCGCCTCACCCTGGGAGTGGACACCGACGACGACGACGTCTGCCTTCACTGTCGCGGCAGACACGGATCTGAGGGTGACACTGGTCATGGGCAGTCCTTGCTCGAGTGCTTGCGGCGGCGGTGGTGGCTCTCGGAACAGTACCCATTGAGGTAGGTTCGCACGCCATGGATCAGGAGACGCCGGGCCTGCTCACATCACCGCTGCATGACCGCCATGTCGCGCTGGGCGCCAAGTTCGCGGAGTTCAGCGGCTGGTCGATGCCGCTGGAGTACATCGGCGCCGTCAAGGAGCACAACGCCGTCAGGCACGGTGTCGGCGTCTTCGACGTCAGCCATCTCGGCAAGGCGGTGGTCAGCGGCGATCGCGCCGCAGCGTTCGTGAACGCCTGCCTCACCAACGATCTGCGTCGGATCGAGCCCGGGAAGGCGCAGTACACCTTGTGCTGCCAGACCGACGGCGGTGTCGTCGACGACCTGATCGCCTACCTGAGAAGCGACGACGAGGTGTTCCTGATCCCGAACGCCTCGAACACGACTGAGGTCGTCCGGCTGCTCACCCAGGCGGCGCCCGACGAGATCACCGTCTCGAACCTGCACCGCTCGTACGCCGTGCTGGCCGTCCAGGGCCGGCACAGCGACGATGTCCTGGCCGCCGTCGGCCTGCCCTTCGGGCACGAGTACATGTCCTTCGTGGAGGTCTACCACGACGGCGGGCCGGTCGTCGTCTGCCGGACCGGGTACACGGGAGAGCGGGGCTACGAGCTCGTGATCCCCAGCGCGGCGGCGGGTGCGGTGTGGGACGCGCTGCTGGCGGAGGGGGCCGGTCTCGGGCTCGTGCCCGTCGGGCTGGCGGCGCGGGACACCCTGCGGACGGAGATGGGTTACCCGCTGCACGGCCAGGACGTCTCGCCCACGATCAGCCCGGTTCAGGCTCGGCTCAGCTGGGCCGTGGGATGGGGCAAGGAGTCCTTCTGGGGCGACGACGCGCTGCGCGCCGAGCGGGCGGCGAAGCCTCGCCGCGTGCTTCGTGGTCTGGTGGCGACAGGTCGCGGCATTCCGCGCCCCCACATGCAGGTGTCCGGGGCGGACGGTGAGGTGCTCGGCGAGATCACCTCCGGGACGTTCTCCCCGGTCCTGCGCACCGGCGTCGGCCTCGCGCTCCTGGCCTCCGGCGTCAGCGACGGGAACGAGGTGTGGGTCGACGTGCGCGGCCGCCAGGAGGCCTTCACCGTGACGAAGCCGCCGTTCGTCAAGCCGCACGTCGGCGCCGCCTGACCAGCGGCCTGCCACGGTGAGGCGCCGCCTCGCCGTCGTACCTGCCGCAACGTCCGGGGGGATGAGCGCGACTGCGCCCGGTCAGGTGGACGTTGCGGCGGGTGAGGCGGTGGGCGGTGGCAGCTCGGAGGACGTCCGGGGAGGTGAGCGCGACTGCGCCCGGTCAGGCGGACGTTGCGGCGGGGAGACGCGGTGGGCGGAGGACGTCCGGGGAGGTGAGCGCGACTGCGCCCGGTCAGGCGGACGTTGCGGCGGGTGAGGCGGTGGGCGGTGGCAGCTCGGAGGACGTCCGGGGAGGTGAGCGCGACTGCGCCCGGATAGGCGGACGTTGCGGCGGCGGACGTCAGCTGAAGGAACCGCGCCGCGCGGTGCGTCGCAGCGCCCGCAGCACCGGCTGACCGGCGACGAGGATCGCCGCAGCCGTCAGGACCCCCCGGGGGATGTCCCAGCCCAGCGACGTCGTCGCCCAGAAGACGGCATACCGGTGCAGGTTCGACGTGAGGGAGGCGCCGGCGACGTAGCCGAGCCCGGTGTCGTCGGCACCGAACGGCCAGAACCACAGGTTGAGCAGCGCTCCGTAGCAGAGGCCGGCGACGACGCCGTACGCGGCGAGTACGACGACCTCCCGCCGCCCGGTGGCCCGCGGCAGCATCCCGGCGAACAGGCCGACCCAGCCGGCTCCGAACATCTGGAAGGGCATCCACGGCCCCACGCCCCCCGTGAGGAGTGCCCCGGCGAAGATCGTCAGCGCGCCCAGCACGAACCCGAAGCCCCGACCGAAGACCCGCGAGCCCAGCAGGATCACGACGAAGCTGGGCTCGAGACCCGCGAACCCGGGACCGAGGGCTCGCAGGGCGGCGCCGATGGCGACCAGCATCCCGAGCATCGCGATCGTCTTCGCGTCGATGCCGCCGGAGGAGATCTCCGCGAGCACCACGGCGGCCAGCAGCGGCAGCAGCACCACGAAGAACCAGGGGGCGTCGGCGCTGTGCGAGCTGTCGAGCGCGGCCCCGGGGGTGACGAAGAACGGCCAGGCGAAGGCGACGATGCCGACGGCCGACACCAACGTGAGCATCAGGGTGGTCCGAGTGCTGAGCGGGATCAGCGGGCGGTCGACGGCCGCGGGAGGAGCGCTCACGGGGACACGACCGGGCACCGAGCCGACGTAGCCGACGACGGCGAGGGCGACGCCGCGAGTGACGCAGCGACGTCGGAGACGGTGAGCCATCGCGGCGACGACAGCACCGTGGCGACCTGGGGCGCGAACACCGCCGAGGAGGCGACGACGTCAGCGGTCGAGCCGTCTGCGACGACCTGTCCTTCCGCGAGGATGACGACGCGCTGCGCGACGTCAGCCACCAGCTCGACGTCGTGGGTGGCGAGCACCACGCCGTGGCCGTCCGCCACCAGGGCCTGCACGGCGGCAACCAGCCGCCGCTTGGCCTGGTAGTCGAGACCTCGTGTCGGCTCGTCGAGCAGCAGGAGGGGCGGGGCCGCCGTGAGCACGACGCAGAGCGCCAGCACGAGGCGCTGACCCTCGGACAGGTCGCGCGGATGCCGGTCGTCCGGTACGTCGGGGGCGAGCCTGGTCACCAGGGCACGGCAGGTGCCGGCGGGAGCGCCGGCGTCGGAGTCGGCGGTGCGGCACTCCTCGGCGACGGACTCAGTGTAGAGGATGTCCGTCGGCTGCTGCGGCACGAGGCCGGCGAGCGTCACCATGACCGACGGACGCAGGGACGCCGGGGCCCGGCCGCCGACCGCGACGGAGCCGGCGGTCGGCGACACCATGCCCATCAGCGCCTTGAGCAGCGTCGACTTGCCCGATCCGTTGCGACCCATGACCGCGACCACCTGTCCGGAGATGAGCGTGCAGTCGACGCCGCGCAGCGCCGGAACGCCGCGATAACCCACTCCCAGCCCGTCGGCCCGGGCCAGCTGCCGCTCCGCGGCAGGCGGCGCGGTCGACCTCCCGGCGCGGGGCGGAGCGGGTGACCCGTCCCCAGCCGGTAGCCGTTCAAGCAGCTCAGGAGCGCGCCGCCGGGCGTCCCGCACGGTCAGTGGCACCGGTGCCCAGCCTGCGAGCCTGCCGAGCTCGACGACCGGCGGCACCAGGGGAGAGGTCGCCAGCACGTCAGCGGGGAGACCGATGACGGCGCGTCCGCCGGGCTTCGCCAGGAGCAGCACCCGGTCCGCGAGCTGCACCACCCGCTCCAGCCGATGCTCCGCGAGCAGGATCGTCACGCCGAGGTCGTGCACGAGCCGGCGCAGCGCTGCCAGCACCTCGTCGGCGCCCTGCGGGTCCAGGGCGCTGGTGGGCTCGTCCAGCACCAGCACGCGAGGAGAGGCGGTGAGCACCGCACCGATGGCGACCCGCTGCTGCTGGCCGGCGCTGAGCGTCGCGAGCGGCCGCCCTCGGACGTCGACGATGCCGAGCAGGTCGAGGGTTTCCTCCACCCGCTTGCGCATGACGGCCGGCGGCACGGCGAGGGACTCCATCGCGTAGGCAAGCTCGTCCTCGACCGAGTCGGTCACGAAACCCGCGGCCGGGTCCTGTCCGACGTACCCGACGACGTCCGCGAGGTCCCGGGGATGGTTGTCGCGGATCGAGCGCCCGTCGACCAGGACGTCGCCCGCGAGGGTCCCGCCGGTGAAGTGCGGAACGAGGCCGTTGACGCACCGCAGCAGTGTCGACTTCCCGGCGCCGGACGGTCCGACGACGAGGCACAGCTCACCCTCGTCGACGGTGACGTCCACGGTGTCGAGCACCGGGGACCGGGCACCCTCGTAGGTGACGCTGACCGAACGGAACTCGATCACGGCTCGGGCAGCCGGTCAGGCGGTGGAGGGGACACCAGCACCGGCAGCAGCGCCACCAACGGCGCCAGCAGGGCGAGCAGCGGGAGCTCGGGGATCTGCAGGGGGTACGGCGGAACGGCGGCGTCCGGGGAGGTGCGGGAGACGACGACCATAAGCACCGCGCAGGCGACTCCGGAGCCGGCCACCAGCCACTCCGGCAGCGCCCACGGGTCGGGGCGGTAGCGGGTCCGCGCGGTCCGCCGGCCTCCCGCGACGAGGCCGGCGGCTGCCACCAGGCTGCCGGCGACAAGCGCACCGCTCCCGAGCCAGTCGGTGGTGCCCGCGTCCAGCAGGCCGAACAGGCCGACGCAGATTCCCAGGACGCCGGCCAGCACCAGGCCGGTGGTGAACCGGCGAGCGGCGACGCTCACGTCGTTGCGTCGTCCGTACCCGCGGCTGTCCATCGCCGCGGCGAGCTCGACGGAGCGGCTCAAGGCTCCCTCCAGGACGGGCATGCCCGTCCGGCGCAGACTGCGCAGGCCGCCCGCGTCCGAGCCGCGCAGCCGCTGCGCCGCCTTGACCCGCGACGCGTCGGCGACGAACTGGGGAGCGAAGGTGAGCGCCACGACGGAGGCGACACCGATCTCGTACAGCGCCCCGGGAACGCACCTGAGCAGGCGGGTGGCGCTGGCGAGGGCGTTGGCGGCACCGATGCAGCAGATCAGCGTCGCGAGCTGCAGGCCCGAGGCGAACGCGACGAGAACAGCCTCCCATGTCACGAGCCCGCCCAGCTTGATCCCCGCTGCCCAGCTCGGCAGCGGCACCTGCGGCAGCACGACGAGGACGTGGATCCCCTGCGACTCGCTGGAGAGCAGCGCCTGCAGCACGATCCGGACACCGATGATCACCAGCCCGAGGCGCAGGAACGCGCCGTACGCGTAGGCCCAGGGCGCCCGGGACCGACGGGCCATGACGACGAAGCCTGCGACGGCGAGGATCAGCAGGCAGATGAGCGGGTTGGTCGTCCTGCTGGTGGTCGCCGCGAGACCCAGGGCCCACAGCCACCAGGCGCCCGGGTGGAGCGAGCGCGGCTGGCGCAGGGAGTGAGCGAGTCGGGGCACGGCGAGGTCCTCGTCAGGCGCTGCGGCGTCGTACGACGAGGGCTCCACCGACGAGCAGCACGAGAACGACGACGCCAACCACGATCAGGACGGTCGGAGTGCTGTCGCTGGTGTCGCTGGCGTTGCTGTCGGTCGCCGGCGAGGCATCGCTGCCCGAGCCGGCGGAGCTGCCGGGGGAGGACGAGCCGCCGCTCGCCGGTGCCGAGGCCGGCAGGGTGAGGGTGACCTTCTTGTCCGGCGGAGGCTCGGTCGCCGACTTGTCGGTGCTGCCGCAGCCACTCGACGGGTAGCCGTGAATGCCGCAGATGAGACCACTGGACCCCAGGCGGACATCGGTGACCGACAGCAGCGCCTGCTGCACGGTGGCCGACTCGTCGACGGACGCGCAGCTCCCCTCCGGAGCCGGCGTCGAGTCGCCGTTCGGGGCGTCCGACGGGGTGCCGTAGTCGAGGACGAACCCGATGCGCTTCTTCCCGGCGGCTTTCGGGGTCGTGCCGCACAGCTGCGAGAACGTGCCAGGTGCCCGGGGCAGCCGGCTGTCCTTGACCACGAGCGCCCAGCGGAAGCCGAAGACCGAGCCGTCCTTGCTGGTGGCGGTCGACGGGTCGTTGGCGCCCACCTTCATGTAGGACCAGCTGGAGCTGGAAGCGTCCCAGCTGTAGAAGCCCCAGTAGGTGTAACCGACGGAGGCCTTCAGCGTGTGGGGACCGGCCGCGGACGTGGGGAGCGCCAATGATCGGGCTCCGGAATCTCCGACGCCGCTGGCAGGGAGCGCGGGGCTTGCGGCCGTGAACGACGTACTCGTGGCTGCGATGACAGCCGCGACCACGACGGCTGACAGGCGGGGGACGCGGAGCATGGCGAGGCCTTTCACGCTGTGTGGCCGGGTAGGGATCCGGACCGCAGCAGCGGATGCACCGCTGACACCGTCCAGCTCCGCACCGCACACCACGACGGACAAGGGAGCCAGCGTGACCACCGGAGGTTTTCCGGCTTCCGAGCGCGCGGTCTCGGTCACGGTTGCGGGTCAGCGCCGGCTTCGTACCGGCTTGCCCTCGCAGGAGTCACGTGGTGCTCCGACGGTGCCATGGACGGGCACCGCTCGTCAACGCGGCCCGGCCACTAGGCTCGAGCCGTCGCGACGAGTCCGGAACTCGCGCAGCGGTGGTCGTCGAGACCGAGGAGGAGACGTGTCCTGGATCTGGCGCATCGACAGGGCTGACGGTGCCGACGTCTCGCTCGGCTTCGAGCCACCGGCCTTCTCCGCGCAGGGTGACGCCGAGTCCTGGCTCGGGGAGGTGTGGCACGAGCTGGCGGACGCCGGTGCCGACCAGGCGACGCTGCTCGAGGATGACCGGGTCGTCTACGGACCGATGTCCCTGCAGGCGGGCTGAGGCGCCGCGACTGGCTGGCTAGATCCGCTCTCCGGGTCGCACGGTCGCCTTCGGCAGCCGCAGCCGCCGCAGCTGGGCCGATCGCATCAGCGTGTACATCGTGAGCCCGTGCGTGTCCACGGTTCCGAACCGCTCCGCCAGCGCCTTGCGCATGCCTCGCAGGATCCGGACGGAGTCGACCGCGAGAGCCACGAGCACGACGAGCCAGGCGAACGACCCGATGAACTGCGTGTACGGCGAGAGGAACAGCGCCAGCACGAACATGACGAGGAAGATCGGGATCAGGAACTCACCGATCGTGCGGTGGGAGTCGACGTAGTCCCGGACGAACCTCTTCACGGGACCGCGATCCCGCGCCGGGAGGTACTTGTCGTCCCCGCCGCCCGCGAGCGCCGCACGCTGCTTCTGACGGTTCTCCTTCACCCGCTCGCGGTTGAGGGCGTGAGCCTCCTTCTTGCTGCGAGGGGGTGTCAGCCGCTTCTTTCGCAGCGCCTCCGCTTCTTTGCGCTTGGGCGTCGCCCGGCCCTTCCCGAGGGTCATGTCCGTCGCCCCGCTGGGCGGAGGGGCGGTCCCGGTCTGCGTCGTCTGGGCCGCCTCGGGCGCCGTACGTCGACCGAACACCAGCCGTCCCTCCCGTCTTCTCCGAGCAGCACCGGCCGTCGCCGGCGGCAGTCAGAGTGAGGTTGTCAGCCTACCGGGCCTCGGCTGCGGCCGTGGCGCCTGACTGGGCGGGCACGTAGGGTTGGAGGCTCTACCGACACCCACGACCCAGGGTTCGACGAAGGGGCAGGCCTCTCGATGAGCAGCATCATGCAGCGCATCTCACTGATCTTCCGGTCCAAGGCGAATCGGGCCCTCGACAGCGCGGAAGATCCCCGCGAGACGCTCGACTACAGCTACACGAAGCAGCAGGAGCTTCTCCAGAAGGTCCGTCGCGGGGTGGCCGACGTGGCCACCAGCCGCAAGCGCATCGAGCTCCAGATCCAACAGCTGGACCAGCAGGCCCAGAAGCTCCAGGGTCAGGCGCAGCAGGCGCTCGCCGCGGGCCGGGAGGACCTCGCCCGGGAGGCGTTGACCCGCAAGGCGGGCCTGCAGCAGCAGATCGCCGACCTCCAGACGCAGCACAACCAGTTGCGCGGTGAGGAGGAGAAGCTGACGAACGCCTCGCAACGGCTGCAGGCCAAGGTCGAGTCCTTCCGCACCAAGAAGGAGACGCTGAAGGCCAGCTACACGGCTGCGGAGGCGCAGAACAAGATCAACGAGGCGTTCTCCGGCATCTCTGAGGAGATGGGAGACGTCGGCATGGCCATCGAGCGCGCCGAGGACAAGACGGCGCAGATGCAGGCCCGGGCCGGCGCCGTCGACGAGCTCATCGAGTCCGGCGCGCTCAACGACCCGATCGGTGGCGGCAAGGACGACATCACCGCGGAGCTGGAGAAGATGGGGGCCGGCAGCTCCGTCGACGCCGAGCTCGCGCAGCTGAAGGCCAAGCTCGGCGGCACCGCCGCGCCGGACCAGATCGAGGCGCATCCCGCCGGTGCTCCTGACACGGCTGCCCGCGCTCAGGAGGAGAAGGCATGATCGTCCGGATCCTCACCGAGGGCCAGTTCGACGTCCCCGACGATGCTGTGGACGAGCTCAACGTCCTCGACGAGAGACTCGAGGCCGCCATCAACGCCGAGGACGAGCAGGCGTTCACCTCAGCCCTGCACGACCTGCTGGAGCGGGTCCGGTCGGTCGGCACGGAGGTCGGCGCCGACGAGCTCGTCGAGTCGAGCCTGGTGCTGCCGTTCTCCGACGCCACCCTGGAGGAGGTGCGTGAGCTGCTGAGCGACGACGGCCTCATCCCCGGACGCAGCTCCGCCGCCACCTCCTGACCGAGCTCCGCCGCCACCTCCTGAGCCTCCTGAGCGTCGGGCCGGATGATCGCGGATCGGCGCCCTTGACCGGATGGTCCACACTTGAGGAACAATGAGGGCGGCTGGAACGTCGTACCTCATAGACCATCCGACCAGAAGGTGAGGCGTCGACCAAGCAGTGGCTACCACCCGATTCCGAAGTGACGCAGGACTGACCGCCCGGATGGGCGTGGTCATGCTGCTGCTCGGTGCGCTCTACGTCACGGTCATGGTCGGCCTGATCGTGGCGGGCTTCTCCGCCGCCGCGGTGCTGGTCATCGCCGCGGTGCTGGGCGTCGGCCAGTGGTTCTTCTCCGACAAGCTCGCCATGGCCGCGATGCGCGCTCATGAGGTGACCCCCGCTCAGGCACCCGAGCTGCACGGGATGATCGACCGGTTGTGCGCGCTCGCCGACATGCCCAAGCCGCGGGTCGCCATCGCCGACATGGACGTCCCCAATGCCTTCGCCACCGGCCGCAGCCCCTCGAAGTCCGTCGTCTGCGTGACGACCGGGATCATGGGACGGCTCAACGAGGAGGAGCTCGAGGGGGTGCTGTCGCACGAGCTGTCCCACGTCGCCCACCGCGACGTCGCGGTGATGACGATCGCCGGCTTCCTCGGCGTCGTCGCCGGGCTCGTGATGCGGTGGGGCCTGTACTTCGGCGGCGGCTCGCGCCGCGACAACAACGCGGTGCCGATCTGGCTGGTCATCTGGCTTGGCAGCATCGTCGTCTACCTCATCTCGTTCCTGCTGACGCGCGTGCTCAGCCGCTACCGCGAGCTGTCCGCGGACCGTTCGGGTGCCTACCTCACCGGCAAGCCATCGGCCCTCGCCTCGGCACTGACCAAGATCACCGGCGACATCGCGAAGATCCCCAACCGGGACCTTCGCCAGGACCAGGCGTTCAACGCGTTCCTGTTCGCGCCGGCACTCAACGCCCACTCCATCGGCGGGTTGTTCTCCACGCATCCGCCCCTGGACAAGCGCCTCGAGCAGCTCGCGAGGATCTCCGCGGACCTGTCCCGTCCCACCGTCTGACCGCAGAGACCCGGCGCCGGTCGTCCCGTCACCCGGCGTCCGGATCGCCATGCGAGGATCGTCACGTGGGACTTCTGAAGAACCTTTTCGGCCGTAGCGAGCCGCCCAAGGCGAACCTGGACAACCTGTTCGCCGTGCCGTCCGCGGCCATCACCCTCGAGGCCAGCTCGGGCTTCACGTCGACCGGCGAGGCCGCGGTGTGCTACCGCCAGGCCGAAGGGGGCGCTTTCGCCGCCGCCCAGACCGACGTGCAGGCGTTGCTGGACGCCGACGGCGGGCCGAAGGTGAGGCGGACGACCGACGACTTCGGGTTCACCTGGCTCATGTGCCGCGCGGACCCGAGCCAGGTGTCAGAGCTGGTCACTGACGTGCACGCGGTCAACAGCGCTCTGGAGAACGCCGGGTTCGGTCCGTCCCTGCTCTGCTCCCTTGTCGTCTTCTCCAGCGCCGACGGCAAGCGGTTCGCCCTGGTGTACCTCTACAAGCAGGGCACGTTCTACCCGTTCGCGCCCACCGGCAAGAACCAACGCGACAACGCTCTCGAGCTGCAGGTGCGCGGCGTGCTCGCCGACGACCTGCGGATCGAGCCCGAGCTCGGCCGGTGGATGGCGCTCTGGGGAGCGCCCGGTCTCTGACCCACCGCCCCCCGATCGCGAAAAAATTCGGCAGGTGCGGGAAATGATCCACGTAGCACGCTGATGGCAGTAACTGTCAACGCCGGATACCATCGACCGATGAGTCGATGGGAGCCCAACGCCCGCGGCCGTCTCGAGCAGGCTGCGATGGAGCTCTACGGCGAACGCGGCTTCGAGCAGACCACGGTCGCTGGAATCGCTGAGCGGGCCGGGCTCACCGAGCGAACGTTCTTCCGCTACTTCACCGATAAGCGCGAGGTGCTGTTCTGGGGGGCCAGCCTCCTGCAAGAGCTCCTGGTCAACGCCGTCGAGGAGGCACCGCCGCACTCGACGCCGATGGCAGCACTGATCGCGGCTCTCCAACAAGCAGCCGACACTGTCTTCGAGCAGCGTCGGACCTACGCGCAGCGCCGTCAGGCGCTCATCAGTGCCAACCCCGAACTGCACGAGCGCGAGCTGATCAAGCTCGCCAGGCTCGCCGCAGCACTTGCACAGGTATTGCGAGGACGTGGGGTCGAAGATCCCGCCGCCGGCTTGGCCGCCGAAGCAGGCATCGCCGTGTTCAAGATCGCCTTCGAACGCTGGGTTACCGGGAGCGACGACACGACGCTCTCACAGATCATCGCCCAGACCGCGGCCGAGCTGAGCGCGGTGGCCGCGGGGCCGTCGCCTCCCAACGCTCGCTCCGGCCAGCGACCAACCCCGGGACAGACCAGGCAAGGTCGCCCGTAGACGCGAGCCTGTAGTTCCTCAGCAGGGCGAAGCGCCTGAGGCAACGGGACAGGCCGGTCGTACGTCCTCTGCAGAGATTCCCGTCGAAAGGAAGAGGCTGACACGTGGCACGGCTCGAGGCTCGTTCATGCGGGAGCGGCGGTGCTGGTCGCCGCGGCAGTCACAGTGCCCCTGTCAGCGGCAGCGTCGGCACCGGTGCAGGTCGCAGCACAGGGGGAACCCACGCCAACGTCCGGCTTCGTCGCCTCGTCGACGTCCTGGACCTCCGCGCGCGACGGATGGGTCCTCGGCTTCCGGCCTTGCTCGCGCGATGGCCGGCAGCGGTGTGGGACTCTCGTCCACACCACCGACGGAGGCGCGACCTGGCAGCAGAGAGCGGTTCCCGGCGTACGCGTCTCGCCCCGCTTCCTGCAGGTGAAGATCGTGTTCGCCGCCGGCACCCGCGCGGGGCAGCCCGGCACCGGGTTGACCAGCGACGGGCGCCGGCTCTTCATGACGACCGACGGGGCCAGGACCTGGCAGCAGGCCTCCCTCGGGGGCTCACCCAGCATCGGTGACATCGGCCTCACCGACACGTCCGCCTACGCGGTCGTCGGCAGGGGTACGCCGGACGCCGGCACGACGTCGTTCTTCTCCTCGCCTCGAGGCAGCGACACGTGGGCGCCGGTGCCCGGCGTGCAGACCGCTGGCAACGGCGTGAACATCGACGGCGGCTACGACGTGGCAACCCAGGGCAACCACGGAGCAGTGGTGCTCGGCAGGATCTTCGTCGACACCGGTTACTGGCGGACCGACGACGGCACAACCTGGACGCGGAGCCCGGAGCCATGCACCAGCGACCAGCTGCCGTCGATCAACTGGGTAGGGCCCCACAAGACCGTGGCGACCTGCAGCTACAACCCCGGCATGAGCCACCAGTACAAGGACGTGCGGGTCTCGGTCGACGGCGGGAGCTTCACCACCACCACGTCGGCACCGGTCGACCTGTACACGACCGCGGTCGGGGCGGCCAGCGCCCAGCAGCCGTTCATCGGCGCCACCGGCGCGGGAGTCAGCTGGCTCTACACCACGTTCGACAAGGGCACGTCCTGGCAGACCGTGCTGAGGATCGACGACGAGCTGCCGTTCCACGACATCCAGTTCCCCAACGCTATGCACGGCTTCCTCGTCTCCGGCGGCTCTGCCTACGACCGGGGCTCGGTCTACACGACGGTCGACGGCGGCCACACCTGGAGCTTGCTCAACGTCGGCTGACAGCATGGCCGGATGCGCGTGCTGGTCGCCCCTGGGCCCTTCGGGGGTGCCCTGACGGCGGTGCAGGCCGCGAGGGCCATCGCGGCGGGCTGGGCGCGCCGAGCGCCTGGTGACGACCTCACGCTCGCCCCCGTGAGCGACGGGGGCGCCGGTCTCGTCGATGCGCTGCACGCGTCGCTCGGAGGCGAGATCGTCGGACTCACGGTCCCCGACCCGTACGGCGACCCGGTGCCGAGCTCCGTCCTCGTCGTGGGCGACAGCGCCTACGTCGAGTCCACCCAGGCCGCCGCAGGCCGGTTGCGAAGCGCCCCGGACGCCGAACGCGCGAGCAGCCTGGGCGTCGGAGCGCTGGTCGCCGTAGCCTGCGCCGCCGGCGTGAGCCGCGTCGTCGTCGGCACCGAGGCCGGTGCGAGTGGCTCCGCCATCTTCGCCAATGACGGCGGCGCCGGGCTGCTGGCGGCTCTCGGTGGGCGCGGTGATCCGCCGGGCGGCCTGACAGGGGGAGCGGTGGGGCTCGACCGGCTGTCGGCGGTGGACCTGTCAGGCGTCGAGGACACCTGCGCCGGAGTGCGGCTCATCCTGGCCACCGACGACGACACGCCGCTGCTGGGTCTGCTGGGGACGACGAGCACCGCCGGGGTCGCCCGGGGGATCGCCGCGGAGCGCGTCGCAGCGGTCGACGAGCTGCTCCAGCGGCTGGCGGCCCTTGTCGGCCACGGCTCTGCGCTGCTCCGCGGCTCCGGGGCAGGCGGTGGAGTCGGCTACGGGCTGCTCGTCGCCGGGGCGACCAGGGCTCCGGGGCTCGCCACGGTGGCCGCCGACATCGGCCTGTCGCGTCGGATGGCCCGGGCGGACCTGGTCGTCACCGGCGAGCAGGCTCTTGACTTCGGCGACGGCTCGGGACACCTGAGCGTCGGGGTGGCGGCGGCCGCTGCCGCTGCCGTGCGCCCGTGCATCGCGCTCGCCGGGCGGGTGACGGTGGGCGCCCGGGAGATGCGCGCTCTCGGGATCGAGTCGGCGTACGGCGTGCCGGACGGCGACCTGGGCAGCGGAGGGGACAACCCTGCTGAGACTCTCGCGGCGTTGGCGGAGCGGGTGGCGCGAACATGGTCGTGGTCTCGGTGAGCGTCCTCACGGTCGAGCAGCCGGATGTGACACCATGGGAATGTGTCCTGGGGTCGCCGTGTTGGGCCCTCCAGACGACACGACGAGCACCGCACGAGCGCGAGGAGCGGAAACGATGACGGTTCAGGACCAGTCGACGACCACCGAGGCGCCCGCTGACGGCGTCCGGCTCACCGACGGCGCGGCCTCGAAGGTGAAGGCGCTGCTCGACCAGGAGGGCCGCGACGACCTGCAGCTTCGGGTGTCGGTCCAGCCCGGCGGCTGCTCGGGTCTTCGCTACCAGCTCTTCTTCGACGAGCGCAGCCTCGACGGAGACGTCGTACGCGACTTCAACGGCGTCGCGGTCGTCGTCGACCGGATGAGCGTGCCCTACCTCGGCGGCGCCACCATCGACTTCGTGGACACCATCGAGAAGCAGGGCTTCACGATCGACAACCCCACGGCCACCGGGTCCTGCGCGTGCGGGGACTCGTTCCACTAGTCGCCGAGTAGTCTTCGCCGGTGCCCATCGCCGTCACCGGATCGGTCGCCACCGACCACCTCATGTCGTACCCGGGCCGCTTCGCGGACTCGATTCTCGTTGACAAGCTCGACCGGATCGCCGTGTCGTTCCTCGTCGACGACCTGCAGGTCAGGCGGGGTGGGTGCGCCGCCAACATCTCGTTCGGGCTGGCGGCCCTGGGCGCGAGACCGGTGCTGGTGGCGGCGGTCGGTGCGGACTTCGGCGACTACCGCAGCTGGCTCGAGAGCCACCTCGTCGACTGCGGGTCGGTCGCCTACTCGTCCACCCGCCATACCGCCAGGTTCGTCTGCACGACCGATGCCTCCCACGCCCAGATCGCGTCGTTCTACCCCGGCGCGATGAGCGAGGCCCGCCAGATCGAGCTGGCTCCGGTGGCAGCCCGCGTCGGCGGCCTGGCGCAGGTGGTCATCGCACCCAACGATCCTGAGGCGATGCTGCGGCACACCGAGGAGTGCCGACAGCTCGGACTGCCGTTCGTGGCGGACCCCTCGCAGCAGCTCAGCTCCTCCGACGGCGCGACGATCCGACGGTTCGTCTCCGGAGCCGCCGTGCTCGTGTCCAACGAGTACGAGGCGGCGCTGATCGAACAGAAGACCGGCTGGACGGCGGCGGACATCCGCGCGCAGGTCGGGATCCGCGTCGTGACGCTCGGAGCTGCTGGAGCCCGGGTCGAACGCCGCGGTGAGGATCCCGTCGTTGTCCCTGCCGTCGCCGGCGTTGTGGCGATCGAGCCGACAGGCGTCGGGGACGCCTTCCGCGCCGGCTTCCTGGCAGCTCTGGAGGCCGGGCAGGACCTGGAGCGGGCGGCGCAGGTCGGCTGCGTGCTGGCGTCGTACGCCGTGGAATGCGTCGGCACCCAGGAGTACACGTTCACCATGGAGCAGTTCCTGGAGCGGACGTCGACGGCGTACGGCGCGGAGTCCGCGTCCAGCGCCGCGACCTGGGTCGACGTGCCTGCGTCGCTGACGCGCTGGCGCAGCTGAACACATGCCTACCCCTCCCACCGGCTAAGAAGGCCCGGAGTAAGGTGCTGCTGATCGACGTTCGCACAGGAGACAACGAGAAGGGCGCCCCGTGAGTCGGACTCGCACCGAGCGCGCCGTCCCCCGGCGCAGGTGCTTCAGGGTCGTAGCGACCGCCCTGTGCGGAGCTCCGCTGCTGCTCGCCACTGGCTGCTCCGACGAGACCACCGGCCAGCTGAAGAGGCTGGGACTTCCGGAGGCGGCGAGCGACAGGTCGCCGTACATCTCCCATCTCTGGATCGGCAGCTGGATCGCCGCCCTGGCCGTCGGTGTGCTGGTGTGGGGCCTGATCGCCTACGCCTCCGTGCGATACCGCCGCCGAAGCGACGACGAGATCCCCAAGCAGCTGCGGTACAACCTGCCGATCGAGATGCTCTACACCATCGCGCCGCTCATCGTCGTCGCGGTCTTGTTCTACTTCACGATCGAGAAGCAGGACAAGGTCAACGCCAACGTGGCGAACCCCGACCACCACGTCGTCGTCACCGCGCAGCAGTGGTCGTGGACCTTCAACTACGTCGGGGAGCAGTCGATCGGCGGAGGCAACGTCTACGACGCCGGCACCATCGACAGCGAGCCCGACCTGTGGCTGGTCAAGGACCAGTCGGTCAACTTCGACCTGCACTCACCGGACGTCATCCACTCGTTCTGGGTCCCGTCCTTTTATTTCAAGATGGACGTCATCCCGGGCAAGGAGAACTCGTTCTCGATGACACCGACGCGCCTCGGAACCTACCAGGGCCGGTGCGCTGAGCTGTGCGGCTACCTGCACGCAACGATGCGCTTCCAGGTGCGGGTGGTGACCGAGGCGCAGTTCAACGCCCACATGCGGCATCTGCAAGCCGCAGGTGCCGTCGGAACCCTGCTCGGCGGCAAGGACTCACGCCAGGTGACCGGTATCGACGGAGGAAGTGAGGGGAGCAGACAATGACGACGCTCGACGCCGACAGGACGACCACCCTCGCTCCGCCACGACGGCGGACCAAGGGCGAGCTCATCGTCTCGTACATCACGACGACCGACCACAAGAAGATCGGCAACCTCTACCTCGTCACGTCGTTCGCCTTCTTCCTGGTGGCTGGCCTGATGGCGATGGTCATCCGCGCCGAGCTCGCCCGACCGGGCCTGCAGTTCGTCGACAACGAGTTCTACAACCAGCTGTTCACGATGCACGGCACGATCATGCTGCTGCTCTTCGCGACGCCTCTCTTCATCGGCTTCGCGAACGCGATCATGCCTCTGCAGATCGGCTCCCCGGACGTCGCCTTCCCGCGTCTCAACATGTTCAGCTACTGGCTGTTCCTGATGGGCGGCCTGATCGCGCTGGGGAGCTTCCTGACGCCGGACGGCGCCGCCGACTTCGGCTGGACGGCGTACGCGCCGCTGTCGAACTCGATCCGGTCCCCGGGCATCGGCGGGGACATGTGGGTCATGGGTCTGTGGATGGCCGGGCTCGGCACGATCCTCGGCGCTGTCAACTTCGTCACCACGATCTTCTGCATGCGCGCACCCGGCATGACGATGTTCCGGATGCCGATCTTCACCTGGAACATCCTCGTCACCTCGCTGCTGGTGCTGATCGCTTTCCCGATCTTAGCCGGGGCGCTCCTCGCCCTCGAGGCAGACCGCTCGCTAGGGGCGCACATCTTCGATGCTGCCACCGGCGGGCCGAGTCTCTGGCAGCACGTCGTCTGGTTCTTCGGC